>JBEEIJ010000154.1:0-2683 GCA_041169905.1 Pseudomonadota bacterium | reverse complement strand
CACGCGAACAAAATGTTGCGGCAGCCTTGTCGAGCGTTGCGGCAGCACATGGCGTTTCGCGCACCGCAGCGGCCTATAGCTGGATCATGGCGCACCCTGCCCGCCCAATCCCGATTGTCGGCTCGCAAAATCCGGCACGCATCATTGAGGCTGCCGATGCCTTCAAAATCAAATGGACCCGCGCGGACTGGTATAGCGTGTTGGTCGCCGCGCGAGGAGTTCCCCTGCCATGAAAAACCCAATCGAAGTCAGCTGGTTCTCAGCATTATGCGACGATGATTATGAGTTTCTGGGGCTACCCGATCCCATGCTCGCGTCGAGTTGGGAGCATTGCCGCAATATCGTGCTCGCTGCCGAAAAGGGCGGGTTCGACAATATATTGCTGCCCTCGGGCTACGCGCTCGGGTTGGATACCACTGCTTTTGCCAGCGCGATTGCGACGCTGACAACACGCATCAAATTGCTAATGGCGGTGCGCATTGGCGAAAGCTGGCCTCCGCAATTGGCGCGGCAGATTGCCACGCTTGACCAGATTTCCGGTGGGCGGTTGAACGTCAACATCATCTCGTCTGACTTGCCGGGTGACAAGATGGACAGCGAACCGCGCTATCGCCGGACGGTCGAAGCGATGCACATCCTCAAGACATTGTTGAACGGCGAGCATCTGTCGATTGATGGCGAACATTATAAAATCGATCTTGACCCGCCACGTATGAAGACCGTCAGCGGCAAATGCCCGCCGTTGTATTTCGGTGGTCTATCGCCCGCGGCAAAGGACGCGGCTGCCGAAGGTTGCGATGTCTATTTGATGTGGCCGGAAACGGTTCAGGGTGCAAAGGACCTTGTCGACGACATGACCGCGCGCGCGGCAAAATTTGGACGGACGTTGAAATATGGCTTCCGCGCGCATGTCATTGTGCGTGAAACCGAAGCCGAAGCGCGGGCCTATGCGGACCGTCTCTTGTCCAAGCTGGATGCGCAGCAAGGCGAAGCAATCCGCAACAAATCCTTGGATACGCAAACCTTCGGTGTGGCGCATCAGGCCGAATTGCGCGCGCAATCGGAAGCGAACGACGGATATCTGGAAGATAATCTGTGGACCGGAATTGGCCGTGCACGTTCAGGTTGCGGCGCTGCGATCGTTGGCGACCCGGACCAAGTGCTCGCCAAAATCGAGGCATATCGCGCCGTCGGCATCGAAGCGTTCATTTTGTCGGGTTACCCGCACATCAACGAATGCGACATGTTTGCACGTTATGTGTTGCCGAAGTTGGACCATGGGCGTTTGGTGATCTGAAGCCACTTAACGCCATTTCGTCATCCTGAACTTGTTTCAGGATAACAGGCAACGACGGTGCGTTATCCTGAAACAAGTTCAGGATGACGGGAGCGAGGCTACAGGCTTAATCCGACAGACCCGCCATGCGCTCGGCCTGATCCTCGGCAATCAACGCCGCGACCAATTCACCAAGGCCACCACCCTCCAATATCTCCGGAAGCTTATGCAGCGTCAGGTTGATCCGGTGGTCAGTCACGCGGCCTTGCGGGAAATTATAGGTGCGGATGCGTTCCGACCGGTCGCCTGAGCCAACCATCGCTTTGCGGGCTTCGGCTTCCGCGCCTTGGGCTTCCTCGCGTTCCTTTTCGTACAGGCGCGCGCGCAGCACTTGCATCGCTTGGTCTTTGTTCTTGTGCTGGCTGCGCCCGTCTTGGCAGGTCACAACAATGCCCGTCGGCAAATGGGTAATGCGCACGGCCGAGTCCGTGGTGTTGACGTGCTGTCCGCCTGCACCCGACGCACGGTACACGTCGATTTTCAGGTCGCGCGCCTCGATTTGGATATCCACTTCGGTCGGCTCCGGCAGCACCGCGACCGTCGCTGCGCTGGTGTGAATGCGGCCACCGCTTTCGGTCACGGGCACGCGCTGCACGCGGTGGACGCCGCTTTCATATTTCAGCTTGGCGAAAACACCATTGCCCTTGATCGCGACAACAACTTCCTTGAACCCGCCAACATCGGACGCGCTGATCGAGATAGGTTCGATCTTCCACCCCTGCCCCGCGGCATAGCGTTCGTACATGCGGTACAGGTCACCGGCGAACAACGCCGCTTCATCACCGCCCGTGCCCGCACGAATTTCGAGCATGGCCGGCCGGTCATCGGCGGCATCTTTCGGCAGGAGCGAAATGGCCAAAGCGGTTTCGGCCTCGCGCAACTGATGACTGACATCCTCCAGTTCCTCGAGCGCCATTTCGTGCAGGTCGGGATCAGAGGAATCCTTCGACATATGCTGCAAGGTTTCGATTTCCTTGCGCAGTCGCCGGACATTGGCAGCCGCCTTGGCGACCGGTTCCAATTCCGAATATTCCTTGGATGCCGTGACAAAGGCATCACCCTCCAACTGCCCCGAAGCCATCCGCGCCTCAAGCTCGGAAAAGCGCGATTCAATAAGCGCGATACGTTGCGGGGAGATTTTGGTCATGCGCGCGACTGAAGTACGCTCTTAAGCCGGTCATTATTGCCTTCACCGGACATCCCGTAATAGCCATCCTCATTGACGCGCAGGATAGCCGCCGGGCTCTGCTTGACGGCCTTGTCATAACGCTTTTTCGGTGAGCCAGTTGCAATCATGTCGGCCGAAATTCCGGCTTGGCGCAGCTGACGCAAAAGCGCGAAGGCATG
>JBEEIJ010000153.1:0-7513 GCA_041169905.1 Pseudomonadota bacterium | reverse complement strand
GCTGCACCCGCGCCAGTTGCGGAACATGCAGCGCCTGTCCCCAAAAAGACAGCCAAACCCGGGCGGTTTCTTCGGAAAAATCATTATGCCCAAGATGGGAGTCCACCAGCGCCTGTATCCGCGCGCGTGGCCCAGCAGCGAGCCGGAGACGCGCCGTCGCCTGATTGTTCAATTGACGCACTACGGAGCGGAAGGCGGCTTCGAGCAACGCTTCCTTTCTCGTGAAATAATGGACGATCAAAGCTGCTGAGATACCGGCATGGCGTGCAACTTTGTTGAACGTAAATTCAACTATTCCATATTCAGCCAAAACACCGATAGCGGAAGCGATGATATGTTGGCGACGATCAGTTTTAATTTCATGCATAAGAGAGGATATCAAATATTGAATGCGTATTCAATGGTGTCCATCGCGGGGGCATTCACCTCCATCCACCCGTTGTCAGTTTAGCCGTCACAAAATTGCCTGCGGTGGGAGCGCAGACGGAGCGAGCGCGCGGTTCGCGTGAGGGGGGGCTCCAGTAGGACCGCTAATAACCTGATAACGCAATAGGCATGTCATCGGCATGTTCTCTTCTGCGCGCGCCTTCCCATAAACAACTGGTGATTAATCCATAACCATATGGAATGGATTATTCACAAAATTGTAATGACTATTGCTTGTCAATGTGAGGGATTGGTGCAATTCGGGATTAAATGCATAAGCCGCAAGGGGCGGCAGAGGGAGGCAATTTACAGTGTCCAAAATTTCAATGCGTGCCGGTTTGTTAATCGGTTGTTCCATCATCGTATCCGCACCATCATTCGCGCAATCTGCGGGCCAACCGGAAGCAGAAGCCGAATCGACCGAAGCCATCGTGGTTGTGGGCAGCCGCATCGAAGGCTCAAAAATTGCTGAAACCCTTCCGGTCTCCGTGCTGAGCGAAGACCGCATCGCCGCCACGGGCAGCGTTTCGGGTGATGATCTGTTCCGGTCCATTCCGCAAGCAGGTGATGTCCAGTTCCAAGAGGCTCGGACGACCGGTAACCTTAACGATGCGCGCGGCGACAACGCCTCGATCAACCTGCGCAGTGTCGGCACCGGCAACACGTTGGTTCTGGTCAACGGACGCCGCATGATTTTGACGCCCGGCACGCAGACAGAGAATTTTGTTCCGGTACAGACAGCAAACACGAACTCGCTTCCTGTTGGTGCGACGCGCCGGATCGAAGTTTTGCGCGACGGTGCTGCTGCTGTTTACGGCGCGGACGCCGTGGCCGGTGTGGTCAACGTCGTCACGGACGATAGATATGAAGGACTGCGCTTTGACACGCGTTACGGCTCTGCTGACGGAACGAATGAAAAAACCGGCGCAATCAAGGCCGGTTTCAAAACCAAATCCGGCGGGCGCTTCACATTTTTTGGCAGTCTGACAAAGCGGACGCCTTTATTCGCAAGCGAACGGCCATTTTCGGCAAGTGAAAATCATATGCCCGCGCTGGTCGGGACACCTTGGGAAGCCGACACTGGTTTCGACAACCGTTCAACGTCATCGCCTTGGGGCGCATTTACAGTAACGGCCGTTCCGTCACCCACCATTCGCCAAGGCACATCGACGACAGCATTGACGACTTCGGGCGTTTTCCACATCGAACCGATCACAAATACTGCAGCTGGCTGTTCAAGCGCGGTCTTCAACGGCAATCTTTGTTTGAAGAGTGGCGGTATTACAGGAACCACGAGCCGTGTTTTGCGTTACGATGAAAACCCCGATCGCACGATCCGCGGCGGTCTTGACCGCATCAATCTTTTCAGCACCTTCCGTCAGGATATCGGATCGGTCGAACTCTTTGGCGAACTCGGCTATTATAATGCCAAGCTTGAAGGACAGCGTGAACAATCTGCGCCGATTTCCAGTTCAGTTATTACGGTCCCGACCACCAATTATTACAATCCCTTCGGTCCAACCACGTTCAACGGCGTAGACAACCCCAATCGTTTGCCCGGACTGACCGGCGTACCAACGACGGGGCTTGCGCTGCGTATCACAAACTATCGCCCAGTCGATACCGGCCCGCGTACATTCGTCGTAACCGATGACAGCATCCGCTCACTGATCGGCGTACGCGGCGAGTGGGGCAATTTCAAATGGGATTCGGCGGCCTCTTATTCTTGGGCGCGCACCGACGATCATACAAAAAATGCCGTCAGCAACACGCTGTTTCAGGCCGCGCTCGCACGGTCGACCCCCGATGCATACAACCCGTTCAATGGTGGCAATCAGCTCAATTATTCGATTGGCGATGGCACCCCGAACAGTGCGGCCACCATTCAGTCCTTCCTGGTCGATGTGCACCGCATCAGCACGACATCGCTTGGCACATGGGATTTCCGCATTTCCAACAGCGATATCTTTAGCCTGCCTGCCGGTGGCGTAGGCTTCGCAAGCGGTCTCGAAGCCCGGCGCGAAACCTATTCGGATAACCGGGATAACCGTCTGGATGGCACAACGACGTACACGGACAGCGTTTCGGGTATTCGCTATGGCACCGATATCATGGGCGCCAGCCCTGCGCCGGATGTAAAGGCGCGTCGTACCGTAGTGTCGGCATATGCCGAACTCGCCGTACCGTTGATTTCGGACGATATGGAAATACCGCTGATCCAATCAGTTGATCTGCAAGTTGCGGCCCGCGATGAACATTATTCCGACTTTGGAAATGTGTTCAAGACCAAGGTTGCTGGTGCATGGACCGTGATGGACGGCATCAAACTTCGTTCAGCATGGTCACAGAATTTCCGCGCACCGAATCTTGCGCAATTTTATAGCGCTGGAACACAGGTCGCAAATACGCGTACTGACTTTGCCGCTTGCCGCCTGAACCCGGCGACAACCTGCAGCGGTATTAGCACGCTTGAAGTGCGTTCAGGCAATCAGAACCTGACACCTGAAAATGGCGAAACCTTGTCGGCGGGTATCATTATCCAGCCTTTCCGCAACCTCACTTTCACGGCGGATTATTGGTCATTGCGTTCGAAGGGCGTCATCGGCCTGCAAGGCGCGCAAAACCAGATTTTGTTCGACCTTCTCGAACGGCTGGGCGGACGCAGCAACCCGAATGTCGTGCGTCTGGCGCCGGTTGGTACGCAAGTGATCGGCACCATCGATTATGTTAAGGATGATTATTTCAACCTTGGACTGCGCGAGTTGGAAGGCCTGGATTTCGGCGTCAGCTATGATGTGCGCAATACATTATTGGGCAGTTTTAACATCGACCTCAACGCGTCCAAGCTGCTGACATATGAACAGTCGGCATCTGAACTGCAGGCACAATTGATCGCGGCAAACGCAGCCGGAACATTGGGAACAGGCGTGACGATTACGCAAGCCGGAAGCCAGATTCAGGTAAACGGCAATCCAGAATGGCGCATGAGCGGAAACCTGACTTGGAAATCAGGCCCCGTCAGTGCAGGCGTCTTGGTCAATTATGTCGGCGCTGTTTTCGACACGGGAACGATTAAGGTAGCCGATCAGTTTTTCAAGTTAGACAGCGTCACGACGGTCAATACCTATGTGCAATATCGCGCCGGTGAGGATCAGGGTGCATTTTCGGGCACACGGTTCCGCGTAGGCGCGCGTAACTTGTTCGATAAGCAGCCTCCGCTTGCATCGACGAACTATGGCTTCTTGGGATCGTTGCACGATGCTGTCGGCCGGTTTGTCTATTTCGAGTTGTCGAAAGAGTTTTGATAAAGCGGTCCGACATAACGACTGCTTGGCAATTAGCGGCGCAGAAATTGCGCCGCTAACTTGCCCACATGAGACTGAGGCAGATTGAAGTTTTTCACGCCGTTTACGCGAACGGCTCAATCAGTGCGGCCGCGCGCGGGTTAAATGTCTCGCAGCCAGCCGTCAGTAAAGTATTGCGGCACACAGAATCGCAGCTTGGTATCAGTCTGTTCAATCTGGTGCGTGGACGTTTGGTTCCAACCGACGAAGCGCATGCGCTGTTTCGTGAAGTAGATGAGGTCTTCAGCCGCATATCCTCACTGCAGGTCACCGCGAACAATTTGCGCAACACAGGCACGGGGCATCTGCGGATAGGCGTGGCACCATCGCTGGGACTTGAAGTGGCACCGCGCGCCATTGCGGCATTCCGCACAAAATATCCCAACGTTACCTTCGACGTCAAAACCCTGCACCATAACGACACATCACGCGCGCTGTATGAGCGTGAATGCGACCTTTCGATTGGCTATGATCCGCCCGAACACCCGCGACTGAAACTGGAAAAGCTATCGGCGGCGCGGCTTTTTCTGATCTGCCAGCCGGGCAAGTTTTCGTCCGATAAAAGCTCGCTGAAACTCAACGAACTGAGCGGCATGGACATAGTCAGCGTCAACGGCAGCGGTCCCATTGGCGATCTTGTTGAAGCCGCTTTGGAAAAAGCACAGGTTGATGTGCGCAAGATCATATCGGTGAGCACTTATTATATCGCAGCGGCGTTGGTCCGTTTCGGGTCGGGGGTTGCGATCGTTGATCAGTTCACCGCGCAATCAATGGCAAGCGACGGCCTGAAGGCACTCTCCATTTCGCCGGAAATGCAGTTCGGGGTCCATGCCATCTGGCTGGAGGATAGACAGCCATCGCGATTGGGGCTGCAGTTCGTTGAGGAGGTCAAAAAGGCATTGCATCCATAAGGTGCGCGCCTGTGCAACGGCACTTAGATGCTTAGCCCGAAGTTATGGGGAGATGTATGATTGTTCGGCAGCGACGCACGCAGCAACGGTTCCTTGAAAGCTGCCTTGCGGGTTTTCAATTGGGCCTTGAGCCTCAATTGCCCATGACGGCCAACGTGCTTCCCATTATCAGGACCATTGCGCCAAGGGTTACAATCAACGTAGGACATGGCATGTTGATTTGGACATATGCGATGGGATCGGTTGAACGGGCTGCGCGATTGCTGGGAGGAGTTTGAAGATGAAGATTATCGGAAAATGGTCACGTGCGGGCGTCCTATTGCTGTCCATGGTCGCGTTGACGGCATCCCCAGTCGTTGCGCAGAAGAAACAGCTGCTCGAATATCCCAGCATCCATTCCCCCGTCGTTGGCGAACAGGGCATGGTGGTTTCACAAAATGCCATCGCGTCAGAAGTCGGCGCGGACATATTACGCCGTGGCGGCAATGCGGTGGACGCCGCTGTCGCCATTGGCTTTGCTTTGGCGGTCACGCTCCCGCGCGCGGGCAATATCGGTGGCGACGGCTTCATGCTGGTGCATGATGCCAAGAGCGGGGAGCAAGTCTTTTTCGATTTCCGTTCGGTCGCACCAAAGGCCGCAACGCTTGCAATGTTCTTGGATAACCAGGGCCAAGAATCGCAAATCGCCAGTCGTGGTTATTTGGCCCCGTCGGTCCCCGGAACGGTTGCAGGCCTGTATATGGCGCATAAAAAATATGGCAAAATGCGCTGGTCAGACGTCGTCGCGCCTGCAATCGCGCTGGCCCGCGACGGCGTGATCCTGACGCCGGACGAAGCCTTTGTGTTTGGTTGGGGAAAAGAGCGCCTGTCGACCAGCACGGCTGCCAAAGCCGCTTATTACAAGCCTGACGGCGCGCTATATCGGGCAGGGGAAAGGCTGAAGCAGCCAGACCTTGCATGGACGCTGACGCAAATTGCAAAGCGCGGGGCGGATGGTTTTTATAAGGGTCCGGTTGCGGATCGATTTGCCGCCGACATGAAAGCCAATGGCGGATTGATTACCACAGAAGATTTGGCCGCCTATCGCGCGATTGAGCGCAAGCCATTGCGCGGGACATATCGTGGCCTTGATATTGTAACGGCGCCACCAGCCAGCGCAGGCGGTGCGACATTGCTCAATATGCTCAACATCGTTGAGAATTTTGACCTGAAACAGAATGGCGTCGGTGCAGCCAAGTCGCTGCACATCATGGCTGAGGCGATGAAGCTGGGATATGCGGATCGCTATGCTTTTTTGGGCGATACTGATTTCGTTACCACGCCGATCAAGGGTTTCATTTCAAAAAGCTACGCCCTTTCACGCGCCAAGCTCATCGACCCCGACAAAGCCAAGCCGGTCACGCAAATGGGTGTGGGGGATCCATTAAAATATGAAAGCCCGTCGACCACCCATTTCTCCGTGGCGGACGCGCAGGGCAATGTGGTGTCAACGACCTACACTTTGGGCGCTGATTTCGGTTCGGGCGTGATGATCGCCGGAACGGGCGTGCTGCTGAACAATCAAATGAACAACTTCTCGCATGCACAGGCTGCAAAAGCTCTGCGCGACGGCTTGCCACCCCCCCTGAATGCCATGGCTCCGGGGAAACGGATGCTGTCGACGATGATGCCGACAATTGTCATGAAAAATGGCAAGCCTTGGCTCATAACCGGCACGCCGGGCGGCAGCACGATCATCAATACGGTCATGCAAGTGATCGTCAACGTCGTCGATTTCAATCTCAATGTCGAAGAAGCCACCCATCAGCCCCGCATTTATCAGGACACCAGCGATAAATTGCGCGTTGAACCAAATTTCAATGCCGATACGGTGCGTGTTTTGCAGAGCTTAGGGCACACCATCACCTCCGACGAAACGATGGGCAGTGCGCAATCCATCATGATCGAGAATGGTCTATTTTTAGGTGCCGCAGACCCTCGGCGCCCTGGCGCGCAGGCTATTCCGCCGGAACGGAGGCAGCCGCGTTGAACGCAATGTCATGGTTTTGTCGAACGGGTACTTTTGAATTTCAAAAACGAACAGTAATCCATGGCGAAGCGCATATTTCGCACGGGAGCGGAGAGGAATATAATGGATAACGACATTTTCGAACAATTCACGGAACAGCTGCGACGTTATATTCGTGAACGGTTGATTCCGGCGGAAAAGGAAGTGCTCGAAACGGAATTGATCCCTGAAGCGATCATGGCCGAAATGCGTGACCTCGGGTTGTTCGGGTTGACGGTTCCCGAAGAATATGGCGGCGCTGGCATGAATATTCAGCAATATATCCGCACGATGCGTGAATTCAGCTACGCGGCACCATGCTTTCGTTCGGTCACGTCCATCAATGTCGGGATGGTGTGTTCCGCGTTCAAAAATGGCGGGACTGATGCGCAAAAGGCGGAATGGCTGCCACGTTTGGCAGCTGGCGAAATTGCGTCCTTTGGTCTGACCGAACCAGGGTCCGGGTCCGACTCTGCGGCGATGCAGACCACAGCGGTGAAGTCAGGCAATGGCTGGGTGCTGAACGGTACAAAACGGTACATCACCAATGCGCCATTCGCGAATGTCGCGTTGATCATGGCGCGGACAAGCAAGGAAGCCTTACCCAAAAACGCGCATGTCTCGGCCTTTATCGTCCCCATGGACACCGCTGGCATCACCGTCGGTAAGTCCGACAAGAAAATGGGGCAGGCGGGTAGTCATATCGCCGATATCATCATGGAAGATGTGAAGCTGCCTGCGGACGCCATATTGGGCGGCGAAGAGGGCAAGGGCTTTGCCTTTGC
>JBEEIJ010000152.1:0-3807 GCA_041169905.1 Pseudomonadota bacterium | reverse complement strand
TGAAAACCAATGTCGGGTCATTGCGCGAAGGCGGTTTGATTATCGCGGACACTGGCGAGTTTAACCAGCGCAACTTGGATAAGGCCAAATATACAACCAACCCGTTTGAAGATGGCAGCCTTGCGAAATGGCAAGTGCTGGCGTTCGACATCAGCGCGTTGACGCTGGAAGCCGTCAAGCCATTCGGCATGGGCAACAAAGACGCATTGCGTTGTAAGAATATGTGGACGCTTGGTCTTGCTTTGTGGATGTTCGATCGTGATCGTCAGCCGATTATTGATTGGCTGAACGCAAAATTCGCCAAGAATCAGGTGTTGGCCGACGCCAATATCGCGGCGCTGAATGCTGGTCACGCTTATGGCGAGACGGCTGAACTGGCTGGACCGCTCAAGCAATATCACGTCGATGCCGCGCCTGCGCCTGCGGGTCTGTACCGGACGGTGACGGGCGCTGAGTCAATCTCATTTGGTTTGGTTGCAGGGGCGCAGCTCGCTGGCCTCAAGATGTTCTTCGGCGGTTATCCGATCACGCCAGCGTCAGCGATTTTGCATCACCTCAGCCGCTTGAAAGAATATGGCATCACCACATTCCAGGCCGAAGATGAAATTGCCGCCATTTGTTCGGCCATCGGCGCAAGCTATGCGGGTCAGTTGGGCGTTACCAGTTCATCAGGTCCCGGCATCGCGTTGAAGGGTGAGGCTATGGGCCTTGCCATCATGACCGAGCTTCCCTTGGTCATCGTCAACAGCCAGCGTGGCGGCCCTTCGACTGGCCTGCCAACCAAGACCGAGCAGTCCGATCTGTATCAGGCGGTATATGGCCGCAACGGTGACGCACCGATGCCCGTGATTGCAGCGCGCTCGCCCGTTGATTGCTTCGACTGCGCGGTGGAAGCTGTGCGGATTGCGGTTGAGTATATGACGCCCGTCATGCTGCTTACGGATGGTTATATCGCCAACGCGGCTGAGCCTTGGCTCGTACCCGATCTGGAAGAGTATAAGCCGTTCCCGGTCGAGTTTCTGGAAAGCGTGCCCGAAGATGGCTTCAAGCCTTATTCGCGCGACCATAAATTGAAGCGCCCATGGGTGAAGCCCGGCACGCCCGGATTGCTGCACCGCATTGGCGGTATCGAAAAAGAAGTCGATACCGGCCACATCAACTATGCACCCGCCAACCACCAGGCGATGACCGACATCCGGTCGGCCAAGGTAAACGGCGTCGCGGACAGCATTCCTGACCAGATCGTTGAGCAGGGCGCAGCAGGCGCGAAGCTCGCTGTCGTTGGCTGGGGATCAACCTATGGACCCATCAAGCAAGCGGTGCGTCGCAAGCGCGCAGAAGGCATTGATGTCGCGCATGTCCACATTCGCCATATCTGGCCCATGCCCAAAAACATGGCCGAGTTGCTGAAGAGCTTTGACAAGGTCATCGTGCCCGAAATGAACACGGGCCAGTTGAAGACCATATTGCGTGACCAGTTCCTTGTGGATGCGCAGCCCGTGAACAAAGTGTCTGGCCAACCATTTACCATCGCCGAAATTGAAGCCGCGATTGAGAGTGCTTTATCATGAACGATATGACCCCCGTTAAAGCGACAACGCCCAAGGATTGGGAAACCGACCAAGAAGTTCGCTGGTGCCCCGGTTGCGGTGACTATGCGATTTTGAAGGCGGTGCAGCGCACCATGCCTGAAATCGGTGGCACGCCCGAGAATACCGTGTTCATCAGCGGCATCGGCTGCTCGTCGCGCTTTCCATATTATATGGAAACCTATGGCTTCCACACCATTCACGGCCGCGCGCCTGCGGTTGCGACGGGTGTAAAGCTCGCCAATCCCGATCTTGATGTGTGGATTATCACCGGCGATGGCGATGCGCTGTCGATCGGCGGCAACCACACGATGCATTTGCTGCGCCGCAATCTGGATTGCCAGATCATGCTGTTCAACAATGAGATTTACGGCCTGACCAAGGGCCAATATTCGCCAACATCGCGCGTTGGCACCAATAGCCCGTCGACCCCTTATGGCTCGGTTGATCGTCCAGCGACGCCATGCGCGTTTGCGCTTGGTTCAGGTGCCCGGTTTGTTGCGCGCGGCTTTGACGTTTCGAAGAATCTGCCAGAAGTTCTGAAGGCTGCGCACGCCCATCGCGGCGCGGCGTTCATCGAAATCTTCCAGAACTGCATTGTGTACAACAAGGACGTATTTGAAGACTTCGCTGCGCCAAAGGGTGCGGACGGCCACCAATTGTGGCTGCGCAATGGCGAGCCAATGTTGTTCGGCAGCGAAAAATCGGGCGGTACCAAAGGCATTGCGCTCGACAATGTTGGCCTGACGTTGAAGGTTGTCGATGTCGTCGATGGTGATTGGCAGAGTGCGGGCGTTATCGTCCACGACGTGACCAACCGTTCGCTCGCGCACATGCTTGTCGAAATGCCATTTGGCGAATTCCCCATGGCACTCGGCGTCCTGTACGACGATCCACGCCCGACGTATAACGACGCCGTCATCGCGCAGAACGAGTCGGCCAGTGCAGGTAAATCACCTGACCTCGGCAAGCTGCTGGCAAAGGGACAAACCTGGACAGTCGCTGAGGGCCATCCGGAGATTTAGGTTTTCACGCAGAGGCGCAGAGTTCGCAGAGCAGAAATTTTAAATCTCTGCGGACTCTGCGCCTCTGCGTGAACAAAATGCTTTATGGCGATAACGCCGTATTGCAACCCAAGCAGCATTCGGCCAGCTAGCCCGCATGGATAATCTCACACACAGCCTTGTTGGCGCGCTTATTGGGCAGATGGGCCTGAAGCGCAAAACGGGTCTTGCCATGCCTACGCTGATTATTGCTGCGAACATCCCCGATATTGACGCCGTGGCGGTTCTGCTGGGCGGGCAGCAGCATTTGGCAATCCGGCGCGGCCAAACGCACGGCCCAATCGCGATGTTGGTGCTACCGCTGATCTTGTGGGGCATCATGCTGTGGTTTGATCGCTGGCAGGAAAGACGTGGAAAGCGGCCTGTGACAAGGTTGCCGGTGCATAAGGGCTGGTTATTGGCCTTAGCTTATATCGGATGCTTGAGCCATCCGCTGTTCGACTGGTTCAACAGTTACGGGATCCGCTTGCTTGAGCCATTTTCGAGCCAATGGTTTTATGGCGATACGTTATTCATCATCGATATCTGGCTGTGGGCTGCGCTGATATGCGGCGTTTGGGTTTCGCGTCGCCGCGACCATAAGGGAGGCGCAAACTGGCGCGCACCGGCTTTGGCCAGTTTTGCCGCCATTTGCGCGTATATCTTAGCCAATGGACTGATCACGGGCAGGGCGGAGCAATTGACCGCCCAAGCCGTTCAGAAACAACATAAGATCGTGCCCACTCTGGTTGTTGCCAATCCTGTCCCCGTGCAATTTTGGAAACGTGAAATGCTTTGGCGCGACGACCGCCATTATGGGCAGGGCACGTACACGCCGTTGCATGGCGCGCGCATCGATGGCGCAGTTCGGGCTCATTATATGGGACGTGAAGATGCCATCGCTTTTGAGACACATATCGTTCGCGGATCGCCCCTGTTGTTCTGGTCACGTATGCCCGTTGCCGAGATTGTCGGCGAAGGCACGGACACGAGGTTGAAGGTCTCTGACCAGCGCTTTTCTGACCCGCTGGTTGGCGACCGATTCAGTATGTTCTTTCCCATTGGAGTTGAACGCAAATGATCGCGCCCGTCATCGTTTGGCTACGCCGTGACCTGCGTCTTGCGGACCAAGCTGCATTTGCAGCCGCAGTGGCAAGTGGCGCGCCGGTTATCCC
>JBEEIJ010000151.1:0-8985 GCA_041169905.1 Pseudomonadota bacterium | reverse complement strand
GTCATGCCCGCAAGCCATGTCAGGCTGGTATAGCGATCGCGTGTGGCGATATCTTGATCGACCATAGCGACCCCACGTGGCGTTGCGTCGTCAACGCGTGACGCTATGCGGTAAGCGAGGTCATATTGGCCGTCATTCGCGGCTGCCTGCGCATGTGTTAGCAGCAATTGATACCAGTCCTTCAGAACAGGTACTGGCGCAGCCAGATTGGCCCGGTTTGCCAGCAATTCGCGCGCACCGATGCTGTTGCCAGAGGACCGCATGGAGTCTGCTCTCGCAGCGATTAGGCTCGCTTCACTGTTCGCCAGTGATCCGGCGTCCTGAACCTTTTGATCGGCATCAGCGGCCTTTAAGCGCGTGGCGAGCGCGGCAACAAACGCAGGGCGACGTTGCGGAGAGGTGTAGGCTATCCAGCGTTCTGCGCCACGGGTTGAGCCCGACCATAACAAGCGATCAACGCGGGCGTCATGGTCAGCGGACGTAAAATGTTTGCCGGCGATGCGGAACATACGTGCTTCGTCGTCATCGTTAAGGGCACCACCGCGCCATGCCGCGCGCGCTTGTTCTTCAGCGCGCGATGTGTCGCCCGACGCGTGGAGCGCAATTGCGAACCGGGCGCGTCCCGCGTTGGTGAGCGGAGGCAAACGGTCAAAGAAGGCCACAACCTGACTGGGCGACAAGGACAAAGGATTGATCGCCTGTTCTGCGTTCTTGCGCATCTCATCGCTATTTGGCCAATCGGGATAGCGCATCAGAAATGACGCATATTCGCCAAAGCTGAAATTGCCGGAAGCGCTGAGCATTTTCCAACGCTGCAACGCGGCCGGGACTTGGCCCTCGCTTGGGTCATATTGCACGGCCGGGGCCTGAGGTTTTTGCGCCGTAGGCGAAGCTGCCGCGCTGTCTCCCGTACCGCGCTGCCAAACTATGCCATCACTTTGTTGCGCTGCCACAGCCGTCGAAAACGGAATAATTAGTATCGATGCCGAAATGAGATGCTTTACCATGCTGGACATATTATGTGCCCCATCCTTATCAGGTGCTGAACGAAAGACTATATAGCCTTTAACGGCCTATATGGCTCAGATTGAAAGTGTTATGCTATGTTTTCGGGATCGATACCGGCTCTAGTGACTCCTTTTTGCGACGGAGCGTTTAGCGAAAAGCATTTTCGCGCGTTGATCGATTGGCAAATCGACCAAGGATCAAGCGCGCTGGTGCCCGCCGGAACGACCGGAGAGGCATCAACGCTGTCGAATGCAGAGCATCATCGCGTGATCGAAGTGTGTATAGAGCAAGCCGCCGGACGCGTGCCCGTGATTGCGGGCTGCGGGTCGAATGACACCAATAACGCCATTCTCCATCTTAACTTTTCAAAGAAAAGCGGCGCGGCTGCGGGACTGGTCGTCGCGCCTTACTATAACCGGCCCAACCAAGAGGGCATTTACGCGCATTTCGAGGCGATGACCAAGAAGAACGACCTGCCTATCGTGCTGTACAATGTGCCTGCGCGTACGGTGACGGACATCAAGCCGGAGACGGTTGCGCGCCTTGCGCAGTTGCCAACGGTGATCGGTATCAAGGACGCAAGCGGTGATATGCCACGCGTAACGGACCACCGCTTGGCGTGCGGTCCTGATTTCTGCCTGTTGTCGGGCGTCGACGAACAGTCGCTTGCGTTCAATGCCGCGGGCGGGCGCGGGTGTATTTCGGTTACCGCTAATGTTGCGCCGAAATTATGCGCCGAATTTCAGGCGGCATGTGCATCGGGTGACTATAACTTGGCACGCCAACTGAATGATAAGCTGTATCCACTTCATTTGGCGTTGTTTTCTGACGCATCGCCGGGCCCAATTAAATATGCGTTGTCACGCGTCATCGAAGGTTTCCCGACCGAGTTGCGCTTGCCAATGACTCCGCCAAGCGAGGCGAGCCGTCGTCAGGTCGATGCCGCCTTGGAGAATGCAGGGCTTATCTAATGACGCGTCCAAAGCCCGAAGCATTCAACAAAGTTAAGACGGTCGCCGAAAACCGGCGTGCCCGTTATGATTTTCATATCGATGACAAATATGAGGCCGGGATTGTCCTGACCGGCACCGAAGTGAAATCTTTGCGCTTTGGTGAAGGTTCCATCGCCGAGAGCTATGCCGAAGTGCGCGATGACCAGATTTGGTTGATTAACGCGAACATTCCCGAATTCAGCCACGGGAACCGCTTTAACCATGAACCGAAACGGCCCAGAAAGTTGCTGTTGAACGAACGTGAAATAAACAAGCTGCATGGCGCGGTGATGCGGCAGGGCATGACGCTCGTGCCTTTGTCGATTTATTTCAATGGACGCGGCAGGGCGAAAGTGGAATTGGCCTTGGCAAAGGGCAAAAAGGCGCCCGATAAGCGTGCGACCGAGAAAGAACGGGATTGGAAGCGTGAGCAAGGACGCATTATGCGTGATCGTGGATGAGTAAGTTTGACTCCTGGTTGCACAGGCAGGCCCCCACACGCGACAGCTTTGAACGCAGCCGCTTTCTGCGGCCGTTTGCGCAGCGCGTGTTTCATCCAGCCCTCTGGCGTTTTACGCGGCGCTCCGTCCCGCGGGGTGTAGCTCTTGGCCTGTTGGTCGGGATTTTCCTTTTGATACCGGGTGTCCAGATCGCTGGTGTTGCGCTGCTTGCGCTGCCATTTCGGGCAAATATCCCCATCGGCGCGGCCATGACGTTCCTGAGTATGCCGGCCACAACGCCATTCATTCTGCTTGGCTCGGTATATGTCGGTGAATCGGTGCTACGGTTGAACAATGGCTCAGGCCACTTCTATCAACTTATCGAGACCTCCGCACCGCTGTCCGCATGGGGTGATTATGTCTGGAACGAAGCGCCTTTGGCGTTGGTGCAAGGCGTTGCAGGGCTCGCGATCATATCCATTGCCGCGGCTGTCATCGGTTATGTGCTCTCGGCTTGGTTCTGGCGCTGGCGGATAAGCGCCAAATGGCGACGCCGGTCGAAGTCAGTTGCGTCTCGTGGATAAACTTTTGTAGCCTTTGGTCTGCGAGCCTCTAATCTCCCCATGATATCACGGGAGCATAGACATGAAATTCGCACTTAAACTCGCATTGGCAGCATCGGTGTCGTTGGCGTCGATCGCCGCACCAGCATTTGCCCAAAGCCAATCTGACGCCACGCAAGCGCCGGCTAAAGACGGCCCGCAACTCGGCACCTTCGGTTTTGATACCGCGGGCATGGACACAAGCGTGTCGCCTGCGGACGATTTTTATGGTTACGCCAACGGCAAATGGGCCGCGAATACTCCAATTCCTGCCGATAAATCCAACTATGGCATGTTCACCGCGCTCGACGATTTGTCGAAGGATCGGGTGAAGCTGGTTCTCGATGCCGAGAAAGACCGTGCTGGCAGCAAGGCAGGCGATGTCTATGCAAGTTATCTCGATCAGGCGACCGTCGAGAAAATGGGATTGAAGCCAATCCAGCCATGGCTGAAGACCGTGCGCAGCGTGAAAAGCAAGGCAGCGTTTGAAAAGCTGCTTCCTGTTGCCGCGCGTAATGGCGTCCGTGCGCTGTTTGGCGGTTATGTCGGCCAAGACGACAAGAACCCTGACGTCTATATTTTCCAAATCTATCAAGCGGGAACAGGTTTGCCTGACCGCGACATGTATCTTGTCCAAAATGATAAATTTGAAGGTATCAGAAAGGCTTATAAGGCATATTTAGCACAAATGCTGATATTGGCTGGTGAAAAAAATGCCGAAGCGCGCGCGGATGCCATCTTCGCGATGGAAAAACGTATCGCCGAAGTGCAGTGGACGCGTGAGGATTCGAGTGACGCAACAAAGACATATAACAAAATGTCGCTCGCCCAATTGGACGCCATCACGCCGGGCCTGAAAATGTCGTCCATTTTGACGAAGCTGAGCCCTAAAATTGGCGACGTCATCGTGAACCAGCCAAGCGCGCTGACGGGCATTGCGAAAATCTATGCCGAGACCGATCTCGCGGTTTTGAAAGATCAGATGATCGTCAACAGCCTGTTGAGCTTTTCAAATGTGTTGCCGGACTCGGTTTCGGACACGACCTTCGCGTTCTACGGCACGACGTTGCAAGGCACGCCAAAACGCGAACCGCGTTGGAAGCGCGGCGTGTCGTTGACCGAGGGTACAGTGGGCGATGAAGTCGGCAAAGCCTATGCCGCGAAATATTTCCCGCCCGAAACCAAAGCCGCCATGGACGTTCTGGTGAAGAACGTCCTTTCTGCCATGGGCCGCCGCATCGATGGCCTCGCCTGGATGCAGCCCGAAACGAAAGTGAAGGCCCGCGAAAAACTGGCCAATTTTACAACGAAAATTGGTTATCCCGACCGGTGGAAAGATTATTCGAACCTGAAAATCGTGCGCGGCGATGTGTTTGGCAATGATTTGCGTGCGAACCAATGGGGCTTTGACGACAATATGTCGAAGCTTGGCCAGCCCATCCGTCGTTGGGAGTGGGGCATGTTGCCCCAGACAGTCAATGCCTATGCCAATTTTGGGATGAACGAAATCGTTTTTCCGGCCGCAATTTTGCAGCCACCTTTTTTTGATGCAAAGGCGGACCCAGCCGTCAATTACGGCGGAATTGGTGCGGTTATCGGACATGAAATCAGTCACCATTTCGATGACCAGGGTGCCAAATATGATGCGACCGGAAAGCTTGCCGATTGGTGGACCGAAAGTGATGTCAAAGCGTTTGAAGCCGCCGGTAAAAAGCTCATCGCGCAATATGACGCGTACAAGATTTTCCCTGACGCGTCGGTGAAAGGCGAATTTACATTGGGTGAGAATATCGGTGACCTTGCCGGTCTTACGATTGCATATGATGCTTATCGCACGTCGCTCAACGGCAAAGAGCCACCCGTGATTGACGGAATGACCGGCGATCAGCGCTTTTTCCTTGGCTGGGCACAAGTATGGCGCCGCAATTATCGTGAGGCCAATTTGCGTCAGCGTTTGATCACCGACCCGCACAGCCCGTCGGAACAACGCGCATGGGTCGTTCGCAATCTTGACAAATGGTACGATGCGTTCCAGCCAAAAGCAGACGGAAAATTGTACCTCAAGCCTGAGGACCGCGTTCGCATCTGGTAAGGAACCGCCTTGAACAAGATATCCCCGCCGACTCAATTCCAGATGTTTGGCGGGGATATGGACCCGTCCTCCAAGCTGGATGTGCGTCAGCTGGCGGTGTTGGCGCTCGCAACCTTATTGTCGTTGGCGATATTGTGGTTTTCGACGGGCAACATCATTCTTGTCGGTTCCTGCTCCGCCATCATCATTGCGGCCGGCGCGCTCATTCACTTTTTCCGTGATGCGGGCTCGGTCGAGGATGTCGTCAATGTTTCGCCGCCTGACTGGTCCATTGCGCACGCTGCCACGCAGTTGAGCGACGCTGCAATCGCCATAAGTGACCTTGCTGGTCGGCTGGTATGCGCAAATGATCAATTCACCAAAGCGTTTCCCGGACTCAAAGCGCCACCGGATCTGGGGGTGGATGAATCGAGCCAATCTTTGATGGTCGCGGCAGGTCGTGCCGCATGGCGCGACGGCAGTGCCCAGATCGATACTATAACGAAGGACCACCGCGCCTATAACGTGAAGGTGGCACGCGCGGGCGCTTCTGACGAATATCTATTATGGAGACTCACGCCCATTGAGCGGATTGCCATTGAAAGCCTTGCGATCGAGCTGATTACCGGACGTATCGGGCGTGCCATGTCGGGCAGCGGCGTCATGGCTGTCTCCGTTGGTCCCGACGGCTGCGTTCGTGCGGCAAACGCTGCTTTTGCGTTGCGCGCAACGGGCACGGATCAATATCCCCTCACGGGCCGTTCATTCGTAGATTTTGTGCGGATGGATGACAAGGGCAGCGTCTTTTTTGAACGCGAAGGACGTCGCGGCTTGCCTATCCGGCTTTTGCACGTGCCATTGAACGCACATGATGTGGAAGGCTCCGCCTTGCTGCTCGCGGTGGACGAGGACAGCGCAAAGGTCGACCGCGGCCTCGCGCTTGCACATGTTGAGCAATTGCTCTCCACACTGCCTTTGGGGCTGGCGCTGGTTGATCGCGATGGCCGGTTCCTGTTTGCCAATGAGGCATTTGCACGCGTGCTGGATGTAGAACCGACCAAATTGCCTCCATATCCGGGCGATCTGGTTATTTCTGAAGACAAGGGCGTGGTCTTGGATAGCATTCGCCGTTATGGCAGCGGGCCCATGACATCAGGCGACATCGCCATTCGCTTGAAAGAGCGACCCGATGAAGTCATTGCGCTCTCTATCGCTGGCGTGCGCGGGCTTGGCGGCGCGGCGGTTCTGCTTGGACTTAAGGATAATAGCGAAGAGATAACCCTGAAGCGGCAGCTCGCCCAACAAACGAAGATGGAATCGATCGGGCAGCTGGCGGGCGGTGTTGCGCATGATTTCAACAACATCCTGACCGCGATTATCGGATATTGCGACCTCATGCTGCTGCGGCACCAGCCCGGCGATGGCGATTATGATGATATCCAGCAGATCAAGAACAATTCAAATCGCGCGGCCAGCCTGACACGCCAGTTGCTTGCGTTCTCGCGTCAGCAGACATTGCGTCCGCAGATATTACAACTGGCAAATGTTGTGGCCGACGTATCCAGCTTGCTGAAGCGATTGCTTGGCGAGACCGTCCGGCTTGAGGTCCATCACGGGCGCGGGGTAGGCGCCGTGCGCGCTGACCCGGGGCAACTGGAGCAGGTGATCATCAATCTGGGCGTCAATGCGCGCGACGCGATGCCCAAGGGCGGCGTGGTGCACATCAGCACATTGGCGGTGAGTCATCAGGAAGTCGCTGCGATGGGTAGCGAGTTTTTGCCCATTGGCGACTATGTGAAATTATCCGTCGAGGACAGCGGTGTCGGGATTTCGAAAGAAAATCTGTCGAAGATATTCGAACCGTTCTTCACGACCAAGGAACTTGGTCATGGAACCGGGCTTGGTCTCTCCACTGTCTATGGTATTGTTAAACAATCGGGCGGGTTCATTTTTGCCGAGTCAAAAGTCGGCCAAGGCACACGCTTCGACATATTCTTGCCAGTTCATCGGGGTGAAGCACCTGTTGTCGGGACGGGCAAAAAGGAATTGTACAAGCCCAAGGATTTGTGGGGCAGCGGCCGCGTCTTGATTGTGGAAGACGAAGACATGGTGCGCGCGGTCGCAGAGCGCGCGTTGGTGCGGCAGGGCTATGTTGTGGAAACCGCAAGCGATGGCGAGCAAGCGCTTGAACTTTTTGCGGAAGGTAAGCGTTATGACCTCGTCGTCTCGGACGTGGTCATGCCCAATATGGATGGCCCGACAATGGCACGCAATTTGCGCGCGACATATGGGGACATCCGCCTGTTGTTCATGTCAGGTTATGCAGAGGAACAGTTGCGCGAGACGATCAGCCTCGACAATGTGTCGTTCCTTGCTAAGCCATTTTCAGTTCAGCAAATTGCGGAGGCGGTTCACGATGCTCTCGTGAAGGCAAATTAGTTTAGGTATTGAAAATAAACGTATAAATAATTTTGTTCTGCTCTTGTTCTTTTGGAACAGAAGGTGTACATAGTGGGTATTCCGGATGATAGTTCGGAACAGGCATGGCGCTAAAGGAGTGGAAAAATGGCAGCAAGTCTTAAAATGGTCGACGGGAATCAGGCAAACGGTATGAAAAGTTCGGAACGTGAAAAGGCGTTAGAAGCGGCGCTGGCGCAGATTGATCGCGCCTTCGGTAAAGGCTCGGCGATGAAGCTGGGTAGCCGTGAGGCGATTGCTATTGATGCAGTGTCCACAGGATCGCTTGGTTTGGATATTGCGCTCGGCATTGGCGGCCTGCCTAAGGGACGCGTGATCGAAATTTACGGTCCAGAAAGCTCGGGCAAAACGACGCTGACTTTGCATGCAATTGCAGAGGCGCAGAAGGCAGGTGGTACGGCGGCATTTATCGATGCAGAGCATGCGCTGGATCCGGGCTATGCGAAGAAATTGGGTGTCGATATTGATAACCTCATCGTGTCGCAGCCTGATACAGGTGAGCAAGCACTTGAGATTGCAGATACGCTGGTGCGGTCTAACGCAGTTGACATTTTGGTTATCGACTCGGTTGCTGCACTCGTCCCGCGCGCCGAAATCGAAGGTGAAATGGGTGACAGCCATGTGGGATTGCAAGCCCGTTTGATGAGCCAGGCGCTTCGCAAAATTACAGGTTCGATCAGCCGGTCGAACTGCATGGTGATTTTCATCAACCAGATCCGCATGAAAATCGGTGTGATGTACGGTTCGCCCGAAACGACCACGGGCGGTAATGCGTTGAAATTTTATGCGTCGGTCCGTTTGGATATCCGCCGCACGGGTCAAATTAAGTCTGGCGAAGATATTGTGGGCAACACAACCCGTGTTAAGGTTGTAAAAAACAAGGTAGCCCCACCTTTCAAGCAGGTAGAATTCGACATCATGTACGGCGAAGGTATTTCCAAGACCGGGGAATTGTTGGATCTGGGTGTGAAGGCAGGACTTGTCGAAAAGTCCGGCAGCTGGTTCAGCTATGACTCGATCCGTATTGGGCAGGGTCGCGAGAATTCAAAAACCTATCTCACGGAAAATCCTGAAGTCGCGGCACGGTTGGAAGCCGCCATTCGGGGCAAGACTGAAGAAGTCGCTGAAGTCCTGATGACAGGGCCTGACGCGGAAGACGACCTTTAAGAAATATGCGAACAAGCGCGGTCTTGCCTGAGACCGCTGCTTTCGACCCGTCCTGGTCCACCCCAGGGCGGGTCACTTTGTTTTGCCGCGCGCAGATATACGGCGCGGCGCGCGTGCGTGGGCCCCTGACTTCTTGACAGGCAAGGTGACTACGGCACAACTGCATCAATGACATTGCAGATTCACCTGATTGGCTTGCCCACAGATCAAAACAGTTCGTTCGAACG
>JBEEIJ010000150.1:0-9264 GCA_041169905.1 Pseudomonadota bacterium | reverse complement strand
CCAGCGTGATTTATGGGTGTCGATGCCGGGTTGGGCTTGGGCGGCTTATGCCATCGGCGTTGGCGTCGGAACGCTTGGCGCCATCGGCCTGATCCTGCGCAAATATTGGGCATCGCTTGCCTTTTCATTCAGCCTGATCGCGATCATCATCCAGTTCAGCTACCCCTTCTTGATCGCCAGTGGTGCACGATCCGACATCGGCACGCTCGCCTTTCCGATGTTCGTCATCGTGATGGCGGTGGTGCAGTGGCAACTGTCACGGCACTGGCAACGCAAAGGCTGGCTGGCCTGATTTTTCCGAAGGAGAAGAAAGATGGCATATATTGACGGATTCGTAATCGCCTGTCCGCAGTCGAACAAACAGACGTTCATCGACCATGCAAATACAGCAGATAGCATGTTCATCGAAATGGGTGCCTTGCGGGTGGTCGAATGTTGGGGGGACGATATTCCCGAGGGCACAACGACAGACTTCCGAATGGCGGTGAAGGCCGAGCCCGATGAGGCCGTATTGTTCAGTTGGATTGAATGGCCCGATAAAGATACCCGCGACGCGGCAATGGCGAAGATGACCGAAATGATGAATGATCCATCAAAGGTCGATCCGAGAATGGACCCGGAAAAGAATCCCATGCCATTTGACGGCAAGCGATTGATATTTGGCGGATTTACGCCAGTGATTGATCTTTCGAAATAAGACCTGCCAAGCGGCGGTTTGACGGGGGGATGTTAGAAATCCACCTGCTCATAATGTTTGGGCGGGGTGATGACTTCCATCCGTTCGGACAATAATGGCCGGAAGCTTGGGCGGGACTTGAACATCGCATACCAAGCCTTGGTCTGTTCATGCCCCGTCCAGTCAATGCCGCCGAGATAATCGGCCACCGAAATTTGTGCGGCGGCGGCGAGGTCCGCCATGCTCATCACCGCGCCGGATAGCCATGCACGGTGGTCGATGAGGTAATCGATATAATCGAGATGCCCGTTGGCCAGCTTCATGGCTTCACGCAATATTTTGGACTCGGGCGGTTGCCGGTCAATCAGGCGTTTTTTCATCCGTTCGTGCAGAAGCGGCTGCGTTACATCGCCATAAAATTGTTCGTCAAACCATGCGACCAGCCGGCGTGTTTCGGCGCGATATTGTGCCGTGCCCGTGATCATCGGATTGGTGGCGACGGTTTCATCGATATATTCTGAAATCGCGACCGAATCGACCAAGGTGATATTGCGTTCCGGATCGCGCATCACTGGCGTGCGGCCAGCGGGGTTCATGTGCAGAAACTCGTCGCGCTGTTCCCACGGATTTTCGCGCACCAGGCTGTACGGCACACCCTTTTCACCCAAAAGGAGTCGTACCTTACGCGAAAACGGACACAGCGGATATTGATGGAGATGCCACATGTGTTTCTGTTAGGGCCGGTTAACCAAAATGTGAAGGGGTGCGCCACAAAAGCGCATAGATTAGTTGGAATTGGAAACTTCGCCCGGCTCCCGTTTGGCTTCTTTCGCCATTTCCGCATCAATCTTCGCTTCGGCCGCCTTCACCTTGCGTTCGGTTTCGGCATATTGGCTGTCAAAATCCTTCTGACAGCCAGCCAGTATGAGCAACAGAATGAACACAACACGACGCATCAATAATCCTTTTTATACCGCACATTGACGTTGGACGTTCCACCGCTGCCGATCTGGCTTAAGATCGAAAGCGCGGGCGTCAGGCTGATTTCCAGCTGTGTTGCGGTGTAGCCCCGCGCGTCGGTGACGATTTCGACATAGACATCATTGGTAATATATTGGCCAAAAGCCACCGCCATACCGCGCCCGGTTACGTCATCCGCGCCCAATATGCGCAGCCGGTCCAGTCCTGTTGCCGACTGCAGCACGCCAAGCGGGTTCAGTCCGCCAGGGCCGCCACGCAAATTGTTCAGCGAACCTGCCAATTGCACCGCCTGAATCGCGGACAGTTCGCCAATCGAATTGCCAAATAATATGCGCGCCATAATCTCATCCTGCGGCAATGCCGGGGTCGAGCTGAAGCTGATGTCGGGATTTTGGCCCGTGCCCCTAATGTTGACGCGCACGGTCGTGCCGTCGACGTCACTGGCGGCGGCGACGCGGATCGACGGGTTGGCGGCGGGGCCGCCGTTGAAGGATATCCGGCCGCTTTCCAGTTCGAACGACCGTCCGGCAAAACCCAATGTGCCGCGCACCAATTCCATATCGCCCGAAATCAACGGCGCAGCGCTGGTGCCGGTTATCCGCAATTTGGCGCCCCATTCGGATTCAAGACCCATGCCGGTGACATATAAGTTACCGGGCGCTTCAAGCGCGATGTCGAGTTTCCAGTTGCTGGGCAGACTTGCAATCGGATCGGCATCACCGGACACACGTGGACGGCGAATGGACTGTTTGCGGCGGACACCGGTGAGTGTTGCAACCTTCGCCGCGCCCTGTCGGATGATTTTGTAACGCGTTTCGGGCAGGCGCAACTTACCGCGGATCAGTGCAGAACCATCCGGCGCATTTGTTACGGTGATGTGTCCGGTTGCCGTTGTCGAGATCAGCTCGCTTCGGGCAACACGTGCGCGGTCGAGATCAAGGTTCAGCTGAACCGGGAAGCCTTTGGCCGAGCTAAGATTGACAATGCCCTTGCCGCTGACCGTCCCGTCGCCCGCCTTTGCGCTCAGCTCGGTCACGTCCAACTGGTCGTTGGTAAACAGACCGCGGATGCGCAAATTGGTCAACCGCGTGCCATAGACATCATTTTCATAAGTCAGGTCATTGGCGCGGACAACGCCGGTCAGTTGCGGCGTTTGGAGACGGCCCGAAAAATCGGCCGCGACGCCGATATTTCCGGACAGGCTCTGATCCGCCAAAGCCGCCAGCGAAAACAGCGTATCTGCCGGACCATTATAGCGCACGCCACCGGACAAGGGCGCGGCAAGCAATCGTTCGGTCCAACTGGCTGTGCCGGGCGGCAGCGGTGTCAGGTCAATCTGGACGCGCCCCACAGCGGCACCACGCCGCCGGATAATCGCGCGCGCATTGCCGCCATCGGGCAACAATCGCCCGACCAGACTGATATCGACAGCTTGCGAACGCGACCCCAGATTTGCGCGGACGAAGCTGCTGATGTCCAACCGTGCATCCGCGCGCGGAAACGCCGCCAAGGATGCTTGCGCCCAATCGATGCTTCCGGTGACTGTTCCGCTCAGGCCGGGAACGGGAAAGAGAGGATTCAAAGCGGCTATGTCGACCTTGTCCAACCGTGATTGGAGCGTCATCGCATCGCCATAGCGACCGGCAAGCCGGACCGAGCCTTGCGCCAGTTTGATCGTGCTCGGCAAAATGTTATAGCTGCCGCGGCGCGGAATGATGCGGATGGGACCAGCGGTTGCAAAGTCGACACTGTTCGCGCGGCCCTTGGCAGCGATGCGCCAAAGCTGCGGGGTGAAATCTGCATTGGCGGCGACGCGGAAGGGCACTTCGCTCCGTCCCTCCGCCAATATCTGCCCCGTCCCTGTCCCATCGCGATAGGTGATCTTTGCCCGGGCGGCGGCAATCGCAACGTCGTTCCATGTGGCGTTTTCCATTTGAACATCCGCGACAATTTGCGGGCTGTCATACAGGATCATATCGGCTTTGATGATGCCGCGGCCAATGGCGATTTTCTGCGCACCGGCGAGTTCCGCGTTCAACGCCACCGCGTCAATGACAGCGCGTTGGAAACTGCCTTGCGCCGAAAGGTCAATCCTACCGTCGAACCCTGCGCCTTTGCCGGTTAGCGTGCCGACAAAGGGACCCGCGGCGGCTTGGCTGATGCGACCGGTAATGCCGATGCCCGCAAAATCGCCCCGCATGAAATCAATCGTCAGCGGGCCATCACCCGAAAGCACATCGGCATCACCGCTGATCGGACCATAATCGGTCAACCCCGTCAGTGCGACCGCGTAACCCCGCTGGCTTCGCGTGACGACACCGACCACATTCGACAAACCAACGCCAAAGCCCGGATTGGTCGCAGTGATGCGATACACCGGTTCGTCAAAGGTCCCGGTCATGCCGACAGTGACGGGCCCATATTGGTTCGAATAGCCAAGCCCGTTAAATAGTACGCGGCCATCTTGCGCTACGTAAGTTCCCGTGCCGCTATTCAGCCGAAACAAAGGCGAGACGACGGTCGCGCGGGTAATCTGCAATATGCCGTTGCTGCCGTATCGAATGCCGGCATCGACAAACATCTGCCCACCCAGAAACTTTTGCGCGCCCGCACTGAACAATCGCGTGGAACGTCCCTTCAATGTGCCGACCAGCGCATAATCTTTGCCGAGGGTGGTTTCGAGATCAACGTCGGCGACCACGTTAAACAGCCCGACCGAGTTCACTTGGAAGCCGTCGACTTTCCCGTCCAACGCGACCGTGAAAAAACCCTTGTTGATATCGCCGACCAGCAAGGCGGCGGCGTTGATACGGTCTGAACTGATCTTCAGATTATCCGAAAGCAGACGCCCCTTTGCGATTGCCAAATCGCCGTTCAGGCGCACGTTGGTCAGCAAACCACCGGCGACCTGATTGATACCGCTGACACGCCGCGCGCGGGCGGTTACCGGAATGAGGAAGCGGTCAGCCGCGCCTTGCGCCTCACCACTTAGCGTCACATCCTCAAAAGTCGTAAGGCCGAATGCCAAGCGCGTGGCTGTCGCGGAATAGGCGACGGTGGGCTGGGCAAATGCCCCGTTGAGCAGTGCCTTGCCGCGCACATTTGTCCCGCTGACGTTCGATCCGATGATGCCGGGCCGAAGCAACCTTATGTCCAGGGCAAGGTCACGGAAACGCGCTTCGCCCAAGTCCGCAATGCCATCGGCGCGCATCTCCATCGCGGTAGAGCGCAATATCCCGCTGATTTTCGCAGCTCGTTCGGCAAAGCGTGCCGCCATGTCGATATTTGCCACCGGCGATAATGCGCGCACCAACAGGCTGTTCGCCATGAACTTTGCAGGCGCGGCGGTGCCCTGTGCAGTGAAGGTGCCTTCGCGCGCGGTCAGGGCAATGTCCGCAACGTCTTCCGCACCCATTTGCGCGGACAAAGCGCCGTCCCATTTGCGCCAGCTGCCGCGACCAGCGAGGGTCATCGTCATGGGCACGCCACGCCCCATCAGCCCGGCCACAAGGCCCTTTGCCGGTGCGTCGAGGTTTAGGTCGACATCGAAACGATTATCATCGGGCACGGCATCCAGTTTCAGGATAATGCGATCGCCCCGAAGGCTGCCCGCAGTCGCGGTGACGATGGCGCGGCGATCGGCAATCTGGACTTTGCCCGACAGCGAGGCGACCTGTTCCGCACCCGTTATGCCTTTTGCAAAGACAATGCGGTCAATTTGCAGCTGGCCAATGTTGATATCCAAATCGGGCAATAAAGGATCGCCCCGGTCGGGCACCATGCGGAATGCCGGCATCCGCGCGACGTTGAGTGTTGGCGCGCGCAGCGAGGCGATGTTTACGCCTTTGGAGAAATAAGACAGCGGGTTCCAATCGAGCCGGATTTCCGGCGCACGGGCAAAGCCGCCCTTGGGATCGCGGAACTGGACATCGCGCAGGATGGCATCGCTGTAAATCGAGCCCTCAATTTTCCCGATACGGATATTGAGGCCATTTTCCATTTCGACCGCCGCAATCTGCCGCGCGACAAAATTTCGTCCGGATTGGGTGTCAAGCCACACATAACCGCCGGCGATAACCAGCAACAGCAATGCCGTGATTGCCCCGGCCCCGATGGCAATGCGGCGCCACATCATCAAAACGCCTGTCCAATCGCCACATAGACGCTGACACGCGATTCACCCTGCCGCCGGTTGATGGGCGTTGCGACATCCAGACGGATGGGGCCGAAATTGGTGTAAAAGCGCCCGCCAACCCCGACGCCCATGCGCCAGTCGTTGAACTTTGGAATGCTCGATTCATACGCCTGTCCGGCATCGACAAAGCCGACAACGCCGTAATTGCCAAAACGAGTGCGGCCCTCCAACGCGAATTCATTCATGCTGCGGCCACCCACCGGATCATTATTCGGATCTTTCGGGCCAAGCTGTTGATAGCCAAAACCACGCACCGATCCGCCACCGCCGCCATAAAAGCGCCGCGAAGGGGCAAGGTTATCGCGTGCGATGCCGGATATCGTCCCTACCCGCGCGCGCGCGGCCACAACGATATTGTCTTTCACCGGATAATAATAAGACGCGTCAAGGATGGCGCGCGCATAGATCTGCTTTCCGGTCCCCAGCGATGTCTCTGGCGACACGCGCACATTGACGCGATACCCTTTGGTCGGGTCCAAGAGATTGTCCGACCGGTCAAAGCCCACTTGCCCGGGAAGTGCCGCGACATAAAAGAACTGCCGGTCGCGAAGCCCGCGCGCGAAATCGAACTGGTCTTCTGATGTCGCCAATATTTCAGCGCCAATCGACCATGTGAATTTCTTTTGCCAGATCGGCGTCGATACGAACGACATGGTCGCCGCCAGACGCCCGGTATAGGCTTCGAAAGCGTCGTAATTGCTGTGCAGAGCGGTCAGCGATGTGTCGATATTGCGGTCGCGCCGTCCGGCATTCGCCCGCGCGACGGATATGCTCACAGCTTGCTCTTTTGTCCCCACCACGCCCGCTGCGGTCAACGAACCTTCCGGGGGAAACAGGTTGCGGTGTGTCCAGCTTGCGTCGGCACGCAAGCCCTGCCCTGTGCCATAGCCTGCGCTGCCCGCAATGGTACGCGGCGGTGCCGCTTCCTGCCGCACAAGCAAGTCGGCATAAGGCGTTCCATCTGGCGCGCTGCCTTCGCCCGGGACAGGTTCAACAGATACTGTCGACAACAAGCCCGTGGCGATGAGCGCCGCGCGCAAATCGTCAACTTTCCGGCTGTCATACAAGTCGCCGGTCGCAAAACGCCGCAATATCGCGACATGGTCGGCATCAAAAGCCGTGGTGCCTTCGGTCCGCAATTGCCCGAAATAGCTGCGAGCGCCCGTTTCCACAGGCAAGCTGTAGTCGCCAATGCCCGCGTCGCCATCGAGCAATATGTCCCGCTCGCCAACCTTTGCGAAAGGATAGCCGTTTTCGGGTAACTTGACCGAGATATTCGCCTCGGCAGCCAAGATGATATCCGCGACAATCGGATCGCCGCTTTTGGGAACAAAGCTGCTGCTGATAAGATCTGCCGGTTGAACAGCGGGCGCGGCAAAGGCGATTTGGCCGAGATAGTAACGCCGTCCGGGCACAACCGTCAGGATGACGTTCAACGGTTCGCCTTCCACGGCAGATGGCTGGACGGCTACGCGCACGTCAGCGTCAAAAAAGCCCTGACCATTTAGGACATCCAACAGCAACTGACGGTCGGCGCGTGCCCGTTGGCTTATTTCTGCGCGGTTTTCCGCCGAACCATCACCGTCGTTGAGCACCGACAGGCTATCAAATCTTCCGCGCACATCACGCCAAATAGCGGCTTCCACCGCGACCCCGTCGGCATCTTTGGCAACATCGGTTGTCTTTGTGGCATCCAGCCCATCGATGCGCACAACATAGCGCAGCGCCCGCGCCTCACGCTCTGCAGCCTGCGTTGGTTCAGGCGGTGGTTCCGCATCAAAGCCATCAATTGGCGGAAGCGGATCGTCCAGCGTCGGGTCGATGACGGGCGGGTCGGGCAGGATTTCCACGGCATCGCCATCCTGCACGGCTGCGATAGCCGGATCCGCAGCGGTCTGTGTTGCCTGCTGCTGCGCCGAGCCGCCTTCTTCACGCGCCTCTTGTTCGGCCTGCCATGCGCCGATGCTCTCCAACGGCGCGTCATCCAGTGACGGGATGGCAGCGTCGAACTCCGCGCCCCCGATGATGGGCGTTTGCGGATCAGCGGGTGCGGGGCTCAAAACTTTCGCAGGCACGGTGGATGGCCCCTGCACGGGCGCAACGGCACCGGCAGCCGGATTTTGCGCGAGCAAAGGGGCGGCCGCACAACCAAGATACAAAAAGGCAGTTAATCGGATCAAACGGACATTCTCTCGAGCCTGACGCATCTCTATGCACAGGGTTCAATAAAGGCACAGCAAATTCCGTTACCCAGAAGATAATAGGATGCCAATGATAAGGCACAGGGTGGACCAATTATCTGCAAGCGGGCGCAGGTCGGCCTTGAAAGCTTTCGGGCGGTGGTGCAAAGCGCCAACCAATTCACACGCTGCATGATGGAGCATTTATGCAAGGCAAGTTGGTAACGATTTTTGGCGGCAGCGGTTTTCTGGGCCGCTATGTGGCGCAGGCTTTGTTGAACGAAGGCGCACGTATTCGTGTGGCCTGCCGCAATGTCGGTGGCGCCAACCATATCAAGCCGCTCGGCAATGTCGGTCAGGTTCAATTGATGGCGGCGGATGTGCGCAAGCCCGATAGTGTTGCACGCGCCGTGATGGACGCGGATGCGGTTATCAATCTTGTCGGCAGCTTCGATAATATGGACGCTGTGCAAAATGTTGGCGCAGGCATCGTTGCGCAGGCCACCGCCGCCGCTGGTGTCAAAGCGCTCGTCCATGTGTCGGCCATTGGTGCAGATACGCACAGCGAAGCGGTATATGGACAAAGCAAAGCAGGTGGTGAAGCCGCCGTGCGCGCGGCATTCCCGTCGGCGGTCATCCTTCGGCCATCCATCGTCTTTGGCCGCGAAGACCAGTTCATCAATCGCTTTGCCGGAATGATCCGCGCGCTTCCTGTCGTTCCCGTCATTGGTGCAGGCACCAAGTTCCAGCCGGTATTTGTGGGCGATGTCGCCAAGGCGGTCGCCAAGGCCGTGACCCATCAGGATGGAAGCACGCCTGAGCTGGGTGGCCCCGAAATATTCTCGATGATGGAACTCAACCGCTGGATCGCCAAAGCCATTGGCCGTGATCCCATATTTGTGGAAGTGCCCGACATCGCGGCAAAGCTGCTCGCAAAGGGTACGGGTTGGTTGCCGGGCGCGCCGATTACCGAAGATCAGTATAAGATGCTGGGCAAGGACAATGTCGTGACCGGCACGGATGGGCTGGCGGCCTATGGCATCGTGCCGACGCCACTTGATACGATCGCTGCCGACTGGTTGAACATCTATCGCCGCCATGGGCGTTTTGGTGGCGGTCAGTGAGCGATTGGCTGATCGCCGTTCTCCTCGGTATAATCGAGGGGCTTACGGAGTTTCTGCCCGTATCGTCCACCGGACATCTCATACTAGCCGGTGAACTGGTCGGATTTA
>JBEEIJ010000149.1:0-3524 GCA_041169905.1 Pseudomonadota bacterium | reverse complement strand
ACCGTGCGGATTTAAATGCCGATCATCGACCGACAGCGAAAATATGCTGCTGCCGCCGCCTTGCTGTTCTAATGTTAAACCGATGAGATCCGCAAATGGATGATCCATGCTCTATCTCACCTTAGTCTTAACGAACCCGTGGTCCGCCAAATGGCATGGGCGGTGGAGGACGGCGGACGCCGCGTGGCAACTGCGCCTGATAGGCACGGCCACAATGTTCAACGCAGTAGGGAAAACCGGGGTTTACTGCCTCGCCGCAGAAATGGAAATCGGCTTCACCGGGATGACCCAAGGGCCAACGGCAAATACGCTCGTTCAAATCCAGCAACGATGTTTTGTCCGCCATTTCCGGGCTTGGCTTTGCGGGCACAAGGCGGCGTGGCGGTGCTGGCGGAATGGGTGCTTGCTGATCGCCGGGGCCCTGACGCATGAAACCGCCGGGTCCGATCGAAACAATACGGGGCATCGACGATGCGCGCGGTGCAGGTGCTTCGGCGGCGTCATCATCTGCGCGCACTGGCGCGACAGGCTCAGCCACAGGTGCAGCGGCACGGGCGCGCACAGGTGCAGCGGGGGCGGGTGCCTTTGCTGGCGCTGCAGCCGCTGGCTTTTTCGGCGCGGCTTTTTTGTCGGTGTCGTTGGCCTTCACAGGTGACGGGCGCGATTTTAGTCCCAAGCGATGGGCCTTGCCGATCACGGCATTGCGGCTAACACCGCCAAGCTCTTCGGCAATCTGGCTTGCGGTCAGGCCTTTATCCCAAAGCGCTTTTAACTGATCAATCCGCTGGTCGGTCCAGGACATAGAAACTTTCCCAATATCTAATGTGTCGTACCGCAGTCGCGGCGCATTTGCGCCTTGCGGTTAAGCCTGCAAGCCGATAGTCGATTGCGCGATGACTATCCACCATAAAAGCGATCTTGGCCCAGATAGGGACGCGAACCCGGTTGTGCAACTGCCCGACGGCGAACGGCATATCCGCAACGTAAACTGGATTGGGCTACAAACCCTATATATGAAAGAAGTGCGCCGCTTCTTTAAGGTGCAGATGCAAACGGTATGGGCTCCGGCCATTACGACCTTGCTGTATCTGATTATTTTCACCGTGGCTTTGGGAAGCGTGAAGCCACAGGTTTTGGGCGTTTCTTTTGCAGATTTCATTGCGCCTGGCCTTATCATCATGGGTATGATGCAAAATGCCTTCGCCAATTCCAGCTTCTCTTTGCTGGTCGGTAAAATGCAGGGCACGATTGTCGATTATCTGATGCCACCTTTGTCCAATGCGGAGGTTTTGGCCGCGCTGACATTTGCTGCGGTGACGCGCGCGTTTCTAGTGGGCGGCACCATCTGGCTTGCAATGGCAATATGGCCCGGCGTCAATGTCACCCCAGCGCATATGTGGGCGATATTGTGGTTCGGCCTGATGGGTTCCATGATGCTGGCGTTGATCGGCGTTATGACATCGATTTGGGCGGAGAAATTCGACCATGCGGCCGTGGTCAGCAACTTCGTTGTTGCGCCAGCGGCGTTGCTGTCGGGGACGTTCTATTCGGTTGATAAACTTGCCCCGACATTTCAGGCGATCAGCCACGCCAACCCGTTCTTCTACGCAATCTCGGGCTTCCGTTATGGCTTTATCGGTGCTGCAGACAGTCCCGTGCTATTTGGCGCGATGGTGCTGCTTGCACTGAACATAGTGCTTGCGACCATCTGCTATCTGTTGCTGCGGTCGGGCTGGAAATTGCGCTCTTAATGAACGCATCCGGTGCGTTACTATTTAACGCGCCGGTGTCCATGTTTGGGCCTGACAAAATGGCCCAATACAGCCTTTGACGACCAGATTGCCCGATTTGCCTTTATAGACAATCGACCGATAGGTTTTGCCCGATTTGGGATCGTAAATCTGGCCTTTCCATTCATCGCCCGCTGCTTTGAAACCCGTCAAAACATTCATGCCCAAAATTGTCCGGTTGCGCAGCGCCTTGTCCGGATTGTTGATGTCCTTCGCGCCGGGACCAGCGGGCGGGTTTACGAGGAATTTGGACAGCCTGCCGCAAATATTTTCGCCGCAGGGATAGACTTCAACGACGCCGTCCTTGCTTTGCGTGACCCATCGACCGGTAATGGGCGAAGCGGCCTGCGCCGATAAGGGCAGCATCAATAATCCAGCGGCGGTCATCCATTTTTTCACGTCGGTCATCCTCAGTCTTTTTTATCTGCGCCAGACATATGCAAGGGCGGGCCGTTCTGCAATGCTTTTGCCTTTTACGGGCGCCATGCTAATTGGTGGGTCATGAATGCGATAACCCTGTTCGACTATTGGCGTTCCTCGGCAAGTTACCGGGTGCGCATCGTCCTCAATCTGAAAAATGTGCCGTACACACGCGTGCCGACAAGCCTGTTGGACAATGCACAAAAGGCACCGGCCTATGTCGCGCGCAACCCGCAAGGTTTTGTCCCCATGCTGTCGATTGATGGTCATGATTTGACGCAAAGCCTTGCGATAATCGATTATCTCGATGCCAAATATCCAGAACCGGCGATGCTGTCGTCCAACGCAGCGGATCGGGCCAAAACATTGGCGCAGGCGCTGATTATCGCGGCGGATATTCATCCAATCGATAATTTGCGCGTGCTGCGTTATTTGAAAGATGAAATGGGGCAGTCGCAGGAAGCCGTTGATGCATGGTACCGGCATTGGATCATCGAAGGGTTCACGGCGCTTGAGAATATGGCGCCCGAGGATGGGCTATTTGGCGGCGACGTGCCGAACCTTGCCGATGTCTGCCTTGTCCCGCAAATGGCCAACGCGCGGCGGGTGGATACGCCATTGGACCAGTTCCCCAAATTATCGCGAATTGACGCGGCGCTGACGGCGTTGCCGGCGTTCATTGCCGCCCATCCGGATCAGGTGAAACCCGACTGACGCCATGCGGTCCACGCCATAACAGAGTGAATTCCATGCCAAAAAAGAACCTTAAGCTCAGCGCTTTCCTACCCTATCAATTGTCGATTACCTCAAACGCCGTCAGCGACCTGATCGCGCGCGCCTATCGCGGCAAATTTGCGCTTAAGGTGCCCGAATGGCGCGTGATGGCGCTTTTGGGGGAGGCAGAGGTCGCAACGCAGCGCGAATTGGTGGCGGCCACGGCAATGGATAAGGTGACGGTCAACCGTGCATGCAAGACGCTGGAGGAACGCGCGCTCGTCAGCCGCGTGCCCAATAGCAGCGACGGGCGGTCGCACCATTTGGCCCTGACGGTCGCGGGCCGCAGCCTCTATGACCAAATCGTGCCCGAGGCGCTGCAGTTGGAGGCGGAGCTGGAGAAGATATTGGGCAGCGGCGAGGCGAAGCAGTTGGAGATCATGCTGGCGCAGTTACGCGCACGTGTCATCGAGCTGGGGTAGGGTCAGGACCAATTAAATGCACCATCGCGGCGTCAAAATGGCAAAGATATCGAAGTAAAATGTCCGCCGCAGGCAGTTATTCTGCCTGCAAGGGCATTTTGCTTTGAGATCGAAGCCA
>JBEEIJ010000148.1:0-5549 GCA_041169905.1 Pseudomonadota bacterium | reverse complement strand
GGAATGGGGTACACCGCCTCGCGTCTCGCCGACAGCCTGCGTGAAAGCGGCTGGCACGTCACCGGAACGCGGCGGATGAGCGGCGGCGACGCGATTGCCTTTGACGATGAAGCTGCCGTCTGTGCGGCAATCGAAAACGCCACGCATATTCTGTCGAGCGTTCCACCTATGGGCGAGGGCGGCGACCCCGTGCTTTTGAAATATGGCGACCGGATTGCACGTGGTGACGTTGCTTGGCTCGGCTATTTGTCCTCAACGGGTGTGTATGGCGACACGGGCGGTGCATGGGTCGACGAGAGTGCGGCTATCGGCGAAGGCCGCCGAACCGCGCGCGCCGACGCCGACCGTGCGTGGCAGGCCTTGCGCAAGGACGTCGCTGTCTTTCGCTTGCCCGGCATTTACGGCCCCGGTCGATCTGCGTTGGAACGGGTCGAAGATGGCAAGGCGCACCGTATCGATATACCCGCACAAATTTTCAGCCGTGTGCATGTTGATGACATTGTCAGCGCCGTCATTGCCGCATTCGATGGGCCGGCTGGCGTGTATAATATTGCCGACGATGTTCCAGCATCGCAAAATGACGTCATCGAATATGCGTGCGATCTTTTGGGGCAGGAATGGCCGCCGCTCATGACGTTGGACGAGGCCGGACTGTCGCCTATGGCCCGCGGATTTTATGCCGAAAACCGGCGTGTTTCAAATATGAAGGCGAAACGGCTGCTGGCATGGACTCCGAAATATGCGGATTACCGGCAAGGCCTCAGCGCATTATTGGCCGCGCGCCAGCAATAGCAGAAAAGTGCGGGACTGGTTTGCATTGCCTGAAAACGTCAGGGCCCTAAGCCTTGCGCGTCTGCATTGCGACGACGAGGCCAACCATCACCAATGCCCCACCAGCCATCGCCAATGTCGACCAGACATAGCCTTCGAATATCGTCGATAGGATCATCGCAAAGACCGGAATGACCACGCCCGTGTAAGCAGCCTTGCCGGGTCCAATGTCATGGATGAGGCGAAAATAAAGCGGGAAGGTTACGACCGAACCGATGATGCTCAGATACAGCACGCCGCCGATATATCCGGGACGCATGTCGATGACGGGCGGACCATCCACGACGAACGCAAAAGCAGCATTGGCCAAGCTGGCCCAGAACATTGACCACGCCAAAATCGTGATCGTTGGGTATCGCGCAACCTTTGGCGTCACCTGAAGCACATTCGACACCGATGCCGTAGCGACGGCACACAGCACCAGCAATAGCCCGAGCAGTGCGTCGGTCCCGCCCAAAGGGGCAGCGCGATATTCCTGTAGCATCAACAACCCGACCCCGACGCAGGCAATCGCTGAGCCTAATATGAACGCTCCGCCGATTGGCCGTCCAAGCCAATATTTGGCGAGCACCGCATTGGGCACAATCAACAGCGCGAATACCACTGCGACCAATCCCGACGTGATATAATGTTCAGCAGCATAGACAAAATTATAGTTCATCCCGAATTGCATCACGCCAAGCAGAATGGTCCAACCGACCATTGGCCGATCTATCTTCACCGGCTGGCGCATCACGATGACTAGGATGAACATAGCGATGGCGGCCACAATCATGCGATAGGCCACAGACCAGGTCGGCGGCACTGTGCCCAATTGATCGCGGATGACCAGCCAAGTAGATCCCCAGATGAGCGACGTCACCATAAAGGGTATCCATACCCGCGGCGCCAGAAACCCAGGTTCTACGACGCTCTGCCCCCCGGTCGCGCTCATAATGCAGCGATCGCGCGGGCCAGTGGGGCGACATCAGCCTCGGTATGTTGCCAACTGGTGACGAGCCGCGCCGTACCCCAATTTTCGCCGACTACACCCCAGTCATAAAAGTCAAAACCTTGCGCCCGCAACGCCGCCGCTTCAGCGGGCGTCAGGCGCAAGAATATCTCATTGGCTTGCACCGGATAAAGCAATCGTTCGGCGGCCGCGCCCGCGATGATTTGCGCCGCTGCATTGGCGGAACGCGCATTGGTCAACCACAGATCATTTTCCAGCATCGCCAACAATTGCGCCGCAAGGAAGCGGCCCTTTGACTGCAAATGCCCAGCGCGCTTGCGCCGATAGCGCGCAGCGTCGGCGAGCGCCGGGTCGAAATAGACCAACGCCTCTGCCCCCATGCCGCCATTTTTGACAAAGCCGAAACTCAACACGTCAACGCCGGCGTTCACCGTCACGTCGGCTGGCGCACAGCCCAAGGTCGCCACTGCGTTGGCAAAACGCGCGCCGTCCATATGCAGGCCAAGGCCGCGATCACGGCACAATGCGCCAAGTTCCGCGACTTCGGTAGGGCTGTAGACCATGCCATATTCGGTTGCATTGGTGATCGACAATGCTGCAGCCTGCACCTGATGCACATCGTTGCGAATGCCGTTCAGACACGCCCCGACCGTTTCAGGCGTTACCTTGGCGCCGTCACCGTCAACCAGCATCAGCTTCGCGCCAGCGGTGTAGAAACCAGGCGCGCCGCATTCATCAACCTCAATATGGGCGTCACGGTGGCAAATGACGCCCTGATGCGGTTGAGCAAGCGAGGCAAGCGCGAGGCAATTGGCGCTTGTGCCCGTTGCCACCCACAGCACCGCGACATCGCGGCCGAACACAGCGGAGAATGCGGCATCGAGCCGTGCGCTCCATTGGTCACCATCATATGCGGTATCGATATGGTTGGCATCGGCCATGGCTTGCATGACAGCGGGGTGCACCGGGGCGGCATTGTCAGAGAAGAAACGCATGAGCATCCGCATGGCGGGAAACCCCGCCTGTCGTCAAGCGCTTAGCGGACTTGCATCGTGCAACTATACAGCACGCTTGAATGCAGGGCTAGAAATCAAGGGCAATCTCGGCATGGTCGATTGCCATCGACGCCGACCGCTCTGACATAGCCAGAAACATTGCGTCGCCCCGGTCGGTCTGTTCCACGACCATGGACGCCGTTACGCCCATGAGCATTCCCGAAAAAGACGCAAGCCGATAGGCATCCCACTGGTGGGCAAGGTCTGCGAAGGGTATATTATGCCGGTCTAATTGCGTTCTATAACGCGCCAGAAGGCCGTGCTCTTCTGCTTTACGGGTAGCCGGGTCCATCGATGTGCCCAGGTAATAGGCTATGTCGCTTGCACCTTCGCCGACACCAACAGTTTGCCAGTCGACGATGACGATAGGCTTGTCCTCGTCGTCGGCGCAGTACAGCATATTATCTGGACGAAAATCATTGTGCGTGAGACAGCGTGGACCGGAACGTGAGTCTAACCATCGTTGGATATTGCCCAAATAACGCTCACCAACGATTTTGATCTCTTTGGTGATCCGGTCGCCATATCGGTCACAAAATGCGGGCCAAAGCATCGCATATAACGTTTCGCTGTCTATCTGGGGCGGAACAGCTTTTGTGCCGCTGAGCCAGTCAAGCGTATCGAGCGATGGATCACCCCACCAAGCAGCGTGAATGCCAGCCGCCGCATCCATTGCCCATTCGGCTTCCGCCCGTGTTGGAACCAACAATTGATTGCCCGGTGCATGTGATGGAAGATCGTGCATCAGCAAAGCAAAATCGTGGCTGTCATCATCAAAGGCAATAAAGAGATGATTGGGTATCGCCATCGGTTTCTTACCCGCAAAAAGCGCATAAAAACGGCTTTCGCGCACATATGTCATATAGGATCGACCGGCAGCTTTGCTGACAGGATCATTGGATGGCAGTTTTGCAACGAGCGTCGGAGGCGCGCCGTTCGCGGGGTCATCATAGGTTAGTTTGAGGCGGTACGTCGCGCCGACCTGTCCGGTGCCTATGGCGTGCGCTTCAACCGACATGACCTTGGCATCATAGCCATTATTATGCAGCTGCTCCGTCAACCAAGCGGGGGTCATATCGGCCAGACCGGGGATTGCTTCAATCATTGAAAATGCTCTTCAGACCTAGCGGTTCATAAGCGCCAAGGATCAACTGTTCGAGAATGCCTATACCTGTGCGACTTTCGCTGCCGAGCGTCATGGTAACGCGAGAGACGGCCTGTATGTGAAGATGATCAGCACGGCCTGCTTCAACGGTCGTCAGGTCGATATCTTCACGCTCTAGTGTTAAGGCACCTTTCCAGCCACCATGTGGCCATTCCGGGTGGCCGTAGCCTATGCCGCGCATGAGAAAAGCCGTACCCGGTTCAAAGACGGCGGTGACATGTCGCCCATCTGCGAATTCTGCTGTAAGCACTGCCTGCTCCGCGTGACGCCAGCCGGGCTTAAGCGTGACCGCCATTTCGCACGCGTCGCTTTCCAACATTTCATGTGCAGCTGCGCCGTCCGGGCACCATACTGCGCGGATATTCCAGTGTCGGCCCTGCGCATCATCATTCACATGAAAATAGAGTGCGCCATCCTGAAAATTCACGGGGCTCCAAAGCCAGTAGAATTGGGGGATAGTTTGCGGGACGGTTGGCTGCGGGTCGCTGGCGCCAATGGGGCGGATACCCCAACTGCGGTCACGCGTCCCAACAGCGCCGTCGATATCCCGCCGAATGCCATCTACTTCAATCCAGCCCTGCCAATGCCCGTTTTGCGTCATGCGGGTATAATCCATAAAGGTCCGCGGCCCGATCCTTCGGGTGAAGCGCGGCTCTTCAACCGGGAATGCCCGGCCGACAAAGGTCAGATTGGCGGATATTCCTTCATGGTTGTCGACGATAACGCGCAGCGACTTAAGTGGTTCGACTATCTCAATGGTGATGGGCCCGACGGTGAGATCCATCCGTTCCATATCCAATAAGCGGGAGGCATGGACGCAATGTTGGACATCGCCTCTGATGCAGGAAAAATGCGCATCGGCAACGTTCAGGTGCGGATAAACCCCAAAGGCGATCGCAAAAAAATCGCTGCCATCTGCCTGATAACCGTTAAAGAAATACCGGTCGTAAAAGTTCCTGTCTGTCCCGGAATATGCGATAGGCTCAGCTGTCTGATGAATCGGATATTCGTCGCCTTTCGTTAGCATCAGCCTGCATCCTCCCTATAATCTTTTGGCGCCTCTTATGCTCCTTTAAACCACGACATGCGCGGGGTAACAAGCCGACGCGTTATCGGTCAAAGCACATAGTACATCCGTACCAAGGCGCGCGTCATAACTTTTTAGAGAATGTCGGAAATTCTGGTGCTGCTGGGGAGGATTGAACTCCCGACCTCGTCATTACCAATGACGCGCTCTACCACTGAGCTACAGCAGCAATACCGAAGGTGCGGCCCTATGCGAAGGCTGGGGCTTAATGTCAAGCGGCTTGCGCGGTCGCGTGCCATTTGGCATCGCGACGGTAATGCGATAGCGTGCAGAGGAGAACGGCATTGGCCAAAGATGCAGAGGATAAAGAGCGGATCAAGGCAGAGCGGCTGCGCGAAGCGCTGCGCGCCAATTTGCGCCGGCGCAAGGCAAAGCCATCAGCGCCCAAAGCGGAAGGCAATGTGGCAGCGCCGGTAACGGAGAAAAACCGCCCCAAGGCATGAGTATCGTCGTTGCGCC
>JBEEIJ010000147.1:0-4398 GCA_041169905.1 Pseudomonadota bacterium | reverse complement strand
ACTCCTGCACCTGCGGTGTTGCGGGGCGTCTGCGTATCGCCTCAATTCCGTAGAGCAAAAGATGACCTCCATCGAGCATCGGGATTGGCAGCAGATTGATGAACCCCAAGTTAATCGAGATAAGCGCCGCAAGGCTTATGAATGTCAAAAGGCCAAGGCTCATCGCCTCGCCGGAAACTTTTGCGATTTTCAATGGCCCGCCAAGTTCAGAAAGCGGACGCCTGCCTGAAATAATCTGCCCAAGACCAATTATCTGCTGACGCAGGACATTGCCTGTTTGCAAGACAGCGGCCCAGGGCGCCTCCAATATCCCGACTTCGCGGACTTCCACCTTGCTGGCGCCAACGCCAATACGGCCAATACGGTATTCGTTTCCAAAGCGATCGGTTTCTTTCACTTCGGCAACGGTGGTTTCTTTTACCAACCGCTCGCCATTGCGTTCGATTTCGATGACAACGCGCTCACCGGGGATCATGATGCTCTCGTTGGCCATCTGGTTAAAGGTTTCGATCCTGCGTCCATTGAATTTCAGAACGCGGTCGCCTGGCATCAGGCCCGCGACGGCCGCGGGGCTTCCGGGTTGGACGATGTCCAATATAGGCGGGGTAACGGATTTCCCGAAAGCCAGCAGAAAGCCCATGAAGATGAGTATCGCGAGGAGGAAGTTTACCGCAGGGCCCGCAAACACGATCAACGCGCGCTGCCACAGCGTTTTGGACTGAAAAGTCTGGTTGCGTTCGGCCTCGGGCAGTTGCCGCCAGCTGTCATCGGCTTGACTTGACGGGTTCATGTCACCGGCAAACTGGACAAATCCGCCCAATGGCAACAATCCAACGCGCCACAATGTGCCGCGCTTGTCCACCCTGCCCCAAATTTGCGGGCCAAAGCCGATGGAGAATTTCTCGGCCTTCACGCCAAACCACCGGCCGACGAGATAATGCCCAAGTTCATGCACAACGACCAAAGATCCGATCAGCGCAATGAACGCGATCAGGGTCAAAAAGATATTGGGTGATTCAGTTACCACGCGTCAAAGTCTCCAATTTACGCCGCGCATAGATGCGGGCATCTGCATCTATGCTGAACAGGTCGTCCAGATGTGTGGGCGCTGCCGGTGCATAGGCCGTCAATGTCGCTTCCACTAAGTTGGCGATATCCAGAAAGCCAATCTGGCCGTTCAAAAACGCTTCCACGGCCACTTCATTGGCGGCGTTCAGAATGGCTGGCTTCGCGCCGCCTTCGGTAATCGCCGCGCGGGCCAGGCGGAGCGCAGGAAAGCGCACGATATCGGGCTGTTCAAACGTCAGCTGGCCGATGGTCGCAAGGTCCAGCGGCTTGCAGTTCGTGGCCATACGTTCCGGCCATGCCAGCGCGCTGGCAATGGGTATGCGCATGTCGGGCGAACCAAGCTGCGCCAGCGTTGAACAATCGTCATACTCCACCATCGAATGGATGACCGATTGCGGATGAACCAAAATGTCGAGCTTATCGAGCCCCACGGGAAACAGATGATATGCCTCAATCAGCTCAAGGCCCTTGTTCATCATCGTCGCGGAATCGACGCTTATCTTTGCGCCCATGTCCCAATTGGGATGCGCGACAGCCTGCGCGGGTGTGACGCTACGCATCTGGTCAAGCGAGAACGATCGGAACGGGCCGCCGCTTGCGGTTAGCGTGATTTTGCGCACATGTTCCAGCTTGCTTCCGGCGAGGCACTGAAAAATGGCATTATGCTCGCTGTCGACCGGCAGTAACGATGCGCCGGACTGCCGCACCGCGGCCATCATCAGCGCGCCGGCCGAAACCAGTGCTTCTTTATTGGCAAGCGCGACCGTTTTGCCCACCTGTATCGCAGCCATGGTGGGCGGCAGTCCAGCACAGCCCACGATTGATGCCATGGTCCAGTCGACGTCACGCTGAGCGGCCTCAATGAGCGCCTGTGCGCCCGCAGCCGCTTCGATGCCCGTGCCTTGCAGCGCATCTTTCAGCGCCGGATAGGCAGCCTCATCGGCAACGACCGCCAATTCAGCATCAAATTCGATAGCAAGCTTGGCAAGCGCTGCAGCATTGCCATTGGCGGTCAGGGCAGCGACGCGATAGCCGTCGCGATGCTGACGCACGAGATCGAGGGTGGAGAGCCCCACAGAGCCAGTGGCCCCGAATATCGAAACGCTGCGTGTCATCGCTAACTGCCCATTGCGCTTTGCGAAACGGTGAACAGCCCGGCGACAAATGCGACGGCAATCAAACCGTCGGTACGATCAAACAAGCCACCATGCCCGGGGATAAGCCCTCCGGAGTCCTTTACCCCTGCCCGTCGCTTCATCCAACTTTCGAAGAAATCTCCGATTTGCGCAACGACGGCGAGTGCAGCGCCGGTCAAGGCAAGGAGATGCCAACCATAGGTCAGATAAACATCGCCATCGCCCGCGTTGCCGCCCCTGAATGCGTAAATCGCGGCCTGAATAGCGATCATGGTCAAGCCAGCGCCAACCATGCCACCCAGCAAACCAGACCATGTTTTAGATGGACTAATGCGCGGCGCAATTTTTGGCCCGCCGAATGTCCGCCCTGCGAAATATGCGCCGACATCGGTTCCGATGACACCGGCGATGAGCATGATCGTGGGCGTCATTCCAAAGAATGGTGCGCTCAACAGCAACAAAGTGAAGCAGGCCAGCCCGACGTACAAAAGCCCGCCAACAAGCCAGATGATACGTGCGGACAGATTGCGGGCAAACGCAAGCGCGAGCTTTGCAAATTCCCAGTACACGCCAAATCCGACCAGAACGATAAGTCCAATAAACGCATAACCACCCAGCCAGATCGCCCCGATGGCGACTGACATCATGGCAACGCTCGACAATGTCCGCACGCCTAAGTCGGAACGCGGCTTCGTTAACGGAACGATCTTATCGTTCATCGACCACCATAACGTCGCTCACGCGTCGAAAACTCTGTCAAAGCCTGCGCGAGTTCATCCTTGCTGAAATCGGGCCACAGCGTGTCTGTAAACCAGAATTCCGCATAGGCCGCTTGCCACAGCATGAAATTCGATAAGCGTTGTTCGCCCGACGTCCGGATCAAAAGGTCTAACGGGGGCAGCCCTGCGGTGTCCAAATTGGCTTCGATAGATTCTACGGTAATCTCACCCTGCGCAGCGGCGGAACGGGCCGCGCGCGCAAGCTCGTCCTGCGCGCCATAGTTCAACGCCACGGCCAGCGTTGTTCGTGTATTCTGTGACGTTCGGGCAATCGATTCTTCAAGCATGTCCACAATATCGGGCGCTAATGCTTTGTAATTGCCTATTATCTTTAAACGAACATCATTGGCTGCAAATTCATCGAGGTCCGATTTGATGAAGTCGCGCATCAACCCCATCAGGTCGTTGATTTCATCTTCGGGACGTTTCCAGTTTTCGCTCGAAAAAGCATAAAGGGTAAGTGTTTCCAAACCCAACTCACCCGCTGCACGCACGATTTTGCGAACAGCCTCAACGCCCCTTTTGTGCCCCATCGCGCGGGGCAACATGCGCTTTTTCGCCCAGCGCCCGTTGCCATCCATAATGATGGCCACATGCCGCGGCATTTTTCCAGTGCCGGCCTCAATGCGCTCAGTTTGGGAACCGGTGGTCAACACACTAGCCCGCCCGTTCGTGTCGAGCACAATCGAGACAATGCACAGAACCGACTGGCCTCTCGTCTTCGCGCGAGGCGAACGGGCAAGAGGGTGATACAGCGATCACTGGCTAAGGATTTCCTTTTCCTTATGCGCAGCGGCATCATCAACGGCCTTGATCATCTCGTCGGTCATCTTTTGAACTTCCGTCTCAAGCCGCTTGCGCTCGTCCTCGCTGATTTCCTTCTTATTCTCGTCGGTCTTCAGCCCGTCATTGGCATCGCGGCGCACGTTGCGGATCGCGATTTTCGCCTTCTCCGCATATTGGCCGGCCAGCTTTGCCAGCTCTTTGCGGCGCTCTTCGGTCAAATCGGGGATAGGCAGGCGCAGTGTCTGGCCATCGGTGATCGGGTTCAGGCCAAGGCCCGCCGAACGAATAGCCTTTTCAACCGGGGTCACGTTTGAACGGTCCCAAACCTGCACCGACAACAAGCGCGGCTCAGGCGCGCTGACAGTTGCAACCTGGCTCAACGGCATGTGTGAGCCATATACTTCGACCACTACAGGGTCGAGCAAGGTCACGTTTGCACGGCCCGTACGCAAACCGGAAAGGTCGCTCTTAAAAGAATCAACAGCGCCTTTCATGCGGCGCTCGACATCAGTCTTGTCATATTGCGGCATGATTCAATTTCCTTCGCTTTTTACCACAGTAGAAGTGCCGCTTCCGTCCAGCACTTTCAAAATATTGCCCTGTTCGCGGATGGAGAACACCACGATTGG
>JBEEIJ010000146.1:0-22729 GCA_041169905.1 Pseudomonadota bacterium | reverse complement strand
ATCAGTTCCATTTCAGCAAGAGCGGTCGTAACCTTCTTCTTGTCCTGCGAACCTTCACCAACACCCATGTTGAGTGTGATCTTTTCGATCTTTGGCACTGCGAAGCGGTTTGTGTAACCGAACTTTTCAGTCAAGCCCTTGACGACGGAGTCGTCATACAGCTTCTTCATACGTGGAGTATATTTGGTATCAGCCACTGATCGTCTCCCCGGACTTCACGGCCACGCGGACCTTCTTGCCGTCCTTGGTTTCCACGCGAACGCGTGTTGCCTTGCCTGTTTTCGGATCCGCCAAAGCCACATTCGAAATGTGCAGCGGTGCTTCAAAGCGATCGAGACCGCCCTGCGGGTTTGCCTGCGAAGCTTTCCGGTGACGCACAGCAATGTTGACGCCAGCGACGACGACTTTGCTGTCCTTAGGCATGACGGCGGTTACTTCGCCGGACTTGCCCTTGTCTTTACCGGCGAGCACGACGACCGTGTCACCCTTTTTGATTTTTGCCAGAGCCATTGTTATAGCACCTCCGGTGCCAAGCTGATGATTTTCATGTGGTTCTTGGCGCGCAGTTCACGAACCACTGGTCCGAAAATACGTGTGCCAATCGGCTCCTTGTTGTTGCCGATAAGAACGGCAGCATTGGAGTCGAAGCGGATAACCGAACCGTCTGCACGGCGGATGTCTTTGCGGGTCCGAACGATAACGGCCTTGTGCACGTCACCCTTCTTTACCTTACCGCGCGGTGCAGCTTCTTTGATCGACACCACAATGATGTCGCCCACGCCAGCTACGCGACGCTTGGAACCGCCAAGCACCTTGATGCACTGAACGCGCTTTGCGCCGCTGTTGTCCGCAACATCGAGATTGGATTGCATCTGAATCATGGAATCAATCCTCCTTCGTTGCGGCGACCGGGGCGGCAGCGTCAGCTACCAAGCGCCAGGTCTTGTTTTTGGAAATCGGCGCGCACTCTTCGATGCGGACGACTTGGCCTTCTTTCACGACGTTGTTTTCGTCATGGGCGTGATACTTCTTCGTGCGACGAATGATCTTGCCGTAAAGCGGGTGCTTCACTTTGCGCTCGACGAGAACGACAATGGTCTTGTCATTCTTGTCGGAGACCACGGTCCCTGTGAGAATACGTTTTGGCATGGGTAGCTCCTTATGCCGTCTTTGCGGCGGCGCGCTGGCGCTCACCCTGCAGGGTTTTGATGCGGGCGATGTCACGACGCACTTCACGCACACGTGCCGGCTTTTCCATCTGGCCAGTGGCCGATTGGAAACGCAGGTTAAACGCTTCGCGCTTCAATTCGCCGAGCTGAACAGCAAGCTGATCGTCGCTCTTGACGCGGAGATCTTCGGTTTTGCTCATCTTATGATGCTCCCAGATGCGAGGTGTCGCCGAGACGCGCCACGACCTTGGTCTTGATTGGCAGTTTCATGGCTGCACGCTGAAATGCGACAGCTGCGATTGGACCAGGAACACCGTCGAGTTCAAACATGATACGGCCAGGCTTAACCTTGGCTGCCCAATATTCGACCGAACCCTTGCCCTTACCCTGACGAACTTCGGCAGGCTTTTTCGTGACCGGCACGTCCGGGAAGATACGGATCCACAAACGGCCCTGACGGCGGATGTGACGCGTAATCGCGCGGCGCGCCGCTTCGATCTGACGTGCGGTAATCCGCTCTGGCTCAAGCGCCTTCAGGCCGTATGAACCGAAGTTCAGGTCAGACCCGCCCTTGGCTTCGCCCTTGATGCGTCCCTTGAACTGCTTGCGGAACTTTGTTTTCTTTGGTTGCAACATGTCTCGTTCCTAACCTTTAGCGGCGGTCAGACTGCGGACGGACGCCGGAAGTCTGTGCTTCCATCATCAGTCGGTCAGTTGCCATTGGGTCGTGACCCAAGATTTCGCCTTTGAAGATCCAGCATTTAATGCCGATGATGCCATAAGCAGTCAGTGCTTCGGCTTCGGCATAGTCAATGTTGGCACGAAGCGTATGCGCAGGCACGCGGCCTTCACGGTACGATTCAACGCGTGCGATTTCTGCGCCGCCCAAACGACCACCGCAGGTAATCTTGATACCTTCTGCACCCAGACGCATCGCCGATTGCATCGCGCGCTTCATGGCACGACGGAATGCGATACGACGGATAAGCTGGTCAGCAATACCCTGCGCTACGAGCTTCGCGTCGACTTCCGGCTTGCGGATTTCAACGATGTTCAACGACACTTCAGCGGTGGTGAACTTATTGATCTGCTTTTTCAGCTTCTCAATGTCCGCACCCTTCTTGCCGATGATCACGCCAGGACGTGCTGCGTAGATTGAAACGCGGCAATTCTTGGCAGGACGCTCGATGACGACCTTTGAAATCGCTGCTTGTGGCAGTGTTTCAAAGATGAACTTGCGGATCTTGATATCTTCCAGAAGCATGCGGCCATATTCCGCACCTTCGGCGTACCAACGGCTATCCCAAGTCCGGTTGATTTGCAGGCGAAGCCCGATTGGATTTGATTTCTGACCCATGACTTATGCCTCTTCTTGCTGTTCACGCACAACGATGCGCAGACGGCTGAATGGTTTGATGATCCGGCTCGATTTGCCGCGGCCACGTGCCATGAAACGCTTCATGGTTAGCGCCTTGCCAACGCTTGCCTCGGCAACGACAAGGCTGTCGACGTCAAGGTTGTGGTTGTTTTCGGCGTTGGCGATGGCGGATGCCAGAACCTTGCGCACGTCTTCTGCCATTCCCTTTGTGGAGAATTTCAGAATGTTGAGCGCGTCTTCGGCTTTCTTGCCACGGATCAGCGCGGCAACGAGGCCAAGCTTTTGAGCCGAACCACGAATGGTTGTGCCCACTGCCAGAGCTTCATTGTCGGCGACGCGACGGGGTGCGGATGCCTTACCCATTAGCGTTTGCCCTTCTTATCTGCGCCATGGCCATGATATGTACGCGTTGGAGCGAACTCACCAAGCTTATGGCCGACCATGTCCTCATTCACCGAAACGGGAATGAACTTGTGGCCATTATAGACGCTGAACGTCAGGCCAACGAACTGAGGCAGGATTGTCGAGCGACGCGACCAAGTCTTGATCGGCGCAGCCTTCGATGCTTCCTGAGCGGTTTCTGCTTTTTTCAGCAGATAGAGGTCAACAAACGGACCTTTCCAGACGGAACGAGACATGAGTTACCTCTTCTTCTTAGCATGCCGCGAACGGATGATCATCCGGTCGGTCGACTTGTTGCTGCGGGTACGAGCACCCTTTGTTGGCTTACCCCAAGGTGTAACCGGATGACGGCCACCTGATGTACGACCTTCACCACCACCATGCGGGTGATCGACAGGGTTCTTAGCAACGCCACGCGTCAGCGGGCGAATGCCGCGCCAGCGATTGCGGCCTGCCTTGGCAAGGGTCGTGTTCGAGTTGTCAGGGTTCGAAACCGCGCCAACTGTACCCATGCACGTGCCGAGAATGTAGCGCTGCTCGCCTGAGTTCAGGCGAACGATAACGCGGCCACCGTCACGACCGACCAGCTGCACATAGGTGCCTGCTGAACGTGCGATCTGACCACCCTTACCGGGCTTCATTTCGATGTTGTGGCAAATCGTACCAACCGGCATCTGGCTCAGCAACATCGCGTTGCCTGGCTTAACGTCGGTCTTTTCGCCGGCAACAACAACGTCGCCTACGGCAAGACGCTGTGGTGCAAGGATGTAGGCCAGTTCACCATCTTCGTACTTTACCAGTGCGATAAAGGCCGAACGGTTGGGGTCATATTCCAGACGCTCAACAGTTGCAGGCATATCCCATTTACGACGCTTAAAGTCGATCAGACGATATTTTTGCTTGTGACCGCCGCCGATACCGCGCGAAGTCACGTGACCCTTGTTGTTACGGCCGCCGGTCTTGCTCTTACCTTCGGTCAGTCCCTTTACAGGACCGCCTTTGTAGAGGCTCGACCGGTCAACCAGCACAAGGCCGCGACGGGCGGGGCTAGTTGGTTTGTAGCTTTTGAGTGCCATTATCCTGCCCTTAAATACCGGTGGTCACGTCAATGCTCTGGCCTTCGGCCAAAGTGACGATTGCTTTTTTGACATCCGAACGCGTGTAAGGCTTGCCCTTCCAGCGCTTGGTTTTGCCCTTTTGCACGAGCGTATTCACGTTCAGGACCTTGACGTCGAACAAGGCTTCAACAGCTGCCTTGATCTGTGGCTTGGTCGAGCTACCCGTGACTTTGAACACAACAGCGTTGTGCTCCGACAGCAGGGTCGCCTTTTCGGTGATGTGCGGTGCAACGATCACGTCATAATGACGCACGTCGATTGCTTTATCCTTAGCCATTGAAACGGGCCTCCAGTTTCTCGACCGCAGCGCGGGTCAAGACCAGCGTGTCATGCTTCAGAATGTCATAAACATTGGCACCAACAGCAGGCATCACGTTGATACCGACCAGGTTAGCCGAAGCCATACGGAAATTGTCGTTAACGGTGTCGCCGTCGATAACCAGCGTCGTCTTGCCGAAACCGAGCTTGCCAACCTGACCCTTAAGCGCCGCAGTTTTTGCAGCAGCCAGATCAAGATCTTCAAGAACGATAAGCGAACCAGCCTTAGCTTTGCTCGAAAGCGCCATCTTCAGACCCAATGCGCGGATCTTCTTGTTCAACGACGGGTTAAAGTCACGCAGACGGGCACCATGGGCCTTACCACCACCGATGAAGATCGGAGCAGCGCGGTCACCGTGACGGGCAGTACCGCCACCCTTCTGGTTGCCGAATTTCTTGCCGGTGCGTGCAACGTCTGAACGCTCACGGGTCGGACGAGCCGTACCGCGGGCCTTTTCACGCTGCCAGGTTACAACACGGTGCAGAATGTCGGCGCGTGGCTCAATGCCAAATACGTCGTCATTCAGATCGATGTCGCCCTTTGCTTTGGCGTCGAGGGTTTGAACCTTGAGCTTCATGGCTTAGCCCTCCTTCTTTTCTTCGCCGGCGTCAGCAGCAGGTGCTTCGACAGCGGGCGCAGCTTCAGCGGCAGGCGCTTCAGCTTCGACAGCGGGGGTGTCTGCAACTTCAACTTCGGTGTTGATGATGACGTCTTCGACCACTGGGGCTTCATTGTCATTCTTCAACGCGCCGGGGAACGGAGCAGCTTCGGGTGTAGGAACCTTGACGGCATCGCGAACAAGCAACCAACCGTTCTTCGCGCCAGGTACGGAACCCTTTACGAAGATGAGACCGCGCGCAACATCTGTGCGGACGACTTCAAGATTTTGTTGTGTACGCTGACGGTCACCCATGTGGCCGGCCATCTTCTTATTCTTGAACACCTTGCCTGGATCCTGGCGTTGGCCAGTCGAACCATGGGCACGGTGGGTGATGGACACACCGTGCGATGCGCGCATACCACCGAAGCCCCAACGCTTCATGGCACCGGCAAAGCCTTTACCCTGCGTGTGGCCCGTGATGTCGACGAGCTGGCCGTCAACAAAATGGTCTGCGGAAAGAGAAGCGCCGACAGGCAGCAAGCCGTCGGCATTATCAACGCGGAATTCAGCAACGCGCGCTTTTGGCTCGACCTGTGCTTTGGCGAACTCGCCGCGTTGTGGTTTGTTTACATTTTTCGCTTTACGGGCGCCGGCACCGAGACGAACAGCAAAATAGCCATCCTTCTCTGCATTGCGGGCTCCGACCACTTGGCAGCCTTCCAGCGCCAAAACGGTCACAGGTACGTGACGGCCATCTTCATTGAAGAGGCGCATCATACCCATCTTTTTCGCGATCACGCCAGTGCGCATGATCCATACTCCAACTTATGTCAGAGGCCCGGCTGGCAGGATTGCCAGGAGGGCGTGACGCCTAAATCCAGCCCTGAATTTTTAAGCATTGCCCCGTCCGGGCTAGGCACCAGTGGCTCATCTTAATGAGCAATCTGGTAAGACGGGGAACGCGGCCCGAGTAAACTCGGCGGTATTCCTATTGTCTCACTCTACGTGCGTAGAGATATCGGCTTACGCCAATTTGATTTCGACATTCACACCGGCAGCAAGATCGAGCTTCATAAGCGCGTCTACGGTCTGTGGCGTGGGCTGCACAATGTCGAGCAACCTTTTATAGGTACGAACTTCGAACTGCTCGCGTGACTTTTTGTCAACGTGCGGTCCGCGGTTCACTGTGAACTTTTCGATACGGGTAGGAAGTGGAATTGGACCACGGATAAGCGCGCCAGTGCGGCGTGCGGTGTCTGCGATATCGCCAGTCGCCTGATCGAGGACGCGATGGTCAAATGCTTTCAGACGGATGCGAATATTCTGCGTTTCCATGGGTTCACCAATTTCCAAATTCTATCAATATCAAAGAGCCGAAAAACAGCCATTCCGACTCGCGCTTTCGAAGCCGGAACAGCTGTTTTGAAATTCTAAAAACCGCCCCGCCCGAATCAAAGAGTCGGGCGGGAAGCGCGGCCTATATTACTTCGTGATGGTGCTGACAACCCCAGAACCGACGGTGCGTCCGCCTTCGCGAATTGCGAAGCGAAGACCTGGGTCCATAGCGATTGGAGCAATCAACTTAACCGCGATGGTTACGTTGTCGCCTGGCATAACCATTTCAGTGCCTTCTGGAAGGATCACTTCGCCGGTCACGTCCGTTGTGCGGAAGTAAAACTGCGGACGGTAGTTTGCGAAGAATGGCGTGTGACGGCCGCCTTCGTCCTTCGAAAGAACGTAGATTTCTGCCGAAAACTCAGTGTGCGGCGTAACCGAACCTGGCTTGCAGAGAACCTGACCACGCTCAACTTCTTCACGGCCAACGCCACGAACAAGCGCACCGATGTTGTCGCCAGCTTCACCCTGATCGAGCAGCTTACGGAACATTTCAACGCCGGTAACGGTCGTCTTCTTGGTGTCCTTGATACCAACGATTTCAACTTCTTCGCCAACCTTGACGATTCCGGTTTCAACGCGGCCGGTAACAACCGTACCACGACCCGAGATCGAGAACACGTCTTCAACTGGCATCAGGAATGGCTTGTCGACTGGACGCTCTGGCTGAGGAATAGCTTCGTCAACAGCAGCCATCAGTGCAAGGACCGATTCCTTACCGATGTTGTCGTCACGGCCTTCGAGTGCAGCAAGTGCCGAACCACGAACGATTGGAATATCGTCGCCTGGGAAATCATACTTCGAGAGAAGCTCACGGATTTCCATTTCAACCAGCTCGAGAATTTCTTCGTCGTCAACCTGGTCAACCTTGTTCATGTAAACAACAAGCGCAGGAACGCCAACCTGACGTGCAAGCAGGATGTGCTCGCGAGTCTGTGGCATCGGGCCGTCAGCAGCGTTCACAACGAGGATAGCGCCGTCCATCTGGGCAGCACCGGTGATCATGTTCTTAACATAGTCAGCGTGGCCTGGGCAGTCGACGTGTGCGTAGTGACGGTTGGCTGTTTCATATTCAACGTGTGCCGTCGAAATGGTGATGCCGCGCTCGCGCTCTTCTGGAGCCTTATCGATGTTAGCGAAATCAACAGCGGTACCGCCGTAAGTTTCAGCCATGATCTTCGTGATTGCTGCAGTCAGCGTGGTCTTGCCATGGTCAACGTGACCGATGGTGCCGATATTGCAGTGCGGCTTCGTCCGCTCAAATTTAGCCTTTGCCATTTTTCAAACCTTCTTACTTTAGAAATGTCGGATTATGTTCAGATGGGACGCGCCTGCTGAATCAGGCGTGGCCTTTAGTAGGTCTTTTCTGGTTCTGCAAGCTTTGCCTGCATATCCTTGTCAAACCGATGATTTATCGTGTCAGCCGAAATGCTTCTCCATACGGAGCAAGGGTATTTCGACGCCGCCCACGCTGGCATATTCCTGCTCTGCGACGGGCGTATAACCCTGCGCACGATAGAGTGGAACCCCAGCCGCCGTTCCCATCAATTCAACGCGCTGAAAGCCCGCCTGCCGTGCTGCATCTTCGCAAAGTGCAAGGATGCGCGAACCGATTCCACGCCGCGTAAAGTCCGGGTCGGTATACATGGCCCGTATCTTTGCCGCGTCGGTGGCGGGGTCGAGTGTGGCAGGTTCCCGCGCCACGACGCTGTCGTCGCCGCCATAAAGTGTCGCGCGAAAGCTCCACCCGCCACATCCGGCGATTCGGCCTTCGCATTCGATCAGGAAATAGGTGCCGTCGCGCACCAGCTGCGTATCGAGTCCCATGACCTTGCCGCTGGCGGCAACTTGGGCGGGTGTGAGGAAGTCCGACTGGTTCTGCGCAATTGACCGCGCCATGAGCGCGTGCAACGCTTCCAGATCATCGTGCGTGGCAATGCGATGTTTGAATTCGTCGCGCATTCCGCTGCCTCATTACAAAAAGAAACGGGCAGAAGTTTCCTCCCGCCCGCTTTCAATATCAAGGCGAATCAATAGTCGATGGCGACTCGCACATAATAAAAGCCGCCATTGATCCCGAACGGCCCACCCGAACGCGGATAGACTTGACCGTCTGCAAGACTGTTGGTCAGCGCGTAAACTGGGTTCGTTGCCGTCGGCGCAATCTTGTCGGGATAAGTATCGAACAGATTGTTGGCACCCAGCGTCAGGGTATAGCGGTCAGCGAAGGTATAGCTGATGTCGAGATCGGTGACGAATTTAGCGCCGAACGTCTGCCCTGGATATTCAAGCTGATTCGCCCAAGAACTGAAATAGTTTTGGCGCGCATTGATAGAAAAATCGCCAATCTGCCAGTTTGCCGACGCATTAACACGATGCTTAGGTGGCAGGTTCGATACGTTGAACCTTTGTGCCGGACTGATCACCGACGGGTCAAAGTCGGTTACCTTGCTCTTGTTATAGTTATACGCAAGCGTCAGGCTTAATGGTCCGCCCGCCAGATCGGTGCGGTAATTGGTTACGAAGTCGAAACCGGTGGTGCCCGTTTCAAAACCGTTGGTGAAGTAGTTCACGTCGCCCGCAAGGCCCACAACTGCCAGCGAAGGCAGCGCAACGAGATCCGCTGCCGACACCGTAAAGGTCTGCGAAATGCCGATGCGGTTCTTAACCTTGACCGAATAACCGTCGAGCGTGATGCTCAGCCTGTCCACCGGCGTCAGCACGATGCCGCCCCCGAAATTGACCGATTTTTCCGGGTTAAGCGAGGTTGCACCATAATATTGGGCAATGTCGCTGGTTACGGGATAGGTACCGGTTTGCACCTGATTCCCGCTGCGGAAGTTGGTGGTCACGATCTGTGTGTTATTCTGGCCCGGCGATGGAGCGTGGAAACCCGTACCCGCCGTAAAACGCAACGCAACCGCATCGGAAAAGTCGTATCGCGCATTTAATTTGCCGACAACCGTGCTGCCAAAGGTGTCATAATGCTCCCACCGCCCAGCGACGCCGGCCGTGAATTGTTCTGTGACATCGGTCTCAGCGCCGACATACACCGCATAGCTTTGTTGGCTGTTGGTGCCGGCAAAGGTCGGGCTGACACCGCCATAGCCACTGGCGGCGGGTGATTGGGTCACGCGGCTATTGAACACGTATACGCCCGGATCAGTTTCGCGGTACAGATCCTGAACCGCAAAGGGACCCGCACCATAAGATTGCAGGTCGCCGACGGTCGTCTCATATTCCTCGCGGCGATACTCAGCGCCACCAGACAAGGTGATCGGGCTAAAGAAGCCAACTTCAAGCGGATAGGTTAGATCCAGATTGACGTTCTGTTCACGCTGAATGAGCTCGCCGAAGAAGAATTCGGTCTGGCTTTGCGGGCCGTATGACGCGCTGAGCGAATCGGTCATCGACAGCGACAGGGAATTGCGCGCGAGGGTTGCCGAAACATCATATGTCAGGCCGCTTTCAGCCTCACCCTTCACACCTGCAACACTGTAAAACTGGTCAACCTTACCGATGAAGCGCGGGGTAAAGCCGCCGGGATAAATCGACGCAAAATTGAATGTCTGTTGCGCGTTGGCAAGATTGGAAAACACGAATGAACCAGCCGGGCAAGTCGCGTTACCAGCGGGGCATGGCGTCAAATAAATGGTATTGAAAGAGCCATTACGACCGGGCGAACGCGTCGCTGGCGTGCCCGTTCCGATGTCAACCGTCAGCGGCACCGGCGCGCTGATGGGAGAGCGATAGTTGAAGCTCTGATCCGCCTTGCTATGCGCATAATTGGCGACCAGATATATCTGGGCGCTATCCCCGACGTCGAGGGCACTGTTCATGAACAGCTTGTAGCCATCCGATGGCGACGAACCCCAGATTTGGACGGGAAGGCCGCTGGATAAATTGGGGATGCTGCCAACCACGTCTGGCTGCGTCCGCGCCAGCTCCAGCGCGATCGGCCGGGTCGCACCGCGGCTGGTGCCTGCACTGTCGAACCATTCGCCCGAGATGTTGACGAAACCGCGGCTGCCGAGCTTAAAACCGGCATTGGCCGACATCTGCTTGCGCGTGCCGTCGCCTTCATATTGCTGACCCCACAGCGCCTGCACATCGAAGCCAGCATCGTCACGTAGTTGATAGTTGATAACACCGGCAATGGCGTCGGATCCATATTGCGCAGTCGCGCCGTCACGGAGCACCTGAAGATTTTTGAGCGCGATCGCCGGAATATTGGAAACGTCGGCACCCTGTGAACCGAACGACAACGCGGTGTCACCGCCCGTATAGACTTGGACCAGCGCAGAACGATTGTAGCGCTTGCCATTAATCATGACGAGAATCTGGTCAGCACCAAGGCCGCGCAGCGACGGGGCGCGCACAAAGGTCGAAGCATCCGAAATCGTGTTCTGCGGTACATAAAAGGACGGAACCAGGTTGCGCACTACGTCGAGCAGGTTAGCCTGCGGCTGTCCCTGCAGCTCGTCCGAACCGATAACATCAACTGGCGAGGATGAAGCGGTATCCGACCGATCCGTGCGGCGCGAACCGATGACGACGATCGATTTTTCTTCACCGGTGGCCGCTGTGGTAGCTTCTTCACTATCCTGCGCCATTGCAGGCTGCGCCGCCATCAACGCAACCGCGGCGGTTCCGCACGCTAACCACGCGCTCGATACAGATTTAAAATGTGACATGAAAATCTCCCTGATTGGCCGAGTCTTTACCGTGGCATTTTCCATGGCGGTGCACCTTCGGCTATTCCTTCCATCCCGCCCTTGTTATTGGTCAAAAAAGTCCTGATGAGAAGGGCCTCGGAAAATTGTTACAGAATGTGACAAAAACGTCACAAAATGTAAAAAAGGGAGTCGCCATGCATCTTGTGCCGGATCAACAAGCCGCCGCTGCAGAATTGATCGATTTCGCTCAGTTTCTCGCGGTCGATATCCGTGTGGGGAAATTATTGGCGGCGGAGCCATTGAGCCATGCGCGCAAGCCAGCCTATGTGCTGACAATTGATTTTGGTGATATAATCGGTGTGAAGAAGAGCTCGGCGCAAATCACAGAGCATTATACGCCAGAAGAATTGCCCGGACGACTGGTCGCCGCAGTCGTCAATTTGCCACCAAGGCAAATCGGTAAAATCATGTCCGAAGTGCTGACACTCGGCTTTCCCGATGCCAGCGGGGCAGTCGTTCTTTTTACACCCGACCGCGAGGTGCCGTTGGGCAGCCGCCTCTTTTAGGAAGCAGCTGCCCGATAGCGTCTGGCAATTAAGCCATCTTTTCCTTGATTTCGGCCGCAACGTTCGATGGGACTTCATCATAATGATTGAAGAACATCGAATAGTTTGCACGTCCTTGCGTGAACGAGCGGAGCTGGTTCACATAGCCGAACATGTTGGCCAAAGGCACCATGGATTCAACAACCTGGGCATTACCGCGGCTGTCAGTGCCTTGAATTTGGCCACGACGTGAGTTCATGTCGCCGATCACATCGCCCAGATATTCCTCAGGCGATACAACTTCGACCTTCATGATGGGTTCAAGCAGTTTGATGCCCGCTTTTTGCGCAGCTTCACGCATGCCTGCACGGCCAGCGATTTCGAATGCCAGCGCCGACGAGTCGACGTCATGATATGCGCCGTCATACAGCGTGATTTCGAAATCGATGATCGGGAAGCCGATAAGCGATCCGGACTCTGCGGTTTCGCGCATGCCCTTTTCAACCGATGGAATATATTCCTTCGGAATGTTACCGCCCTTGACTTCATCCTTGAAGATGATGCCCGAACCACGCTCGCCCGGCTTTACCGTGAACTTGATACGGCCGAACTGACCTGAACCACCCGACTGTTTCTTGTGGGTGTAATCAATGTCAACTTCGCGCGCGAGATATTCGCGATACGCAACCTGCGGCGCGCCGACATTTGCTTCAACCTTGAATTCACGACGCATACGATCGACGATGATGTCGAGGTGAAGCTCGCCCATGCCCTTAATGATCGTCTGGCCCGATTCGTGATCGGTCGAAACGCGGAACGATGGATCTTCAGCCGACAGACGATTGAGCGCGATGCCCATTTTTTCTTGGTCAGCCTTGGTCTTTGGTTCAACCGAAAGCTCGATAACGGGCTCAGGGAATTCCATACGCTCAAGAATGATAGGCGAACGTTCGGCGCACAAAGTGTCACCGGTTGTCGTTTCCTTCATGCCGGCAAGCGCGATGATGTCGCCTGCGAATGCTTCGTCAACGTCCTTACGTTCGTTGGCGTGCATTTCGAGCATACGCCCGACCTTTTCCTTTTTGTCCTTCACCGAGTTCAGGTAGGTGCCCTTAACAAGCGTACCCGAATAGATGCGGATGAAGGTCAGCGAACCCACGAATGGATCGTTCATAACCTTGAACGCGAGTGCCGAGAACGGCGCATCGTCAGCTGCTGGGCGGCTGTCTGGCTCAAGGCTGTCCATCTTGACGCCTTGAACGTCTTCAATGTCGAGCGGCGAAGGCAGATAATCGACAACAGCGTCGAGCAATGGCTGAACGCCCTTGTTCTTGAACGCCGAACCACAGCAGACAGGAACGAACGACTGATTCAACGTGCCCTTGCGGATCAGCGCCTTCAGCGTTGCAACGTCAGGCTCATTGCCTTCAAGATATGCTTCCATGGCGGCATCGTCTTGCTCAACAGCAAGCTCGATGAGGTCGCTACGATATTTCGCAGCTTCGTCAGCCAGATCAGCTGGGATATCTTCGTAGAAGAAGTCCGCACCAAGCGATTCGTCTTTCCAGATGATCGCACGGTTGTGCACGAGGTCGACGAGACCCTTAAGGTCCGCTTCCAAGCCGATTGGAATGTACAGAACGGCTGGCTTTGCACCCAGACGATCGATGATCGATTGAACGCAATATTTGAAGTTCGCGCCGGTACGGTCGAGCTTGTTGATGAAGCACATGCGTGGAACGCCGTACTTGTCGGCCTGACGCCATACGGTTTCGGACTGTGGCTCAACGCCGGCAACGCCGTCGAAGCAAGCAACCGCGCCATCGAGAACGCGCAGCGAACGCTCAACTTCAATCGTGAAGTCAACGTGGCCTGGCGTATCAATGATGTTGATGCGGTGGTCGTTCCAGAAGCAGGTCGTTGCAGCCGAGGTGATCGTGATGCCACGCTCTTGCTCTTGCTCCATCCAATCCATGGTGGCGGCGCCATCATGAACTTCGCCGATTTTATACGACTTGCCGGTGTAGAAAAGGATGCGCTCGGTGGTCGTGGTTTTACCGGCGTCGATATGCGCCATGATCCCGATGTTGCGATACATATTGAGTGGATGGCTGCGTGCCATATGCTTTACTCCGAAGTGTGGGCCACCGAAGTGGCCCGATGGGGTTTACCAACTGTGCTTTCGTACGCCCGCTGTTACCAACGATAGTGCGCGAACGCCCGGTTGGCTTCCGCCATACGGTGCGTATCTTCACGTTTTTTGACAGCGTTGCCACGATTTGATGCGGCATCCATCAACTCACCCGACAAACGGGCAGCCATGGTGGTTTCGCTGCGGTTACGGGCAGCGCCGATCAACCAACGGATCGCAAGTGCCTGCGCGCGCTCTGGACGCACTTCGCAAGGAACCTGATAGGTCGCACCACCAACGCGGCGGCTGCGGACTTCGATGCCTGGCTTTACGTTATCCAGCGCTTCATGGAAGGTTTGGATAGGATCTTTTTTGGCGCGGGCTTCAACAGTTTCCAACGCACCATAAACGATACGCTCTGCTGCTGACTTCTTACCGTCAAGCATCAGGTTGTTCATGAACTTCGAAAGCACGATATCACCGAACTTGGGATCGGGAAGAATGATGCGCTTTTCGGGACGACGACGACGTGACATATTTTATTTCCTTTATCTCATGGGACCAGTGGCAGCGCAGTTGCGCGCCCATCGGCCAGCCAATGGTAACGTTCGAATTACTTCGGACGCTTTGCACCATATTTGGAACGCGATTGCTTGCGGTCCTTGACACCCTGCGTATCGAGTACGCCGCGAAGCACGTGGTAACGCACACCGGGAAGGTCGCGTACGCGGCCGCCACGGATAAGCACAACGCTATGCTCCTGAAGGTTGTGGCCTTCACCGGGGATATAGGAAATAACTTCACGCTGGTTGGTCAGACGGATCTTTGCAACCTTACGCAAAGCCGAGTTCGGCTTTTTCGGGGTCGTTGTATAAACGCGTGTGCAAACGCCGCGCTTCTGTGGATTTTGGTCCATCGCAGGGACCTTGGACTTGGTCTTCTGCGGGGTCCGGCCCTTGCGGACCAGCTGGTTAATCGTTGGCATATCTTCACCTTGTTTAAAGCGGTTACTTTGGGTGGGCAGCCGTATTTTGCGGTGGAGGCTCAGCCTTTGGCCCACCCGGCCGATCACACAATGTGCTGCTATTCTGAGTTCTTCCCAAATGACCAAAGAGAATCGGTCCTCTGATCATGGGAAGGCGCGCCATTAGCGCCAGCAGGCGGTCGGGTCAAGTAGTGCCCACACGTTCGCCCAGCACGGCATTTTCAATCCGGATCCGCCACCACAATAACGCAGCGTTTAATATGGAAAACGTCAGCGCCATGGCAGGTGCGCCAAGCAGGAACGGCAGCAGCGCGATTTCCACGACCACCAATGCGTAATTTGGGTGCTTTATAAACCGATATGGCCCGCGCTTCACCCGCGGAAAATGCGGCGCGCTGATAATGCGGGTCGTCCACCAACGGCCAATGCTTGCCAGCGTCCAAAAACGGAATGTCTGGCTGGCGACGAACGCGTTGAGCAACAACAGGTTCGGCCCAGCCGTCGGCTCCGCAAACAGCGCAATCGACACAAGCCAACCGCTGTGCAGCAATATGAACAAAGGATAATGCTTGGCCCCATGCTCACGGCCGCCTTCGGCCAGCAAACGCCTGGTGTTGGCGTTGGCATAGGCCAGCTCGGCAAGCCGCTGGATAATGACATAGGCAAAGACCGCCTGTGCCCAAAATGGCCATTCGAACAGTGTCATGGCGTAAGAACGCCCATCGCACCGACAAATCCGGGACCAAGCGCCGTCAGCAAGGTTGGCTTTGCAATCGGCCCTGTCGCCAACAATGCCTCCAACACAAACAGCACCGTTGGCGAGCTCATATTGCCATGCGCACGCAGCACCGAACGGGTCATTGCCAAATCATCACCCAGATAGTCCGCAAGCGCATCGACAACACGCCCACCGCCCGGGTGACAGGCAGGCTCGGCCATCTCGGCTTTCTCAAGACCTTGCCGCGCCAAAAATGCGTCGCAGACAGGCGCAAAATGGCTGTTCACGAATACAGGAATGTCGCGTGCAAGCACCAGATCAAAGCCCGTATCGCCGATTTCCCAACCCATCATATCCAGCGTTTCGGGCCACACATGGCTGGCAAAGGCGGAAAGCGCAGGACCAGGCCCTGCCCCGATCACCGCCGCCGCGCAGCCATCGGCGAACAGGGCAAGCGCAACCATATCTTTTTTGTCCATCCGCGCATGGTCATAGGCAATGCTGCACAGCTCAAGGCTGACGAGCAGGACGGGTTTATCCGGATTGGCGCGGAACAGGTCCGCAGCGACACCAAGGCCAATGACCCCGCCCGCGCAGCCATAGCCGAACAAGGGCACGCATCGCGTATCGGGCGCAAATCCCATTTTCGCGATCATCCGGCTCGGCAGGCTTGGCGTCATGGTTCCGGTGGTTGACACAAATACAATCTGACCGATGTCGGCGGCATTGACGCCTGCACGATCAAGTGCCTGAGCCGCGGCAACCCGAAACATAGCGGATGCAGCGTCGGCATATACCGCTGCGCGACCGGTCCACGAGCGCGGTGCAAAATAATATTCAGGCGGCATCGCAATATACCGCTGATCAATGCCGGTATTGCCCAGAATATCCGCCATGCGTGCCGGTAACGCATGACCTTTGGCCTGCGCCAATATCGACAAGACCTGATCTTGCGTAATGCCATGCGGCGGCACAGCAGTGCCAAGCGAGAGCAAGCGGGGGGAAGTGGGGGTCATTACGCAATCAGCTACGCCTGTTATCGGCTTTGCGCTAGGCAGACTTTACCCTACCCCACGGCCCTTTGATCGCCAACGTCACTGTTGGTTTCATCATGTTGACAAACAATGTCGACCCATCGGGCGAAAAGCAGCCGCCTGCAAATTCCGTCTGAACGCGAGATTTAGCGATCATATACGTCCGTCCGGTTCCATCAACCCCGCGCAAATGGTTGTCAGATATATCGGTATATTGATCTTCACAGACCAACAGATGACCATTGGGCATGACCGCGATATTGTCGCCATAATTATAAAATGCGGGATTGGTCGATTCCATATAGAGGTCGATCATTCCCGGCGCGTCGCTTTCACCGGAGAACCCTTCCTTCTCAGCCGGCCGATATCGGAAGATTTGCCCGAATTTTGCGGCGCCGCCGTTGGTGCAGGCAAAAAACAATTCACCCTTGCCCCAGAATATGCCCTCGCCACGTGCGAATAAAGCCGCGCCTTTCGCTGCGCCTTGTTTCCGCAGGTCATCGCCGGGACTTTCAGGGTCGGACAATGGCACCCATTTGACCCGATATTGCTTGCCCTTGCTGACCTGCGTTTCAGTCCAGTTTCGGGTATCCTTGATTTCCGCTTCCACAAAGGCAAGCGCCTCTAAGCGGCCACCCTTGGCAAGCTGCCCTTTTTCATTGGGGATGAAACGGTACAGCAGGCCGTCGCCGCGATCTTCGGTCAAATAGGCGATGCCAGTCCGCGGATCGATACAGGCGGCTTCGTGGTTAAATCGGCCCATGTCCTTCAGCGGCACAGGCGTCACGAGCCCACGATGCTTCGCAGGAACTTCAAATATATAGCCGTGGTCCTTACCCACGCCGTTGCCTGCCTTGGTCAAATTTTCTTCACATGTCAGCCAGCTGCCCCATGGTGTGACCCCGCCAGAACAGTTGCGGATAGTACCCGACAAGCTCAACCATTCCGCTTCACGCTGCCCCGTTTTCATATCGTAGATCAATGTTGTGGTGCCGCCCGGCAAAGGCATCATGTCATCCCCCGCCATGCGGTCATATGCCATGAAGTCACGCGCCACGGGACCGGTAAATGGTCCCACCGATTGGTCGCCAACACTTAATTCATGATTGCGGACAAGCGCAACTTTGCCTTGACCGAGATCGAATGCGCCCATGCCATCAGCAGCATTGGGTACCAAATATCCATCGTCCATGATGTTACCAAGACGAGATATAACGCGGTATTCAAAACCCTGAGGCAAATCGATCAGGTTATTGGGGTCGCGAACCAGTGGGCCATATCCGCGCACTTCGTTCATCCCCGCAACGGGTGCCTGTGCGATGCATCGCGCGGCAAGACCGGCAAAAGCGATGCCTGTCAGGCCAAAACCAAAATGGCGGCGGGTGATATGCATGAAAAGCTCCCGTTTGTGATTACTTGCGTTCTGCACCGGAAAGATGACAACGCCGTTGCAGCTTGATAGAGCGCCCCTAAATCAAACCAAAGGCATTTGTTTCCATGAAAGTACGTACCCGGGTAGCACCTTCACCCACTGGCGATCCGCACGTCGGCACAGCCTATATCGCGCTCATCAACTATTGCTTTGCCAAGAAGCATGGCGGCGAATTCCTGCTACGGATTGAGGATACCGATCAAGTGCGGTCAACGCCGCAATCGGAAAAAATGATTCTGGAATCGCTCCGCTGGCTGGGGCTTAGCTGGGATGAAGGCCCAGATGTCGGCGGACCGCATGGACCCTATCGCCAGTCGGAGCGTAGCGCGATCTACACCGAACATTGCGACCGCTTGCTGGCCGACGGCCATGCGTTCAAATGCTATTGCACGCCTGAAAAGCTTAGCGCCTCGCGCGCGGCCCAAATGGCGGCGAAGTTGCCGCCCAAATATGACGGCACCTGCCTTTCGCTCACCTCCGACGACTGCGCGAAGCTCGACGCAGACGGCGTGCCGCATGTTGTCCGCATGAAAATTCCGACGACCGGCACATGCATCGTTCAGGACACATTGCGCGGCGAGATTGAGTTTGAATATTCGGTGGTCGATATGCAGGTGCTGATGAAATCGGACGGATTGCCGACCTATCATCTGGCCAATGTTGTCGATGACCATCTGATGGAAATCACGCATGTCATGCGCGGCGAAGAGTGGATTTCGTCAGCGCCAAAGCATTTGTTGCTATATCAATATTTCGGCTGGGAACCGCCAGTGCTCACGCATTTGCCGTTGCTGCGCAATGCCGACAAATCAAAGCTGTCAAAGCGGAAGAACCCGACCAGCATTCTATATTATCAGCGCGCAGGTTATTTGCCGCAGGCGATGCAGAACTTTCTGGGCCTGTTCATCAAATCCGCGAGCGAAGAAGACGAAAAAACCTCGCTGCAAACGCTTATCGACGAATTTGACGTGCACAACATATCGCTCGGTGGGCCCGTGTTCGACACGTCAAAGCTCGACTGGCTGAATGGCCGTTATCTGCGTGAAGAATTGAGCGTTTCCGAGTTTCTGGATGCGGTAAAGGCATGGGCATTGAATGACAGCTATCTGACGCCCATCGCTGAAATGGCGCAAGCGCGGATTACCAAAATGTCGGATCTTGGTGGGCTTACCGCCATGTTCTTCATGAACCGTATTGAGGGCATGACGCTTGAGCGGCTGCGCGATGGCGTGAAGCTGGAACAGGATACACAACGCGCGGCCTATACGATTGCGTTGCAGCAGTTTGACGGGATGATCGAATGGCATCGGGACGGTGTTGAGGGAACGTTGCGCCGCACCGCCGAAGTTCTGGATGCCAAGTTGAAGGATGTTATCCGGCCATTCTACCTTGCCATAACCGGCAGCGCGCAGGGCGTGCCTTTGTTTGACGCCATTACCCATCTGGGCCGCGACATCATTCGTGAACGGCTGCGCCACGCCATGGAACTGCTTGGGCCAGCGACATCGAAAGAGGTCAAAGCTTGGACCGATTTGCTGACTGCCCCGCCAAAGGCCGAATGAGCGGCCTTTCCATACCACATGGCTGGGAAGCACCCTTAAGCGCGGCACTGGCAAGCGAAGGCATGGCTGCACTTGCACGGTTTTTGGAGGCCGAGCAGGCGGCTGGCAAAACCATCTATCCGGAACGCAGCGCATGGTTTCGTGCGCTTGAACTGACCCCGCTTGATCAGGTGCGGGTCGTCATTTTGGGACAAGATCCCTATCACGGCCCGGGCCAAGCCCATGGACTGAGCTTCAGCGTGCCGCCCGGTGTCCGGCCGCCGCCAAGCCTTGTGAATATTTACAAGGAACTGGAAAGCGATCTCGGCATACAGCGCCCGACCCATGGCTTTTTGGAGCATTGGGCAAAGCAAGGCGTGCTGTTGTTGAACAGCGTCCTGACGGTCGAAATGGCCAAGGCCGCTTCGCATAGCCGGAAAGGATGGGAACAGTTTACCGACGCGATTGTTGGGCGCGTGAATGACCAGCCAGATCCGGTCGTGTTCATGCTGTGGGGCGCCTATGCCCATAAGAAAGCGGCCAATGTCGATGCCAGCCGCCATTTGGTGCTGAAAGCTGCGCATCCATCGCCACTGTCCGCGTACAACGGCTTTCTCGGCTGCAAACATTTCTCGCAATGCAATGCCTTTCTGACTAGCAAGGGTCAGCCCCCGATTGATTGGACCTTGCCCGATGCGGTTTAGTGAACTGCCCCACCGCCGTTTCAATCCGCTGAAAAACGAATGGATTTTGGTGTCGCCGCACAGGGCAAACCGTCCGTGGCAGGGGCAGCAGGACAGGCCAGATAATGCAGTGCGGCCAAGCCATGACGCCAACTGCTATTTGTGCCCGGGCAATGAACGCGCTGGCGGGATACACAACCCCGATTACGAACATGTCTTCATTTTCGACAATGACTTTGCCGCGCTGATGCCGGGAGACGGCGGCGAAGCGGATGACGGCAACGCGTTATTTCGTGCCGCGCCTGCACATGGCACATGCCGCGTCATCTGTTTCTCGCCAGACCATGGAAAGACATTGCCCGAAATGCCCGTGGCAGAGATCGCCGCCGTCGTCGACAATTGGGCGTCGCAAGAAGCCGAACTTTCCGCCAACCATGCCTATGTACAGGTCTTTGAAAATAAAGGCGCGATGATGGGCTGTTCCAGCCCGCACCCGCACGGACAAATATGGGCGACCGATTATGTCCCCGCCGAACCGGCGCGCGAGGACGAAACGCAGGCCGAATATTTCGAAAAACACCAAAGCGCGATGCTGCTGACGTATGCGGGGCAAGAGGCCGCGGACGGAGCGCGCACCGTCGCCATGAACGACCATTGGATTGCGGTGATACCTTATTGGGCAAGCTGGCCGTTCGAGATCCTCCTGCTCCCGCGTTTTGCTGTCCAGCGGCTGCGTGCGCTGACGTCCGCACAGCGCCAAGACTTGGCCGACATACTGAAAGCGGTCACAACCGCTTACGACAATCTGTTCCAGACAAGCTTTCCGTATTCGATGGGGTGGCATGGCGCGCCAAGCGCAACGCCCGACGCCCCGCACTGGCAACTGCATGCGCATTTCTACCCGCCCCTGCTGCGTTCCGCGAGCGTACGCAAATTCATGGTGGGATATGAAATGTTGGCCGAAGCGCAGCGCGATCTGACACCCGAAGCGGCGGCCGAACAATTACGCGCGCAAAGCAAAATCCATTACCGGAGCAAAGCATGACGCCGCTGGACAAGGGGCTATTGGAAAAGGTCAGTGCGGCCTTCGCCCAAGGATTTGGGTCAGCGTCTGATCTAGTGGCCCGCGCGCCCGGACGGGTGAACCTGATTGGCGAGCATACCGACTATAATGACGGGTTTGTCCTGCCCTGCGCAATTGGCCCATCGACGATGGTTGCCGCCAGCCGGCGTGACGATAACGCTGTGCATATTGTCGCTGTGGACTTTGACAATGCGGTAGACGCATTCGACCTCAAACACCCCATCGAACGCAATGCGGACCAGCCCTGGGCCGATTATATTCGCGGCATGATAATGGCGCTGCAAAATGCGGGGCATGCACTTACCGGCGCGAACATTGCCATCGCGGGCAATGTGCCGAAAGGCGCGGGCCTATCGTCATCTGCCTCGCTTGAGGTCGCTGTCGGCAAAGCGATGCTTGCCTTGGCCAATATCGAGATAGACCACACGCGCCTCGCGCAAATCGCGCAAAGAGCGGAATGCAACTTTGTGGGCACCAAATGCGGCATCATGGACCAGCTCATTTCCGCCCAAGGCAAAGCCGGTCATGCGCTGTTGATCGATTGCCGAAGCCTTGCACTGACCGATGCACCCGTGCCCGATGATATTGCCATCATGATTGTGCATTCCGGCGTGACACGTGGTCTGGTCGACGGGCATTACAATGAACGGCGCCGCCAATGTGAGGCAGCGGCCGAAGCGATGGGTGTCGCCGCGCTACGCGATGCGAACCTCGATATGCTTGCGGCGGCAGGGCTTGATGACGTCACGACGTCACGGGCACGCCATGTGATTACCGAGAACCAAAGGACGTTGGATGCAGCGGACGCGCTTGCGCAAAACGATCTGACCACGCTTGGGGCGCTGATGGCGCAAAGCCATGCATCGATGCGCGACGATTTCGAAATTACCGTTCCGGCCATTGATGAACTGGTCGCGTTGTTGCAACATGCGATAGGTCCCGCGGGCGGCGCACGGATGACCGGTGGCGGCTTTGGTGGTGCTTGCGTTGCCGTCATGCCAGCGACCCGCGTCGATAAAGTCCGTGCAGCCATTTCTGCCGCGTATAAAACGCCGGAAGGCACTTCGCCGTTGATTATGGTTGAACGCCCCGGCCCGGGGGTCGCTATTTTATGAAGGATATTAAGGTGCGCCATTTCATTCGAGAGCCGCTGGTACATTTTTTGGCCGCAGGTTCCGTGCTGTTCGTGCTTATGGCCCAGTTCGGTTCCACCGACAGTCTGGACCGAAGCATTACGATCAAAGAAGAGGACGTCGCGCGGCTTGCATCGCAATGGGAACAGACATGGCAGCGCCCGCCGAGCGCGCAGCAACTCGACAGCCTGATCCGCGATTACATCAAAGAAGAAGTGTACGTCCGCGAGGCTATGCGGCTTGGGCTTGACGTTGATGACCCGATTATCCGACGCCGTTTGCGCGCCAAAATGGAGTTTCTCGCGACCGCTGAAATCCAGAATATGGAACCGACCGATGCCGAGCTCCAGCGTTATTACGACACCAAAAAATCCCTTTATGCGGC
>JBEEIJ010000145.1:0-10815 GCA_041169905.1 Pseudomonadota bacterium | reverse complement strand
TCCGCTTCGAACGTCAGCCGGTCGAAATAGACTTGGCGCGTTACTTCATCGGTAATGCCGGCAGTTTCAAGACGCTGCAAAAGCCCCAAACGGGCGTCCTCACGCAGCTGCGTATCCTCAGCCGTGCGATCGCCCGCAAGGCTTGGCAGGATTGGGTTTCGATAGGGCGCCAGTGCAGTGCAGCGCTGGGCAATAACAAGCGTGTTGGCCAAAGCCTCAGGCACATCGGCAAACAAAGCGCCCATTTGCTTGCCGGTCTTGATCCATGTGTCACGGCTGCTCCGCCGCCGGTCTTGGCTTTCGACATATTCGCCATCTGAAATGCAGAGCATTGCGTCATGCGCATCGAAGAAATCCGGCTCGGCGAAAAATGCGGGGTTCGTGGCGACTAATGGAATGTCGCGGGCATAAGCGAGATCAATCAACGCCTCTTCCGCGGCTTCTTCGCGGCTATCGTTGCGGCGGCTGAGCTCGATATACAACCGGTCAGGGAACAAGGCCTGCAAGCGGGAGAGATATTCACCTGCTGCATTGCGTTGGCCGTCACTCAATAGCTGCGTTATGGCGCCTTCAGCGCCACCGGTCAGCGCAATTAGGCCGTCGGAAAACTGGGCAAGTTGCTCCAGCGTGACATGCGCGTCCAGATCTTCGGGTCGATCAAGATGCGCCATGGAAACGAGGCGGCACAGATTATTATAACCGCTTTCGTCCTGTGCAAATAATGGCAACCAATCGCGGATGAACTTGCCATCGCTTGTCGGCCGCCGCACGCCAAGCAGCGCGCCAATGATGGGCTGTATGCCGTTTGACTTCGCGCCATCCTGAAACGGCATAACGCCATAGAGACCGTTTCGGTCGCAAATCGCAATAGCGGGAAAAGCTAGCTTTTTCGCTGCTTCGCCGATCGCCTTCGGTTCGATTGCCCCTTCCAACATGGTGTAAGCGGAAAATACGCGCAAAGGAACGAAAGGCACATAAGACATAAATCTATGTTAGATGACCCGCGGGATTCGACAATCCAACTTTTCGGCTAATCTGTGGACAATCAGGCAGGTTGTGCGAGAAGCTTTTCGATATCCTTGGCCAGCGCTTCAGGTTTCACCTGCGGGCCATGGCGGGCAACCACATTGCCCTTACGATCGACCAGAAATTTGGTGAAGTTCCATTTGATCCCGCGCGATCCCAACAGACCAGCTTGCTGCTGCTTGAGATAATGCCAAAGCGGATCTTCATTGTCGCCATTGACGTCAATTTTGGAGGCCAAGGGGAAGGACACATCATAGGTCAGCGAACAGAAATTCTTGATCTCTTCCGCATCGCCCGGTTCCTGCGCGCCGAACTGATTGCAGGGGAACGCCAATATCTCCAGCCCCTGATCCTTATATTGCCGATACAGCGCCTCAAGGCCCTTATACTGCGGTGTAAAGCCACATTTCGACGCGGTATTGACGATCAGTAAGACCTTACCCGCATGCGCCGCCATGGCTTCACTTGCGCCACCGGGCATTTTGACCGAAAAATCGTACACTGACATCTTCTATCCCCTTAGCTTAAGCTAATCTTCCGTCCTTCAGCCGCACGACGCGGTCCATCTTCGCGGCAAGGCGCTCATTATGTGTCGCGACAATCGCCGATGAGCCTTGCTCACGCACCAATGCCATGAACTCACCCAGCACAATGTCGGCGGTGTGTTCATCGAGGTTACCCGTCGGTTCGTCCGCCAGTACCAATTTCGGCCGGTTCGCAAGCGCCCGCGCGACGGCGACACGTTGCTGCTCACCGCCAGAGAGTTTGGAAGGTCGGTGGTGAAGCCGCTCAGAAAGCCCAAGCTGCGTGAGCAAATGGGTTGCGCGTTCGATGGCATCTTCGGGCGTTGCGTCGGCAATTAATTGGGGAAGGACGACATTTTCAAGTGCATCGAAATCGGCCAACAAATGGTGAAACTGGTACACAAACCCAAGCTTTTGTCGGCGTATCTCAGTTTGGCGATCCACGCCTGCCGAACTGACCTCTTCACCGTCCAATTTGATTGAGCCCGAAAAGCCGCCCTCAAGCAGACCAACCGCCTGAAGCATGGTGGATTTTCCGGAACCCGATGGACCAAGCAACGCCACAAGCTCGCCTTTGCCAACAACAAGGTCGACCCCGCGCAGCACTTCTATGGTGACATCGCCCTGCACAAATTTGCGACGCACATCGGTAAGCTCAACGACATTATTCATAACGCAACACCTGAACTGGATCCGTACTCGCCGCCTTCAGCGCGGGATACAAGGTGGCAAGGAAGCTGAAAAGCAGGGCCAGCCCACAAATCGCCACCACTTCGACAGGGTCGGTTCGCGACGGCAGCTCGGTCAGAAACCGGATCGATGGGTCCCATAAATTTTGCCCTGTGAGCAGCTGAATGAAATTGACCACCGACTGCCGGAAATACAGGAAGATAGCGCCCAATATCAGGCCAAGCACAATGCCGGAGGACCCAATCAACACGCCCACCGTCATGAAAATCCGCAAAAGCGATTTTCGTGACGCCCCCATCGTCCGCAATATTGCAATGTCCCGCGTTTTGGCTCGCACCAGCATGATGAGCGATGACAAGATATTGAACACCGCGACCAGCACAATGATCGAAAGCACAACAAACATGGCAACGCGCTCCACCGCCAGCGCCTCAAACAAAGATGCGTTCATGCTCTTCCAGTCGACGATCAGGCCCTTGTTTTCCAGTTTGGGCAAAAGCGGCGCCAGAATCTCGTTCACTTTGTCGGGGTTTTCGGTCTTGATTTCGATCATACCGATTTCGTCGCCCAACAGCATGAGTATCTGCGCCCGTTCGATAGGCATGATGACAAACGCTTTGTCATAATCATAAACGCCAACTTCAAAGATCGCGGCGACTTCATAAGAAATTTCGCGCGGCACCGTCCCGAAGGGCGTGGTCCGTCCAGCGGGGTTGATGATCGTAATGCGTTGCCCGACCTGAACCCCCAAATTTTGGGCAAGACGCGAACCGATAGCAACCTTATCTTCATAGGAGTTCAACGCCCGCAAACTACCGGCGACCGTTTTTCCCTTTAGCGTTTCGTTTTTCAGTATGTCATTTACCGACATTCCGCGCGCCAAAATGGCTTCGACCCTACCGTTATAGGTGGTGAGCAATGGTTGTTCAATCAGTGCAGTGGCGTCGGTCACGCCCGGCGTCTTTTCGACATCGTTCAAAATCTGACGCCAGTCCTGAAGACGACCGCCATATCCCTGAACAACAGCATGGCCATTCAGGCCAACAATCTTGTCAAATAATTCGGCGCGAAAGCCGTTCATGACGCTCATGACGATGATCAGCGCAGCGACGCCAAGCGCAACAGCCACAAGGCTAATACTCGCGACGAGGAAGATGAAACCTTCGCCTTTGCCCGGCAGCAGATAGCGGCGGGCCACCATGCGTTCGTATCGCGACAATATCATGTGCGGTCACTTATCACTGTTTTTGGCATATCCGGTTCTTAGGTTCCACCATGGGGACTGGCAAGCATTGTTGCAGGGGCGCAACAGCCTTTGAAAAAGCGTTTGGCGGGGTATGGTTCCATTTGCAAAGCAGCCCGCAATTGCGGATGACAACATCGAATTCGTCGAGAGCCTGTAAGCGCCGATGGTTCAGGGGGAAAAACAGACCCGCCGGTGGGGACCGGTAGAGGACTGAAACTATGCGCTAGTAAAGCTGCAACGCGAGGCCGTTCGGGAATATCCGGGCGGCCTTGTTTTTTGGGCGTTTATTTTGCGATGCATTTTTCATCTTGCAATTTTGTCGGCACTCCCCATCTCAAGACGCGGAGGCCGAAAGGCTCCAAAACGACATAGCTGACCGCTGCGGTTGCGGGGTTGGCAAACACCAAATTGCTTGATGGAGAATTTGATATGCAACGTTTTGATTTTACACCCTATCGCCGGAACACCGTCGGCTTTGACCGCTTGTTTGAACTGCTCGAAAACACCGGACGTGCAGCGACCAACGAAAATTATCCGCCTTTCAATATCGAGCGCACTGGCGAAAATGACTATCAAGTCACCGTCGCTGTTGCCGGGTTCAAGTCCGACGAGATCGAAATTGTTGCGCAGCAGAATCTCTTGATTGTTACGGGCAGCAAGCAGACGGAAGGCAACGACAATCGCGATTTTCTGCACATGGGTATCGCGAGCCGCAATTTCGAACGCCGCTTCCAACTTGCGGACCATATTCATGTGACCGACGCCGATATGGCCGATGGTCTTTTGATGATATCGTTAGTGCGCGAAGTGCCGGAAGCGTTGAAACCACGCAAGATAGCTATCGGCGGCAAAACCGCACCTCATGTGATCGAGCACGCAGATAGCGCCAAGAAAAAAGGCACAAACGCAGCCTAAATATATTTGGGGCGGTCGATTGCTCGTCCGCCCCTTCAGTTCTTATGAGCCCTGTCCGCAATTGCGCGGCATGGATGCAATCGCGCCGATGACAGCGTATCGGATCGCTACACCAGTCGGCTTTGCTTGACCGCGGCAGCAACGAAACTCGCAAACAGCGGGTGCGGTGCAAAGGGACGCGATTTCAATTCAGGGTGGAATTGCACCCCGATAAACCAAGGGTGATCTGGGCGCTCTACGATTTCTGGCAGCTCACCGTCAGGCGACATCCCGCTGAACACAAGGCCGCCCTGCTCCAAAGCCGATTTGTAGTGGACATTGACCTCATAGCGGTGGCGATGCCGCTCTGAAATGTCCTGCGTGCCATAGATCCCCGCGACATGACTGTTTCCGGTCAACTTCGCATCATAAGCGCCAAGGCGCATCGTGCCGCCAAGATCGCCGCCCGTTTCACGTTTCTGGATGCCCTCTTCGCTCATCCATTCGGTGATGATACCAACAACTGGTTCGGTGGTGGGGCCAAATTCGGTGCTTGATGCGCCGGCGATGCCCGCGGTGTTCCGCGCGCCTTCAATGCACGCCATCTGCATGCCGAGGCAAATGCCAAAGAAAGGAACTTCGCGCTCACGGGCGAATTTGACCGCCGCAATCTTGCCTTCGGAACCGCGCTCACCAAACCCACCCGGGACAAGAATCGCATTCATCGGCTCAAGCGCTGCGGCAATGTCATGTTCGGATTCTTCGAACAGTTCAGCGTCGATCCACTTGATGTTCACCTTTACGCGGTTCGAAAGTCCACCATGGGTGAGCGCTTCATTCAAAGACTTATATGCGTCGGCAAGGCCAACATATTTGCCGACAACGCCAATGGTGACTTCACCTTCGGGATTTTGTTGGCGGTCAATGATATCATCCCAGCGGTCAAGATCAGGCTCACCGCCTGATTCCAGCCCAAACGCGCGCAGCACTTCATTGTCCAAGCCTTCGGCATGATATTGCAGCGGAACCGCGTAAATGCTTTTCGCGTCCAAGGCGGGAATGACAGCCTCTTTACGCACGTTACAAAATGCCGCGATTTTTGCGCGCTCATTTTCCGGTAGCGGATGTTCGCAACGGCACAGAAGAACATCGGGCTGAATACCCAATGATGTCAGCTCGCGCACGCTGTGCTGCGTTGGTTTGGTCTTCAGCTCACCTGCCGCCGCAATATAGGGAACGAGCGTGACATGCACGGACAAGGTACGTTCGCGGCCAAGCTCATTGCGCAGCTGGCGAATGGCTTCGATGAATGGCAGCGATTCAATGTCGCCAACGGTTCCGCCAATTTCGCACAGAACGAAATCAAGGTCTTGCGTATCCGCCTTCGCGAATTCCTTGATAGCATCCGTCACATGCGGAATGACCTGAACCGTCGCGCCGAGATAATCCCCGCGACGTTCCTTTTGGATGATGGTTTGATAAATACGGCCCGACGTTATGTTATCGGACTGGCGCGCAGAAACGCCCGTAAACCGTTCATAATGCCCAAGGTCGAGGTCGGTTTCCGCCCCGTCATCAGTCACATAGACCTCGCCATGCTGATAAGGCGACATCGTGCCCGGATCAACATTGAGATAAGGATCGAACTTCCGGATTCGAACGCGGTACCCGCGCGCCTGCAAAAGGGCAGCAAGCGATGCTGCCATAAGACCTTTGCCAAGCGAGGATACCACGCCACCGGTGATAAAAATGAACCGTGTCATGGGAGAAAAGGCTTAAGACACGTTTGCGGCAAAACACAAGCGAACGAATCCGTTCACTGAAAAATAACCTGTGTAAAAAGCGTTTTTTTCGTGCCGAAGCGATTATTTATCGAGCGGAACTTCAGTTGCTGGCGCTGCCGAAGCCGGTGCGGCAGGTGCCGCAGTCGCCGGTGCCGCTGGGGTCGCCGGAACTTCGGTACGCTCTAGGCTGTTGTCGATTTCGCCCGAGCCACCTTTTTGCGCAGCGACGAAAGCCAATGAAATCGAAAGCACGATGAACGATGCTGCCAATATGGTGGTCGTACGCGTCAGAAAGTCAGCTGCGCCACGTGCGGACATCAATCCTGATGGGCTTCCGCCCATTCCCAGGCCGCCGCCTTCAGACCGCTGCATCAGGATAACACCTACAAGCGAGGCTGCGACAATAGCCTGAACGACGATAAGAAAATGGAAAATGCCCATGATGAATTCCGAATATTGAAAGGCAATAAGTTGCCGGTTGTTGCGCCCACATAGCGAGCGCATGACGGTTCTTCAATGCTATTCGCCGAAAGCTTGCGCTGCGGCCAAAATGGGTTCGAATTTCGCGCAGGTCAAACTTGCGCCGCCGATCAACCCGCCATCGACATTTTCGACCGCCAAAAGCTCGGCCGCATTATCCCCGTTCATGGACCCACCATATAGAATACGAACGCCGTTGCCGACCGTGCCATATCGATCGACCAGTGCCGAACGAATGGCGCCGTGCATTTCCCGTACATCGGCCATTTCAGGAATGCGCCCTGTGCCAATGGCCCAGACGGGCTCGTACGCAACACTCAACCAGTCGCCAGAAATGTTCTGCGGCAATGAACCCGCAACCTGTCCCAAAACAATATGTAGTGCATTGCCTGCGTCCCGCTCAGCCAGCGTTTCCCCGACGCAGATGATAACTTTCAGGCCCGCCTCGTGCGCGGCTTGCGCCTTGGCCAGCACGTCGTGATCCTGTTCATGCTGAGCGGCGCGGCGTTCGCTGTGCCCAACAATTACCAAAGACGCTCCTGCATCGACCAGCATATTCGCCGACACACATCCTGTATGCGCGCCTGATGCCTGCATGTGGCAGTCCTGCCCTCCGATAGGGAGGCCAACTGCGATATCGCACGCACGGCTGATCAGTGTTGCGGGCAAACATAAGGCTGATTCGACAGTGGGATAGTTCACAAATTTTTTGGCGATAGCGGCGATTTCGGCCAAGTCGCTGGTCACGCCATTCATCTTCCAGTTTCCGACAACCAACTTACGCATGCCATTTTCCTACCTGTGGGGTTTGCGAATCTTGATTTGGCTGTGGCATGGTTTTGACAATCGGAGCAAGTCTATCCCTTGATTGCCAAAGCCTTGCCGCCTAAAGCGTCTCGCAACATTCGGCCTAGTCCGTGATATCAGGAAATTGCAATTCATGATTACCTCCATTCGTTCGCTCATTTACTCCAAATTTGGCGCCATTTTCGCTTTAGTGTTCATCGGGATGATTGCCATAGCTTTTGCGCTTGGTGACGTGTCCGGATCGGGCAATTTCGGGGGTTTGAGCGGTGGTAATGTTGCGCGCGTCGGTGACCGGAACATCACATTGGGCGAATTGAACGATGCGCTCGACAATCGCTTAAAGGCAGAACGTCAGAACAGCCCAAACCTCAACATGGCTGGCTTTGTGGAAAGCGGTGGATTGGATTCAACGCTCGACCAGTTGATCAATCGCTACGCCATTACCGTATTTGGTGAAGAATATGGCGTGGCGGTGAGTAAGCGTCTTGTGGATTCGGAAATTCGCAAAATACCCGGTGCCATGGGGCTTGATGGTAAGTTTAGCGCAGATGCCTTTCGTGCCTTTGCCCAACAAATCGGCGTGAGTGAAAAGGCGATCCGCGACGATCTGACACAAAATTTATTTGCACAGCAAATCCTGCCGTCTGCGGCAAGCGGACCGGCTGCCCCCGACGGGATGGTTCTGCCTTACGCGTCATTGATGCTGGAAAAGCGTGCAGGACAGATCGCGTCGCTTCCGGCCACGGCGTTTTTGCCCAAGGCACCGCCAAGTCCTGCGGCGCTCGCCAAATTTTATTCTGACAACGCGGTGAAGTTCACGATCCCGGAAAAGCGTGCGATTAGCTATGCCATTTTTGACAAAACGATCATCGCGGGCCGTGCGAAGCCAAGCGAGGCAGATATCGCGGCATATTATAAAGCCAATGCCGCAAAGTTCGCTGCATCGGAAAGCCGCAACATCAGCCAAATGATCGTGCCAACCGAAGCTGCGGCAAAGTCGGTTATGAGCCAAGTCGCGGCGGGCAAGTCATTAGCGGACGTAGCCAATGGCTTAGGTCTATCCGTAACGACGACGGCCAACGTCACCAAAAGCAGCCTTGCCAGTACCGCGACCGCCGCGGTTGCCGACGCAGTTTTCGCCGCAAAGCAGGGTACATTGGCAAAGCCAGCCCGCGGCAAATTGGGTTGGACCGTTGCACGCATCGATAGCGTGAACAATGTTGCGGCAAAGTCACTTGCGGCTGCCCGCGCGGAAATTGCAAAAGAACTTCTGCAGACGCGCAGCGAAGAAATGCTGACCGAGATAACATCGGAAATCGAAGACGCATTTGCCGATGGCGCGACGATATCTGACATTGCCAAGCAAAACGGCCTAACCGTTAACACCTCACCAAAATTGCTGGCGACAGGTCAGGATATCAGCAACCCTGCATATAAACCCATTCCAGAAATGCAGGTCATTTTGCCCGCAGCATTCCAAATGGAAACCGGTGGTGAGGCACAATTGATCGAGTTGGTGCCCGGCGAAAAATTCGCGATGATTGCGGTGGCCGATTTTGATGAGGCCGCGCCGCCACCGCTTGGAGATGTCCGGGCTTTGGTTCAGCAACAATGGGCGTTCTCCCAAGGCGCAAAGGGCGCGCGCGCTGCTGCCGACCGTTTGCGTAAGCTGGTAGATAGCGGTCAACCGCTGCAGGCTGCTCTAGCCGCGGCCAATGTTCAGGGCGCGCAGATTGAAACGCTGACAGGCACGCGGGCAGATCTCTATCGCGAGGGCCAGCAAGTGCCTCCGCCATTGTCGCTCATGTTTGCTATGAAAAAAGGCACTGCTAAAATCATACAGGCAGGCGGCGACCGCGGATGGTATGTGGTGTACCTGACCGACGTCATCAAAGGCAACGCCAACGGCAATGCCACCCTCCTGGCTGCCCGCAAGCAGGAACTTACAGGTATATTGCAGCAGGAATATGCGGCACAGCTAATCGTCGCTGCATCGAAAGATGCCGGTGTTGAAAAAAATGAAGACGGGATCGCAGAGCTGCGCACTCGCCTCACCAACCGTGACGGCAACTAAACCCGAACTCATATGGCGCAAGCGCATTGCTGATACCGAAACGCCGGTGTCAGCGGCGCTGAAGCTGTTTGTTCCCGAGCGCGGTGATTTCGTTCTGGAATCGGTCGAAGGCGGCGAAACGCGCGGACGACATAGCCTGATTGGCATCGCACCCGATCTGGTGTTTCGGGCGGCCGGCGATAAAGCCGAAATCAACCGGCATTGGATGACCGACAGGGACGCTTTTGCGCCTTCTCCTCTGCCATCATTGGATGCGTTGCGGGCGCTCGCGGCTGACTGCCGGATGAATGTTCCCGAAGAGCTGCCCCCCGCCCTCGCCTGCTTGGTTGGCTATTTTGGTTACGAGACAATCGGTCTGGTAGAAAAACTTCCACGCGCGCCGCAATCAGCGCTTGAGCTGCCTGACATGCTGTTCGTCCGGCCAACCGTCATATTGGTGTTCGACCGGCTCAAAGACGAAATGTTCCTCGTCTCGCCAGTTTGGACCGGCCTACATGATGCGCAGGCCGTGGCATTGGCAAATGAGCGCCTCGATGAGACCGAGCGGTTATTGAACCTAGGGCAAGTGCCGTCCACTGGCGCGGCTTCACTATCCGAAGGTCGCGAACTCAAGCTCACGCCCGTATTGCCCGAGGGCCGCTATGCCCAGATGGTAGCGGCGGCCAAAGACTATATTGAGGCAGGCGATATATTTCAGGTCGTGCTTGCCCAGCGTTTTACTGCACCCTTTGATCTGCCGCCTGTGCATTTATACCGCGCATTGCGCCGGATAAATCCATCGCCCTTTCTATACTTCATTGATCTTCCCGGCTTTGCACTGATCGGTTCCAGTCCCGAGATATTGGTCCGCGCGCGCGGCGGCGAAGTGACCATCCGGCCGATCGCGGGAACGCGCCCGCGCGGGAAGAGCAGCATCGAAGATGCTGAAAACCGTGCCTCATTACTGGCGGACCCCAAGGAACGCGCAGAACATCTGATGCTGCTGGACTTGGGCAGAAACGACGTTGGCCGCGTGACCAAAGGCGGTAGCGTCACCGTAACCGACAGCTATATGGTCGAATTTTACAGCCATGTGATGCACATCGTTTCCAATGTCGTTGGAGAGCTTGCTGAGGATAAGGACGCCATTGACGCATTATTCGCAGGCTTTCCAGCAGGCACCGTCAGCGGTGCGCCTAAAGTCCGCGCCTGCGAAATTATTGCCGAACTCGAACCAGAAACCCGCGGGGCCTATGCAGGCGGCGTTGGTTATTTTTCGCCCAATGGCGATATGGACAGCTGCATCGTTTT
>JBEEIJ010000144.1:0-6814 GCA_041169905.1 Pseudomonadota bacterium | reverse complement strand
GGACCAATATTCTCACCAACGGGCATATAGGTGTTTGAAATCACCAACCGTGCAAAACGATCCGGGAAAGCAGCAACCAGCCGCAGTCCGATCAACCCGCCCCAATCCTGACAGAACAGCGTGATGTTGTTGAGATCAAGCTGCGTCAGCCAGTCGCTCATCCACGCGACATGACGTTCATAGCTATAATCGTCGCGGCTGGCCGGCTTGTCAGACTTGCCAAAGCCAATCAAATCAGGTGCCAGCACGCGGTGCCCGGCGGCAACGAGTGGAGGTACAAATTTGCGGTAGAGATAGGACCAGGTCGGCTCTCCATGCAGCAGCAGGATCGGCGCAGCATCGCTTGGGCCTTCATCGACATAATGCAGCCGCAGGGGTGGCGTGCCCTGCGTTTCAACCTCAACATAATGTGCCGCAAACGGATAGTCCGGAAGGACGGCGAAAGCGGCGTCTGGAGTGCGCAAGACCTGCATGATTATCGCACTTTTAGGATGCAGTCGACGAAACCTTGCGGATCATTTTCCTGAATGAAGTGACCGCCCTTCAACGTGCAATGCGGCTGCCCCGCTGTACCGGGGACGCGGCCGATGAAGCGGCTCTCGCCGCCGCGTGTAACCGGATCACCGTCGCTGAAGCAGCACAGGAATGGCTTGTCCCATTTCTCAAACACTTCCCACGCACGTTTCTGGTCGGGGATCGCGACGTTATTCTCGAACGGAACGAAGCTGGGGAATATCCGCGCACCGGCTTTATAGCGGCTGTCGGGGAACGGCGCGTCATAAGCGGCGATCTCAGCCGCGCTGAGCGCACGTTTTGCCCCGGCGTTGACGATTTTGCCGATGGGGAAGAACGGGCTCCATTTGGAAAAGGCGCGCCAGATGGCAAAAGCACGCGGTGGCGGGCCGCCTTCGGGCAAGCCGCCATTGGACAGCACGACACTGGCAAAGCGATCCGGCATTTCCGCGACCAGGCGCAGGCCGATTAGCGAACCCCAATCCTGACAGACGAGCGTCATATTGCTCAGACCAACCGCCTCGATCCACTGGCGCATCCAGCCAACATGGCGTGCATAGCTATAGTCGGTTTTTTTCGTGGGCTTGTCCGATTTACCAAAGCCGATCAGGTCAGGCGCGACAACGCGAAAGCCGGCCGCGACGACCGGGCCGATCATGTGACGGTACAGATAGCTCCAGCTTGGCTCACCATGCATCATCAGCACCACCGGCGCATCGCGCGGCCCCTCATCCACATAATGCACGCGCAATGGCGTGCCGTCCGAGGGATCAGCGATCTCCACATAGTTTGGCGCAAAAGGGAAATCTTCGATTGCGGCAAAGGCGCTATCGGGTGTGCGGAGGACTTTCATGCATTCATCCCTAGAATAGTGATATTGGCACTTACGGTGTCATATTATCAATGGCGGGTCAAGAAGCTGGTCCAGGCTTCTTGGTATTGACCAGCCGAAACCCGATATGGTCGGTGCCCAGTCCTCGTTCCTGAAACTGACGCGCGGCTGGACGATAGCGCGCGCAATAATTGGCGGCGCATAGATAGGATCCGCCTTTTATGACGTTCACGGGTTCGCTAGCATCGGCGCGCGATCCGCTGGCGCTCGTCCATTCCCAGACATTGCCGATCATATCATACAGACCGTATCCGTTCGGTTTAAAACAACCCACCGGGGCCCGGCCGACATAGCCGTCGGTGTTGAGGTTTTTGACCGGGAAGACGCCTTGATAATAATTCGCTTGCGGTTTGCCCTTTGCTTCAACCGGTTCCGGCAAAGCCACCGCACCGCCGCGCGCCGCATATTCCCACTGCGCCTCGCTCGGCAGTTCCTTACCCGCCCATCGGGCATAGGCCTCTGCATCTTGGTAAGCGATCTGGACAACGGGTTCGTTGTCGCGACCAATAATGGTCTCTTTAGGACCGGAAGGATGTCGCCAGTGCGCCCCCACTACCCAGCGCCACCAACGCGGGTCGTCATCCGACGGGATATTGAACACGGCAGAACCCGGGACCAACATTTCTGGCGGCGCACCGGGTAGCTTGGGCGGATCGCGCTCCGCTATCGTCTTGTAACCGGTTGCCTTTACAAAGGCCGCGAATTGGGCGTTGGTTACTTCATGCGCGTCGATCCAGAACCCCTCAACAGCCACCGTCTGCGGCGGACCTTCCTCTGCGTAATGCGGATCGTCCCCCATGACGAAGCTGCCGCCCGGGACCCAGACCATATTGTTGTCTGACAGGCCGGTGCACATTGATTCAGAAGGCACGTCTGCATCGTCGCAGGCGGACAACAGCAGCGCCAGACCGAGAGCAAAACCAAAACGTTGCATCAATCCTCCGGCATGCCGGACATGGCATCGCTCAGCAAACGCCGCACAACGGCCTTGGCGTCCTCAAAAGGCAATTCCTGATCATGCCGTAACAGTCGCCATGTCTGGAAACTCAATATGACATTGAGACTGCGGGTACCCGCCACATCGGCCTTTACCGCCGCAGGCAAATGCGCCTCGGTCGTGTCGGATTCGAGCCGCAGCATCCGGCGATAGTCCTGCATCAAATAAGGTGATTGGAAGCGTTTGAGATTGGCCGATATCCGGTACGGCAGGATGGTTTCGAAAACCATGGCCCGCCGGTCAGCAATGTCGAACAGCTTTTCCTTCCATCTGGCGCCGCTTGGTGGTTCGAGGATGATCGGCATCACCTGCGCCGCAATCACCTCCCCCATTTCGCGGTACAGCTCGTCCATATCGTCAAAATGTCGGAAAACCGAGCGGAGCCCAACACCCGCAACCTCCGCAACACGCGCGGCGCTGGGCGCTACATCGCCCTTACCGACCAAATCGACCATCGCCGCGACTATCTTCGATCGGCTCGACCGGCTGCGTTCCCGCCGCCCATCGGCCAGTGGCGCTTCTGCGCGTGAAGTCATTTTGTGCGATGCGTTGGTCATTCTGTCATGTTTTGCGGCAAACGGCGGCTGGCGCAAGCGACAAAAGCGATTGCAAATATATTTTGGCACAATTAATGCCAATAATATTCCACCGCTTCGTTGCGGGACGCAAAAAACAATTGGTGAAGGAACAGTCAAGGATGTCAAAAGCAGTCTTCATTTTGGCGGCGTCCAGCCTGCTGCTGTCAACTACACCGCTGTCGGCGCAAGACAATGTGCGCGAAGCGTGCATGCCCGACATCCGTAAATACTGCTCCGCAGAATTGGCGACTTTTAGCCGCGACAACGTCCGCGCCTGCCTTATCAAGAATATCAAAAAAACATCACCCGCCTGTCAAAAGGCAGCAAAGGCGCGGCGCGATGCCGAGCGTGCCAAGAAGAAGGATAGCTAGAGCCGTGACAGCATGGATAATCTGGGGAACCGCGTTGCTTGCCTATGGCCTATTTCGGCTTTGGTATGACAATTGGTCCGGCCCGCTGAAACCTGCCGAAATTGATGCGTTTCTTGCGCAAATGGCGGGGCGTTTCGAAGGCACTGGAAATAGCGAACAGGTTATGCGCGCGTTCCTTGAAGCCGATGACGGCCGCGAGTTCGTCATGCTCAATCTGGTTAAAGCGCAGATGGAGCAAGTTGAGGACCCCAAAACCGGGCAAATGGTCCAAGGCTTTGATCTGCTCAAGCGCTATTCGAAACGCTTCATGCCAGTTTTGTTCCGCAATGGCGGCCATCCCGGCATGGTGGGACGCAAGGTTGGCGGTTATATTGATGCGTGGAACACCGAGGCAGATCCCGATTGGACCGTCTTTGGCCTCATGCGTTACCGCAGCCGCCGCGACATGATTAAGCTGGTGAAGGACCCCGCCTTTACGGAGGGCCATCCCGATAAGCTGCTTGGTACGCTTGCCACATTTTCGTTCCCGACACAGCGGGTCGTGTCGTTCTACGTCAGCCCACGCGTCACCGTTGCGCTCATCTTGGCGCTTGCGGCGGCTCTTGCGCATCTGGCCGTCTTAACGGTCACCGGATGAACGCTTTCCTGCCACCCAGTACAAATATCCATTACCGTGGATCACGATACTCTGCGTGGTTTTTGGCGTTCTATGGCATTGGCTGGATCATGCCGGGGATGATCCACAGCTTCCTGCCGGATGGCGGTGCGGGCGTCATTGCCGGGCTTGATCTTAGCCACAATCCAACGATGATTTTCGGCATGTTTGCATGGGCAGGTGCGACGCAGATTGCGCACGGCATCGTCACACTGGTGGTCGCATTGCGCTACCGCTCGCTGGTGCCGCTGTTCCTTTTGGTGTCTCTGATCGAGCGCTTGCTCCTTAGCTGGTCGGGCTGGATAAAGCATGTGCCCGTCAGCGGCCATCACCCGCCCGAACATTATGCCAGCCTGATTTCGCTACCCGTGATTCTGCTGTTTCTGTGGCTATCCGTGCGGCGACGACATCAAACCCAACCGGAGAGCCCAGAATGAAAAAATGGAGATGGATCGGGGCATTGGCGCTGTTGATCGGCGCGGGCTATTTGGGTTTTCAGCAATATAAAATCTACATTCCCGGTATCATCAGCGAATGGCGCGAACCGATTGGCGAAAACCGTCCCATTGCATGGGCGCAGGGTCCTGCGGTCGCCCCCTCTGGCCAACGTCCGCCGAACGTCATCCTGATTGTGGCTGACGATTTGGGCATGAACGACATCTCGCTATATGGTGGCGGGGTTGCCGGCGGCGCGGTGCCGACCCCCAATATCGATTCCATTGCCAAACAGGGTGTCAGCTTTACCAATGGCTATGCCGCCAATGCCACCTGCTCGCCGTCGCGCGCAGCGTTGATGACGGGACGTTATCCGACACGGTTCGGTTTTGAATTTACGTCTATTCCAGCCGCATTTGCCTCAAATCTGGCACATAATGATGGAGATTCTCCTTATCCAACCATCTATCATGAAGAACTGAACCGCGACCTACCGGCCTATCCCGACATGGGCGTGCCCAATGCGGAAATCATGTTGCCCGAGATATTGAAAGCGCAGGGCTATCACAATATCCACATCGGCAAATGGCATCTGGGTGAAGCCAAACCATTGCGGCCAACGTCGCAGGGCTTTGACGAAAGCCTTGGCATGCGGGCGGGCGGCGATTTGTTTATGGCCGAAGACGACCCGCAGGTCGTCAATGCAAAGCTGCCATGGGACCCGATCGACCGCTTTTTATGGGCGAACCTGCCCCATGCGGTCTATTGGGGGAACAGTGCGCGCTTTCGTCCCAAAGGTCATCTGACCGACTATTTCACCGACAATGCACTGGCCGCAATAGACGCGAACAAGAATCGGCCCTTCTTCATGTATCTCGCCTATAATGCGCCACACACACCGCTACAGGCGCTGAAATCAGACTATGACGCGCTGCCACAGATTAAGGACCATACCCAGCGCGTCTATGGCGCGATGATGCGTCAGCTTGACCGGCGGATTGGCGACGTGCTGCAGAAGCTCAAGGACACCGGGCTCGACAACAATACGCTTGTTATCTTTACCAGCGACAATGGCGGGGCTTGGTATACCGGTATCAAGGATCACAACACGCCCTATCGTGGCTATAAAGGCACATTCTTCGAAGGCGGCATTCATGTGCCGATGATGATGCGCTGGCCGGGCAAGATCGCGCCGGGTACCATTCGCAACGACGTCGCGCAGCACCTTGATATGTTTGCAACGATTGCAGCGGCAACCGGTGCGCGTATGCCCAACGATCGCAAAATGGACAGCTTCAACCTGTTTGGCACCGGACCGAAACGCGAAATAACCTTTTGGCGTTCGGGGCATTACCGCGTTGTGCGCGCAGGCGACTGGAAATTGCAGGTTTCCGAACGTCCCAACAGAGTGTGGCTGTTCAACCTCGCCACCGATCCCACCGAGCGTGTCAATTTGGCGACCAAGGATCCGGCGCGCGTGGCGCAACTGCGCAAGTTGATCGAAGCGCAAAACGCCGGTTTGCCCAAGCCCCTGTGGCCCGGCCTACTTGAAGGCGCGATCCGGATCGATGTTCCGCTCAACGCGGCATGGAAAAAAGATCAGGAATATGTCTATTGGGCCAACTGATCGCGTGGTGGTGTTTGCAGAAATTTAGCCTATGCGGGCATGCGTCGAAAAAGCGTTTTGCAATTCGTTAATATATCGACCAGCCTATGTCTTGGGCGAACCGCGGGGGATAAATTTGTGACAGTTACGCAGCTCATTAACCAAAATTGGGTTATTATATCCCTTGCCGCTTTTGGGCTGGGCATCTTGTTTGAACTGGGCGCCATTCGCTTCCTCAAACGTAAGGGTAACGTCCCGGCAAAAGACTCCTTGCTGTCCATATTTCTTGGGCTCGCAAGTGATCCGGTAAATGCCATCTTTGCGTTCATCACGACCGCCGCGTTATTTGCGGCAGCCCCCTTTGCGTTTGGCGAAATACCCATCACCTGGGGATCGTTCTTATTGTGCTTCGTGCTCGATGATCTGCGATTTTATGTGCACCACCGCATATGCCACCGCGTCCGTTGGGGTTGGGCCATGCATGTGGTCCATCATTCATCCACCAATTTCAACATGCCCATTGCGCTGCGCCAAAGTTGGATGAAGCACTTTACCGGAACGATGATGCTCAAAATTCCGCTGATTTTAATCGGCTTTGATCCGGCATTGGTTGTTTTTTGCGGAATCCTTAACGCAACCTATCAATTCTTCCTGCACACCGAAACGATCGACCGGTTGCCACGGTGGTTTGAATATATTTTCAATACGCCGAGCCACCACAGGGTGCACCATGGCCGCAATCCAGAATATCTGGATGCGAATTTCGC
>JBEEIJ010000143.1:0-15594 GCA_041169905.1 Pseudomonadota bacterium | reverse complement strand
ACTCCTCGTCCTGCTCCTCGTCGCTTTCGCCAAAGAATGGAATTTTGGGCAAGGAGAAGCCAAATAAAGATCGCTTGGTCTTCCGCACTTCGCCTTGATCAAGCAACACGACCTGCCGGCTTTCGGTTGCCTCTTCCAACAACTTGCTGGCCGCGTCAAAGCATTGCAAGCGCGCAGCGGCATCTGCCAAGGCACGGCATGCAACGATGTCGCTATAGACTTTGGGACGATTGACGGTCGTTTCGGCTGCATGCGCTGATGACGCGCATAGGCCAGCGATCAGAACGGCATAGGTCAGCTTTGGCATTTTCGTCTCTCCCGCATTGGACCGTCGTTTCGTTTGCACTTGGGGCTAGCGGCTATTCGCCGGGTGCACTAGCCTTGATCGCCAGTGCGTGGACGCGCGTTCCGGGAATATCACCCAGCGCCTTGTTCACCATCCGCTGCCGCATCAGGCGGGACACGCCCGCAAATGCTGCGCTCTCTATTTCCACGGTGAAGTGCGATTCACCGGAGCCATCGTCGCCGCTATGGCCATGATGCTTTGCGCTGTCGTTGATGACCGCGAGATGTGTGGGTGCAAATGCTGCCGTCAGCAGCGTTTCCATTTCAATATGTGCAGGGCCTTTTTCCATAAGCTCTGTATTCCCATATCCGCAGTTTTTCGCCAAGGGGAATTATGGATTCGCGGCAGCCCTTTGACCGATTTCACGGCCGCGTTCGCGGTGCGCAGCGGCATTGCGCGCATCCGCACTGCCGTGAGGCAGGTGAATTTCGCGCGCCTGACCCGCATGGCCAGCGCGCATCGGCCAACGGCCCCGGCGACTATCAATATCTCTGCCTTGAACATGTGCGGCAGTTTAATGCAGGCTATAACTGGTTCGCGGGCATGACCGCCGAAGAAATAATGGAAGCGCAAAGCCCCATCAATGTGTGGCCAAGCGAAACCCGCGCCTTTCGTGCCAGCGGCAGTGTCGATTCGCCGCCCAAATGGGCGGACTTTAAAGACCCGTTGGATGCCATATCCACCCGCTTTCGATCACGCATGCCCAAGGAACGCGCCGACGGGCAGTTCCTGTCGCCTGAGGACCGCAAAGCGCTCAAGACGCTAGGGCTTGGCGAGGATGCGGATAGGCGCGCCTTACGCGGCGCCTATTCGGCCAAGGTCCGCGCCTATCATCCTGACAAAAATGGCGGCAACCGGTCTTATGAAAAGGCTTTGCAAGACGTCATTGCTGCCTATACGCACCTTAAAACATCGCCCGCCTTTATTTGACGAGAACGACATGACTGACATTCCAAATATCCAGCCCAACAGCAGCGACACGACCATCCTTGCCGCCCCTGACAAGATGGTCAGCGTGCGCGAAATGTTTGGCATCGACGTCGACATGGAATGTCCTGCTTTTTCGGTTGCCGATGAGCGCGTCCCTGACACCGACGACAGCTATGTCTTTGACCCCGACACCACGCTCGCGATCCTTGCGGGTTTTGCCCATAACCGCCGCGTGATGGTTCAGGGGTACCACGGCACAGGTAAATCGACGCATATCGAACAGGTCGCCGCGCGTTTGAAATGGCCGTGCATCCGCATCAACCTCGACGCGCATATCAGCCGTATCGACCTTATCGGCCGCGATGCGATCGTTCTGCGCGATGGACAGCAAGTCACTGAATTCCGCGAAGGCCTTTTGCCGTGGGCGCTGCAGACACCGACCGCTTTGGTGTTCGACGAATATGACGCTGGCCGTCCGGACGTGATGTTCGTGATCCAGCGCGTGTTGGAGACCGAAGGCAAGCTGACGTTGCTCGACCAGAACCGCGTCATTCGTCCGAACCCATATTTCCGCCTGTTCGCGACGGCCAACACCGTTGGCCTTGGCGACACCAGCGGGCTGTATCACGGCACGCAAGCGATCAACCAGGGTCAGATGGACCGCTGGAACATCGTCGTTGGCCTGAACTATCTGCCTGCGCAGGTCGAAAGCGAAATCGTTTTGGCCAAGGCATCGGGCACCGATGCCGCGACCGTCGCCAACATGGTGAAGGTCGCCGAAATGACGCGTCAGGGCTTTATCAATGGCGATATTTCAACCGTGATGAGCCCACGCACCGTCATCACATGGGCCCAAAACACCGCCATTTTCAAAAATGTCGGCTTTGCGTTCCGCCTGTCGTTCCTCAACAAATGTGACGATGCAGAACGCGCTTTGGTCGCAGAATATTATCAGCGCGTCTTTGGGCAGGATCTGCCCGAAAGCGTTGTTGGAAAGTCGTAAGCAATTTGGCCATTTCGCCGAAACACCGTTGAAGGGACCATTTATGAAACGCACTGCTCTTATTCTGGCGCTCGCACTTAGCGCATCGCCTGCATTTGCTGGGCTCAAGCCCGGCACACGCGCAACCGATTTCACCACGCAAGCTGTTTTGGCGGGCGACGTATATACCTATAATTTGAACAAGGCCCTGAAACGTGGCCCTGTCGTTTTATATTTCTATCCCAAGGCATTCACCGCGGGCTGCACTGTAGAGGCGCATGAATTTTCCGAAGCAGCTGATGATTTTGCGGCCTATGGCGCATCGATCATTGGCATGTCGGCGGACAATATCGACACGTTGAAGCGTTTTTCGGTGGAGGCATGCCGCAACAAATTCACCGTTGGCATTGCGTCCAAACCAGTCATCAAAAACTATAAGGTCAGCCTGCCCATCATGGGCGGTTCGAACCGCACGACCTATGTGATTGCGCCTGATGGAAAGGTGTTGTTCGCCTATTCCGAACTGGGCGTGAAGGGACATGTGTCCGGCGCATTGAACGCGGTAAAGGCATGGCGCGCAGCCAATCCTAAAGGGAAATAATGCGCAAAGCTCCCCTTCTCCTTTTGCCGATGCTGCTGGCTGGCTGCACTGTGGCTGTCGAATATGGCGACATTCCCCACAATGTGCTGGCGGAAAACCCGCGCTGTAATCCGGCGCAAAATGACAGCACTTCGGTCAGCGGAAACGATTATTTCATCGTCACCAGCCGCCTGCCCGATTGCCGTGGCGACAATATTAAACTGACCAACCATCGTGCAGACCGCGTTCGATTTGGCCGGTTCTCGCCGCCAGAAACGATCAAGCCCGCCAAGGGCGACAAACAGTCGGTCGTGCCTGTCGCGTTTCAGCCGGAAGACGCATGGTGGGATGGCCTGCGTGATGCCGCGAACCTGCGCAACGGCCGCGTCCTTTTATATGTGCATGGCTATCGCGAAAAATTGCAAACCACCGCCCGCGACGCCGTCCAGATTGGCGCGATGAGCAATTTTGACGGCCCGATTATCCATTATAGCTGGCCATCACAGGGCAATCTGTTGAGCTACGCCGTTGATGAAACCAACATGTATTGGGACGAGCGCAATTTCCGGAACTTCCTGACCAAATTGGCGCGGGCCGAATGGGTCAAGGAAATCGTGATTGTCTCGCATTCGCTTGGCGCACGGCTTGTCATTCCAGCCGTGGACTATGTCGACCGCACGTCAAACAATGCCGATTCCAGCAATATTTCCAATATCATATTGGCCTCGCCTGATGTTGATCGTGAAGATTTCGAACGCGATATCGCTGAAGAAGTGTTGGCCGCCCGCCGCGTCAACAACGACCGGCGCGTGACCGTCTACGCCTCGCTCAGCGACCGCGCACTTGCCGTGTCGCGCGCTGTCCATGGCTATCCGCGGCTGGGATCACCTTATTGCTTCAGTCCGTTCGAAGCCAAGGATTTGAAGGCCAAAGGGCTGCCGCAACGTTGCTTTGCGAGCACGACAAAATATCAGACAGAGCCTGCCAAAACGGGCTTTACCATCATTGACACCACCGACGTATCGGGCGGTGGTGCGGGCCATAGCGATTATTTGCGCAGCCTTGCCGTGTGCAAGGATTTTGCGGCTGTCGTGAATGGCGCGCGGACAACCGACGATCGCGTGGCCACTGCGCAAGCGCATGTCTTTACGCTGCGCGCGCCGGTGAAGCCGACGAAAGAAGATATTGCAGCGGCATGTAAGCGGGTGGCGGATTGATGGCGAACGAATCTCCACTTGAACAGTTCAAACAAGTCCTGACCGGCACGGCCCGCGCACTCGCGCATGAGCCGGAGATTGAACTTGCGTTCACCGCCGACGCCCCGACGCAAGCGGGCAAAAATTTCAAAGTGCCCATGCCCGGCCGGTTGCTGCCGCCTGAGCAAGTGGCCGAAGCACGTGGCTTTGCCGATAGCTTCTCATTGAAAATCAAGCACCATAATGCCGCGCGCCATGCCGCCTTGCGTCCATCCGAAGTCATTGCGGGCGCCGCATTTGACGCCGTTGAGAATGCGCGCGTTGAGGCATTGGGTTCCCGCAATATGGCGGGCATCGCCGCAAATCTTGGCCATGCGCTTGAACTCAAATTGCGCACCGACCCGATCAGCCGCGCACAGTCCGCTGACGAAGTCCCGATTTCGACCGCATTATCGCTCATCGTGCGCGAACGCCTGACGGGCGCGCCGATACCTGACGCGGCGGTTGCCGGCGTTGATATGCTGCGCGGCTGGATTGAGGAAAAGGCAGGCAGCGACCTTGATGCGCTTGCCCTCGCGCTCGACGATCAGGGTGCATTTGCCGCGCTTACGCAAACGATGCTGGAGCATCTGAACCTGACCGAAGGCGATATCGACCCGTCCGATGCGGATGAAGGCGGCGACGATGCCGAGGACAGCCAAGAGCAAGACGGCGACAGCGATGATGATGGCGAAGGCGAAGCTGGCCAAGCCGAAGCGCGCGCGGAACCACAACAGGGCGAAGGCGAAGAGACCGAGGCCGATTATGACGGCGAGGATATGGACGATCAGGACGGCGCCGACGGCGAAATGGGCGATGACGGCATGCAGCCCGTTACCCCGCAGCGCCGCAATTGGGACCATCTGCCGCAAAGCGATTACAAAATCTGGTCGACCAAATATGACGAGACCATCACCGCGACCGAGCTTGCCGACGAAGAAGAGCTGAACCGGCTGCGCGCCTATCTTGACCAGCAATTGTCCAACCTGCAATCGGTGGTGACAAAGCTCGCCAACCGTCTGCAACGCCGCCTGATGGCGCAGCAAAACCGCAGTTGGGATTTTGATCAGGAAGAAGGCATGTTGGATGCCGCACGGCTCGCCCGTGTTGTCGTCTCGCCGGGCAGCTCGCTGTCCTACAAGATCGAACGCGAAACCGATTTCCGCGATACCGTCGTGACCTTGCTCATCGATAACAGCGGCTCGATGCGCGGACGGCCAATCAGCATCGCGGCGATCAGCGCCGACATATTGGCGCGCACGTTGGAACGCTGCGGCGTGAAAACCGAAATTTTGGGCTTCACCACCCGTGCGTGGAAGGGCGGCCAAGCACGTGAGGATTGGCTCGCGGCTGGACGGCAACCCATGCCCGGCCGCCTCAACGACTTGCGCCACATCGTCTACAAAAAAGCCGATGAGCCATGGCGTCATGCCAAGCGCAACCTTGGCCTGATGATGCGCGAAGGCTTGCTGAAAGAAAATATCGACGGCGAAGCTTTGCTCTGGGCGCACAACCGCCTGATCGCCCGCGCAGAAGACCGCCGCATCCTAATGGTGATTTCGGACGGCGCGCCCGTTGATGACAGCACCTTGTCGGTCAACCATGGCGGCTATCTGGAACAGCATTTGCGCAAGGTCATCGAGATGATCGAAACGCGCTCCCCTGTGCAATTGGTCGCGATCGGCATCGGCCACGACGTCACCCGTTATTACAAACGCGCGGTCACCATCATGGACGTTGAACAATTGGGCGGCACGATGATCGAACAACTCGCCGGGTTGTTTGACGAGGAATAGGCTCGCCTTTCACACCGCTTCGCCCGGCATGGGCAAACGATCCTCGGGACCGGTTTCAAAACATTACCGCAGCCCTGAGCAGCAGGCAGCGCCTGCGCCCGTCGAAGGGCACCTCTCGACTGCAGCGCAACACCGATAAGCGCCCTTCGACAGGCTCAGGGCTACGGTGCTTGTTGACGATTTCAGCAAGCGATCCGTCGGGACCGGTTTCAAAACATTACCGCAGCCCTGAGCAGCAGGCAACGCCTGCGCCCGTCGAAGGGCGCCTCTCGACTGCAGCGCAACACCGATAAACGCCCTTCGACAGGCTCAGGGCTACGGTGAGTGTTGACGATTCCAATTTGGCAACGCAAGGAACCATCCATGTCCGAGCTTAAACTCTTCAACAGCCTGACCCGGCAACTGGAAACCTTCACACCCGTCCATGATGGCGAAGCGCGTGTCTATACCTGTGGCCCGACGGTGTATAATTATCCGCACATCGGCAACATGCGCGCCTATGTTTTTGCCGACACGCTTGGCCGGGTGCTGTCATATAAGGGCTATAAGCTCACCCATGTCATCAACATCACCGATGTCGGCCATCTGACCGACGACGCCGATGCGGGCGAAGACAAGATGGAAAAGATGGCGGCGGAGAAAGCGCAGTCGATCTGGGACATCGCAAAGCATTATACGCAAGCGTATTGGGAAGACATCAAGGCGCTGAACATCCGTCAGCCCGCGCATTGGTCGATTGCGACCGAATATGTGCCCGCGATGATCGCCTATGCGGAAAGCATTGCCGACAAGCATTGCTACGAATTGGAATCAGGCCTGTATTTCGACACCTCGACCATTGCCAATTATGGCGCATTGGCCCGCGCCAAAACCGAGGACGGAGAAGGCCGCATCGACGAGGTCGAAGGCAAACGCCACGCCGCCGACTTTGCCATCTGGCGCAAGACGCCCGCGGGCGAAACGCGGCAAATGGAATGGGACAGCCCATGGGGCAAAGGCGCGCCGGGTTGGCATCTGGAATGCTCTGTGATGTCAGAGGCGCTGCTTGGCCTGCCGTTTGACATCCACACCGGCGGCATCGACCATCGCGAAATCCACCACCCCAATGAAATCGCGCAAAATCAGGCGCGCTGCGGCAGTGACCACAGCGGCGCGCGGTTTTGGATGCACAATAATTTCCTGATCGAACGCAGCGGCAAGATGAGCAAATCATCGGGCGAGTTCCTGCGCGTACAATTGCTCATCGACAAAGGCTTCCACCCCCTCGCCTACCGCCTGATGTGCCTGCAAGCGCATTACCGCAGCGAGCTGGAGTTTAGCTGGGAGGGATTGCAAGCGGCGTTTGTAAGACTGAAGCGGATGGTGATGGGGGTCGCAAACCTCAAGGCCCGTCATGCTGAACTTGGTTCAGCATCTTACTTAGCGACGTCGGAAAGTAAGACCCTGAAACAAGTTCAGGGTGACGTTGCTCCGGCTATTTCGGCGGCGCTAAAAGACTTTGCGGCGGCTGTTTCAGATGACCTCAACACGGCTGTCGCAATAACATCGCTAGAAACGCTCATCGGCTTGAAGAAGGTCGACGCTGCACAGCATCTTGCTGCGATTGCCGAGATGGACGCAGTTCTGGGCCTAAATCTTCTCACATTAAGTCGCACCGACCTCCGCATCCGCCCCAAATCAGCAGTCATTACGGAAGCCGAAATCGAAACCGCCCTGCTGCTGCGCAAAGACGCGCGCGCCGAAAAAGACTTCGCCAAATCGGACGCCATCCGCGACGACCTCATCGCCAAAGGCGTTGAAGTCATGGACGGCGACCCGCTTGGTTGGGATTGGAAGTTGGATGTTTGAGCTGCCAGCATTCCCCTCCCGCAAGCGGGAGGGGTTAGGGGTGGGCTTGGCCGAATGCGATCACGTCACGTTTTTAACATGGGAGATGCCCACCCCCGGCCCCTCCCGTTTACGGGAGGGGAGAAGAAAATGACCAAAACGAAACTCGTCATGTCGGGCCTTGTGCGTCCCCTGATTGAACCGCGCTTGCCCGATTGGATCGAGCCGCATTTCTTCATGTCGAAGGAAGAGGCGCTTGCCCTCGCGCCTCAGGCGGAGATTGGCTGGTTCGACATGTATGACAAGGGCGATATGGCCACGGTCATCGGTGCGGCCACCAACATGAAATGGCTGAACAGCATCTATGCCGGCGTCGACGGCATGCCATTGGCGCAGTTGAAGGCGCAGGGCTGCGTCGTCACCAATGGCGCAGGCATTAACGCGATCACCATCGCCGAATATGTCGTCATGGGCATGCTGACCGTCGCGAAGAACTACCGCGAAGTTGTGCGCGCGCAGGAACGCCGCGAATGGCTGCTCGATTCACCTGGCAAGGTTGAACTGTTCGGTTCCAAGGCCTTGCTGCTTGGCTATGGCGCGATTGGCAAGCTGATTGAAGAGCGGCTGAAGCCCTTTGGCGTCGATGTCACCATTGTGCGTCGCTCGGCGGGTCCAAACACGCTGACGCCCGATCAATGGCGTGCGCAATTGGGCGATTTTGACTGGGTCATCCTTGCCGTTCCCGCGACCGCGGAAACCGACGGCATGATTGGCGCAGACGAACTTGCCGCGATGAAGAATAGCGCAACGCTCATCAACATCGCGCGCGGTTCCGTCATCGATCAGGACGCTTTAGTCACCGCGTTGCAGGACAAGCAAATCGCCAATGCCTTCCTTGACGTGACGACGCCCGAACCGTTGCCCGCCGACCACCCTTTGTGGACCCTCGACAACGCGCATGTCACCATGCACCTGTCGGGCCGCGCGCAGGACAAGATGTTTGTGCGTTCCGCAACACGCTTCTTCGAAAATCTGGAGCGCTACCGCCAAGGCGCGCCGCTTGAGCCAATGGTAAACCTCGATCTTGGTTATTGAAAAACACCGTAGCCCTGAGCAGCAGCCGCAAAGCGGCTGCGTCCGTCGAAGGGCGCTTATCGGGTGTAGCACTACCCCCGAAAGGCGTGCTTCGACAGGCTCAGCACTTACGGTATAGGAGAACACGAAATGCCCCATAACCCCGCCGAAATCTGGCACAGAGTTGCCCTGTCACGCGATGCAACGGCCATCTCCGCCGTCCTGCACGACGATTGTGTTTTCGAAAGCCCTGTCGTGCATTCACCGCAAGTCGGCAAGGCGATCACCGCCAAATATCTCGCCGCCGCTGGCCACACGCTGGGCAATGCCGAATTTGCCTATGTCGGCGAATGGCACCGCGAAAACAGCGCCATTCTTGAATTCCAAACCGTGATCGACGGGATTGCGATCAATGGTATCGACATGATCAGCTGCGATGATGATGGCCTCATCACCCATTTCAAGGTCATGGTTCGGCCGTTGAAGGCAATGAATATGCTCCACCAGAAAATGGGCGAGATGCTGCAGCGCATGAGCGCATAAGCGCATGGCAACCGGAGAAACATCGGGCCGGCGGCGTTTTTTCGTGCCGAAACTTGCCGGCGCAAGCTTGCATGACCGGTTGATCGCATGTGCTGGTGCTGGCCTTGGCGTGCTTGTCGCGGCGCTTGCGGGACTTGGCATTCAGGACATGTTCCCGGCTTTACCGTTCCTGATTGCCCCCATTGGCGCATCGGCGGTGCTTGTATTCGTGGTGCCAGCAAGCCCATTGGCGCAGCCTTGGCCCGTGTTCGGCGGCAATGTCATTTCCGCGTTGGTCGGCGTGACCGTGCTGCATATGATACCCGTCACCTTTGCCGCCATCGCCATTGCCGTTGCCGCGTCGATAACATTGATGTCGTTGTTGCGTTGTCTTCATCCGCCCAGCGGCGCGGTCGCGATCACGACCATATTGGGCGGCCAAGCCATTGTCGACGCGGGCTATATATACCCACTATCGATTGTCGCCGCCAATTCCGCGGCATTGCTCGCGGCCGGCTGGTTATTCCACCGGTTCAGCGGCCATAGCTATCCGCACCGCGCCGCGGCTTCACCTGCCCTGCCCGTGGGCCTGCTGCGGGCAGATATCGATCAAGCCGTGCAGGAAGCGCATGAAAGCTTCGACATCGATCTGGCCGACTTAGAAGCTTTGCTCCTCACCGCCGAACGCATCGCCGAACAGCGGCGCGGCACACAATAACCACATAACAAAAAAGGCCGGAAGGTTTCCCCTCCGGCCCATTTGCAGTGCTTCAAAAAGCGTTGGACTATTAGAAGTCCATACCGCCCATGCCGCCCATTCCGCCCATGCCGCCTGGCATGCCGCCGGCGCCAGCAGCCTTATCTTCTGGCGCGTCGGAAATGGCAGCTTCCGTGGTGATCAACAGACCAGCAACCGATGCCGCGTCCTGCAACGCTGTACGGACAACCTTGGTTGGGTCGATAACGCCCGCGGCTACGAGGTTTTCGTAAACGTCGGTCGATGCGTTGAAGCCCATGGTTTCGTCGTTTTCACGAAGCAGGTTGCCCGAGACAACTGCACCGTCATATCCGGCGTTGGCTGCGATCTGACGCAATGGAGCAACAATCGCCTTGCGGATGATGTCGATACCACGTGTCTGGTCGTCATTGACGCCCTTGAGGCCGTCGAGAGCCTTCGTTGCATACAGAAGTGCAGTACCGCCGCCTGGGACAATGCCTTCTTCAACGGCTGCGCGGGTTGCGTGCAGCGCGTCATCAACGCGGTCCTTGCGCTCTTTCACTTCAACTTCGGTCGAACCACCGACCTTGATCACGGCAACACCGCCGGCGAGTTTCGCCAAACGCTCTTGCAGCTTTTCACGGTCATAATCGCTGGTCGTGTTTTCGATCTGCGCACGGATCGCTTCTACGCGGCCCTTGATCGCATCGGTTTCGCCAGCACCGTCGACGATGATGGTGTTGTCCTTGTCGATGGTGACGCGCTTGGCTTGGCCAAGCATGCCCAAGGTAACGGTTTCAAGCTTGATGCCCAGATCTTCGCTGATCATTTCACCCTTGGTGAGGATCGCGATATCTTCCAGCATCGCCTTGCGACGATCGCCAAAGCCAGGTGCCTTAACCGCAGCAATCTTCAAGCCGCCACGCAGCTTGTTGACGACCAAAGTTGCAAGCGCTTCGCCTTCAACATCTTCAGCGATGATCAGCAATGGACGGCCCGACTGCACCACAGCTTCGAGGATTGGCAACATGGCTTGCAAGTTGCCGAGCTTCTTTTCGTGGATGAGGATATATGGGTTGTCCAACTCGACCGACATTTTTTCGGTGTTGGTGATAAAATATGGCGACAGGTAACCACGGTCAAACTGCATACCTTCGACAACTTCGAGCTCGCTTTCACGGCCCTTAGCTTCTTCGACGGTGATGACGCCTTCCTTGCCGACCTTCTCCATGGCGTCTGCAATCATCTTACCGATTTCAGCTTCACCATTTGCAGAGATCGTACCGACCTGTGCGATTTCCGAAGAACCAGCAACTGGCTTCGAACGCTTTACAAGGTCAGCAACAACCGCGTTTACCGCAGTGTCGATGCCGCGCTTCAGGTCCATTGGGTTCATGCCCGCTGCAACCGACTTCATGCCTTCGCGAACGATCGCTTGGGCCAGAACTGTTGCAGTGGTTGTGCCGTCACCGGCAATGTCGTTGGTCTTCGAAGCAACTTCGCGGACCATCTGTGCACCCATATTTTCGAACTTGTCTTTCAGTTCGATTTCCTTGGCGACGCTAACGCCGTCCTTGGTGATGCGTGGTGCGCCGAAGCTCTTGTCGATAACAACGTTTCGGCCCTTTGGACCAAGCGTTACTTTTACAGCGTCAGCAAGAATGTCTACGCCGCGCAGGATGCGTTCACGCGCATCGCGGCCGAATTTCACGTCTTTAGCAGCCATGATATTTTTCCTTCTTCAAATTTCAAATCGGTCGTCATCCTGAACTTGTTTCAGGATAACGGGGGGACAGTGCGTTATCCTGAAACAAGTTCAGGATGACGAACCGGTGGTGCGTTTAGGAAACGATTCCCAAAATGTCCGATTCCTTCATGATCAACAGGTCTTCACCGTCGATCTTGACTTCGGTGCCCGACCATTTGCCGAACAGGATCTTGTCGCCAGCCTTGACGTCGAGTGCGGTTACAGTGCCGTCATCGGCGCGTGTGCCAGTACCCACGGAGACGACTTCGCCTTCCTGTGGCTTTTCCTGAGCTGTATCAGGGATGATGATCCCACCAGCGGTTTTTGCTTCGGCCTCGACCCGACGGACGAGAACGCGATCATGCAATGGACGAAATGCCATGTTGAACTATCCTTTTTCTGTTTCGCCATCCCGCCACGCCTACATCAAGCAGGGGACGGCAATGAATGTGCATTAGCACTCATACAGGACGAGTGCTAACGGAGCCCAGATAGGGTCTTTTTATGACAGGTCAAGGACTCGGGAAGCGAATTTTTTGCGCATGATGCAACCGAAAATATACTCTGCGAACCTGTGGTCTGACTGCACATTGCAAGTCAAACCCCTAACGCCCCCAACGCGTCATCATGCTAACGCCCAGTACTCGTCATCCTGAACTTGTTTCAGGATAACGCACCAGCGTCGCTTGTTATCCTGAAACAAGTTCAGGATGACGAATCTTTTTTAGTTCCGCGCCGGTAATCCCGCCGCCCGTAACGCCGCATGGGCATCGGCGATGCTGTGCTGGCCAAAATGGAAAATTGATGCCGCGAGCACTGCGCTTGCATGGCCTTCGCGGACGCCGTCGACCAAATGGTCAAGGTTACCGACACCGCCGCTGGCGACAACGGGGATGTTGACCGCATCGGCAATTGCGCGGGTGAGTGCGAGGTCATAGCCGTCACGTGTACCGTCACGGTCCATGCTGGTGACGAGCAATTCGCCCGCGCCAAGCTCGGCGAGTTTTACGGCATGTTCCAGCGCGTCAATGCCTGTTGGCTTGCGTCCGCCATGGGTGAAGATTTCCCATCTGTTACCCGTCCGCCGCGCGTCGACCGAAGCGACCACGCACTGGCTGCCGAAACGTGCCGCGATATCGGCGACGACTTCTGGTCGCGCCACCGCCGCGCTGTTGACCGCAACCTTGTCCGCGCCTGCCAGCAACAACGCCCGTGCATCCTCCGCACTGCGCACGCCGCCGCCAACGGTCAGCGGCATGAAACATACTTCTGCAGTCCGCCGGACCACATCGATAATGGTGCCGCGCCCTTCATGACTTGCGCCAATGTCAAGAAAACAAAGCTCATCCGCGCCCGCCGCATCATAAGCCTGCGCCTGCTCCACCGGATCACCGGCGTCGCGTAGGTCGACAAAATTGACGCCCTTGACCACGCGGCCATTGGATACGTCCAGGCAGGGAATGACACGAACGCGGACGGTCATTCGCAATTCGCCATCGATGTTTCACCGCAGTCCTGAGCCATCAGCGCGGCACGCGCTGATGAAAGTCGAAGGACGTCCATCGGTGATGCACCAGCATTATAGGCACCCTTCGACGGACGCAGCCGCAGGCGGCTGCTGCTCAGGGCTTCGGTGTTATGGGAAACCACGGTCACGGCCGCTCCGCCACTTTAATCGCGGTCGCCAGATCCAGCCGTCCATCATAAATCGCGCGACCGGTAATCACGCCTTCAATACCGTCCTTGGCATGCAGCGCGAGCATGTGGATGTCATCAATGCCCTTCACGCCGCCGCTGGCGATCACGGGAATGTTTACGCGCCGAGCCAGATCAACGGTCGCGTCGATATTGCAGCCGGTCAGCATCCCGTCGCGGCCGACATCGGTGAACAGGATGGACGCCACGCCCGCGTCTTCGAACCGGCGCGCCAGATCAATCACCGGCATGTCGGATTTCTCGGCCCAGCCCTCGGTCGCGACAAAGCCGTCGCGGGCGTCCACGGCAACGACAATGCCGTCTTCAAATTCACGCGCCATCTCTTTGACGAACTGCGGGTCTTTGAGCGCCGCCGTGCCAATCACCAGCCGCGCGACGCCCATGTCGAACCAGCGTTCAACGGTCTGCGTATTGCGGATGCCGCCACCCAGCTGAACATAGCCGGGAAAATTTTCGATGATGCCCTCAACCGCCTCGGCATTTTCGGGGCGACCGGCAAAGGCACCGTCCAAATCGACCACATGCAGGAACTCTGCACCTTGTTCGGCAAACAGCATCGCCTGCGCGGCGGGGTCGTCGGCATAGACCGTTGCGCGGTTCATATCGCCTTCGGCCAAGCGCACAACCTCGCCACCCTTCAGGTCAATCGCGGGGAAGACTATCACAGTTGCCACTCCAAAAAGCGTTTAAGGAAATTAATGCCATAGGACTGGCTTTTTTCGGGATGAAACTGGACACCCATTATGTTGTCACGGCCCACCGCTGCGACCAAAGGCCCGCCATGGTCGGTTTTCGCCAGCACGTCCGCATCGTCCGTCGCGTCGAAATGATAGCTATGCAGAAAATAGGCCTCGCCCGCTTCGATCAGCGGCGCGCCTTGCGTCGGAACAACATCGTTCCAGCCCATATGCGGGATTTTCAAATCTACGGCCGGTGTAATCGCGCGGACGGTGCCACTGATCCAACCAAGCCCGCGCGTCGTTTTATGCTCAACGCCCGCATCCGCCAACAGCTGCATACCGACGCAAATGCCCAGAAACGGAGTGCCCTCAACGCGCACGCGCTGCTCCATTGCGGCGACCATGCCGTCAATCGCGGACAGCGCCTCCATACAATGCGCAAAGGCGCCAACGCCGGGCAGAACGATGCGGTCGGCTTTGGCAACAATATCGGGATCGGCGGTCACATGCACGTCGCCTGCGCCCGCCGCTTTCAACGCATTGTGGACCGAATGCAGATTGCCCGCGCCATAATCAATCAGCGCAAGGCTCATGTTCCCCTCCCGCAGGCGGGAGGGGTTAGGGGTGGGGCGAGCCGAAGGCGAGCGTGCGACCTGCACGTCACAGGCCCACCCCCGACCCCTCCCGCCTGCGGGAGGGGAGATTCACAACGTGCCCTTGGTCGACGGAATGGCGTCCGCCTTGCGCGGGTCAATCTCGACCGCTTGGCGCAATGCGCGGGCCAATGCCTTGTAGCAGCTTTCGACGATGTGGTGGTTGTTCGAACCATAGAGATTTTCGATGTGCAGCGTGATGCCTGCGCTGGTGGCAAAGCTGTGGAACCAATGTTCGATCAACTCGGTATCCCATTCGCCCAGACGCGGCATGCCAAGCGACACTTTCCAGACGAAATAGGGCCGGCCAGAAATATCAAGCGCACAGCGCGTCAACGTTTCATCCATCGGCGCATAGGCGGTGCCATAACGCGTGATACCGCGTTTATCGCCCAATGCCTGTAACACCGCCTCACCAATCGCGATGCCAGTGTCTTCGGTGGTGTGGTGCTGGTCAATATGCAGGTCGCCAACGGCCTTCACCTTCAGGTCGATCAGCGAATGGCGCGACAGTTGCTCAAGCATATGGTCGAGAAAACCGATGCCCGTTGACACGTCATACACACCAGTGCCGTCGAGGTTCACCTCAACATCAATGGACGTTTCGTTCGTCTTGCGACTTATGGAGCCTGTACGCATGGCCGCCGATATAGCCACATGCACGCATTTGGCAAGTTGGCTTAAGGCAACAAGTATCTTGATTTCACACGCGCGGAAGTCCACCAAGCGCCCATGACCGAAGAGCATGTAGATAGCCTGATTCCTTATGATGACGTCGTGCAAGAGGC
>JBEEIJ010000142.1:0-36266 GCA_041169905.1 Pseudomonadota bacterium | reverse complement strand
TTGCGTCAGGGCGCGCCATTATTGTCGAAACAAAGCTTCGCCGAAATGACCGGGCCAGTATGGACCTTCAATGGTTCAAATGGCGATGACGACAAGGGCTATTTCACGGCATATGGCCTTGGCGTGCATTGGTTGCAGGACAATGCGGGCAAGCGATGGTTTGGCCATGTCGGAGAGGCATATTCGCTACGTGCCGGTTTTTGGATTAATCCTGCGCAAGGCAAGGGATTTTACCGCTATGTGACGATGGTGGATGAATTTTCACCCGTCGGGCATTGCTTTGACCGGTGCCCGTGATAGCGTAGCATTCAGACCAAGGCGGCCTCACCCGACAGTGAAAATTTGAGCCGCCGCATAACAGATACAATGGGGGACAGTGTTTATGATGAAAAAAACTTTATTGGGCGCGCTTTTGACAAGTGCACTGATCGCCACGCCAGCTGCGGCCCGCCCGGATTATGCGGATGCCGTCAAAGCAGACTATGATAAGTCGCTCGCCAGCCTGTGGGATCATTTCCACCGCAATCCTGAACTGTCGTTCCGCGAATATAAGACTGCCGCCCGTATGGCACAGGAACTGCGCGCCGTGCCTGGCATGATCGTGACGGAAAAGGTTGGCGGAACCGGCGTTGTCGGCATGCTGAAAAATGGCGATGGTCCCGTTGTGCTGGTCCGTGCGGACATGGACGGATTGCCCGTGCAGGAACGTTCGGGCCTCGCCAACAGCTCCACCGTCAGACAGGTCGGTGTGGATGGCCTTGAAATGCCGGTCATGCACGCCTGTGGCCATGATGTGCACATTACCTCTTTGGTCGGCACGGCGCGGCAAATGGCGCGCATGAAAGACCGGTGGAAAGGCACAATCCTGTTCATCGTCCAACCCGCTGAAGAGCGCGTTGGCGGTGCCAAGGCCATGGTGCAGGATGGTCTATATACCCGTTTCCCCAAGCCTGATTATGCGCTTGCGTTCCATGTGGCAGCAGAATTGGAAACCGGCAAAATCGCCGCATCGGAAGGCATTCAATATTCGTCGGCAGACAGCGTCGACATCCGCGTTCCCGGTATCGCCACGCACGGCGCTGCACCGCATCTTGGCCGTGATCCCGTCTACATCGCGTCGCAGATTGTTGTGGGCCTGCAATCGGTCATCAGCCGCGAAAAAGGTCCTTTGGACGCTGGCGTGATTACCGTTGGCGCATTCCACGCCGGGACAAAACATAACATCATTTCGGAATATGCCGATTTACAGGTGACCGTGCGTGCCAACAGCCAAGCGGTTCGCGATCAGCTGATTGCCTCCATCGAACGCGTGGCAAAGGGTATTGGCGCGGCCAATGGTTTGCCTGCGGATAAATTGCCGATCGTAAAGGTCAACGAAAGCACGCCCGTCACCGTCAATGACGCGGCGCTTGCCCGCCGCTTGAACGGTGCAATTGCGACGGCATTGGGTAGCGACGTTGTCGTGCCATTCCGCCAGACGAATATGGGCGCAGAGGATTTCGCATTCTTCGTCGATCAGCAATTTGGCATCCCGGGATATTATTTCGCGGTCGGCGGAACTAACCCTGAATGGATTGCTGCGGCGAAAAATGGCGGACCAGCCGTGGCCGGTCACCATTCGCCCTTGTTCAAGATCGATCCCGAACCATCGGTCCGCTTGGGCATTGAGGCGATGACAGCCGCGGCGTTGGATTTGCTGGGAACCGGCAAGAACTGATTGCGGATATCTGGCAGGTCATGGAGCGGCGACAATGGCGCGAAAAAATCGCGATTTTTATGGCTCTGACGAAGAGTCCATTGCGCCCGAAATAACCTGCTGGCTGTGTTCGCGCCCGATGGGTGCGGTCACCGAATGGCATCATCCTGTGCCCAAAAGCCGGGGTGGCAAAGAACGGCAGCCGGTGCACCCGATTTGCCATCGGACCATTCATGCCAATTTCACCAACAGCGATCTCGAAAAGCGTTTTGCCACCGTTGACGCGTTGTTGGCGCATGAAGAAATCGGACGGTTCGTGGCATGGATTGCCAACAAACCGTCCGACTTTAACGCGCCGACAAAGGACCGGCGTTAGCGTTTAGCCGCACCGCTTAAGTCGCGGCTAAACGCTATGGGATGGACCCGATGCCTCTTCGCCGCGCGTTTTCCAGAGCGAAAAGAATATACCTCCTAAAATCAGCCCAAAGGTGACGCCCAGACTTAGGACGGGCGGAAACTTGTCGCCGTCCATCACAAAGTCTGAAACGAAGATCTTCGAACCGATGAAGACCAGAACCAATGCCAGCGCATATTTAAGATAATGGAAACGATGGACCATCGCGGCGAGTGCGAAATACAAGGCACGCAGGCCCAAAATCGCCATGATGTTTGACGTGTAGACGATGAACGTGTCGGTGGTGATGGCAAAGATCGCCGGTACCGAGTCCACTGCGAACACAAGGTCAGCGAGATTGATCACGACAAGCGCAAGGAACAATGGCGTCGCCGCGCGCACCATCTTTCCGGTTTTGTCATCTTGTACCTTCACAAAGAACTTCTCATCATGAAGCTCTTTGGTCACGCGCATATGCCGTGAAATAAATTTGACCACCGGGTTCTTGGCGACGTCCATTTCCTCATCACCAGAAAATAGCATCTTGATGCCGGTTCCAATCAGGAAAGCCGCGAAGATATAAAGCGTCCAATAATATTCCTGCACAATGGCAGCGCCAGCGGCAATCATCAGGCCACGCAAGACGATGACGGCGATAATGCCCCATAGCAATGCGCGGTATTGGTATTTCCGTGGGATCGCGAAGAAGGTGAAAATCAGGCTGATGACAAAGACATTATCAATCGACAGCGCTTTCTCGATGAAAAAGCCTGTATAATATTTCATGCCCATGTCTGCCCCCTTTTGGAACCAGACCCAAAGGCCGAACAGCATCGCAATGCTGATGTAAAACGCCGAGAGCTTCAGGCTTTCGGCGATGCCCATCTCTTTGTCGTCCTTGTGCAAAATGCCAAGGTCAAACGCGGTGAGCGTGATTACGATGCCTATAAAGGCCAACCAGAACCAGGCCGGTGTGCCCAGCCAGTCCATCATCAAAAATTCCATGAAATCATTTCCTATATTGTACGTGCTGACGCCGCGCAGATTTACATGCGCGCGGCGTCCGCTTTAAAAGATTAAGTCTTTTTAAGGCGCAGACGACGGCCAAGGGAGCTTTGCGCGTGGCGCGCCAACCGATCCTTGATCGCCAGTTTCAACCGCTTCAGTTTCTGGATGCGGAACACGTCTGGCCAGCGCCGTGAAATTTCAGCGCGCAGTTCGCGATCAATTTTTTGGTGATATTGCATCAATCGAAATGACGAAAAAGTCATGACTATATCCTCTTGAACATTGTTTAAGTTCAATCGGATGTTCCGGGCAAAGCCTAGCGTATTTCGGGGGTTTGAAGACCGCCTGACCAGTGCACCGGAAACATCCGATGCGGCCGACATCACGTTCCTTCCGAAGAAGCGAAGCGCCAGAGGGGCCCGGTCCGCTTAAAGCTTTTGGAGCAATTTCGTCCGAATTGCAAGCCCGTTTTGATTGCCCTCGCAAGGCTTAGCGAATTAATCCCTCAACAGGTCGTTGATTGCGGTCTTTGCGCGGGTCTGCGCATCGACGCGTTTGACGATGACTGCGCAGGAAAGATTTGGGCCCGGGCTGCCATCGGGAAGCGCTTTGCCCGGTAGCGAACCGGGGACAACAACCGAATATGCAGGCACGCGGCCAACAAAGATTTCGCCGGTTGTCCGGTCGATAATCTTGCTGGTAGAACTGATGAAAACACCCATGGAAAGCACTGCGCCTTCTTCGATAACGACGCCTTCGACAACTTCTGACCGTGCGCCAATGAAGCAATTGTCTTCAATGATGACGGGGCCAGCCTGAAGCGGTTCAAGTACGCCGCCAATGCCAACGCCGCCCGATAGATGGACATTTTTACCAATTTGCGCGCAGCTTCCGACCGTTGCCCATGTGTCGACCATGGTGCCTTCATCAACGCGTGCGCCGATGTTTACAAAGCTCGGCATCAGTACAACATTCTTGCCGATGAAGCTGCCGCGCCGCGCGACGGCGCCGGGTACAACGCGGAACCCTGCATCGCGGAACCGGCTTTCGCTCCATCCTGTAAATTTGGAAGGGACCTTGTCATAGGCAGGGGCGCCAGCTGCACCGCCGTCAACCACGACATTGTCATTCAACCGGAAAGACAGCAAAACAGCTTTTTTCAGCCATTGGTTGACCTGCCAACTACCATCCAGCTTTTCGGCAACGCGCAGTGACCCGTCATCAAGACCGGCCAATGCTGTTTGTACAGCGTCGCGTACCTCGCCTTGGGTAGCGCTGCTGATCCCGTCACGGGCGTCCCATGCGGCGTCAATGATGGCGGTTAGTTGTCCAGTCATGCGGCTCTTTCAAAGCTGTGAATTTCCGATAGCCATTGGGTCACATCGGTAATTTCATGGTCGATATGGTCTTGATATGCTGCGCTATCAGCTTCGCCTTCATGTTTCACCCAAATTGTGCGCATGCCCAACGCTTTGGCCGGGACCAGATTATGCGCCGAATCTTCCACAAAAAGTGCCCGTGTGGCGTCGATCCTCAATTCGCTGCACAAGGCGTCGTAGCTGCCGGCGAATGGCTTTGGCATATGCTGCATCCGGTGGATGTCAAAAACATCCTCAAACACATTGTCCAGACCGCGGGCGGTCAGTACGCGCTCGGCATAAGGTGCATCGGCGTTGGTGAAGATGATTTTGCGCCCCGGTAAAGCATGAATATGCGCACGCAAATCCGGCGCGGGTTGCAAGAGGCTCAGGTCAACCTGATGCACAAAATCGAGATAGCCATAAGGGTCAACCCCATGTTCAGCCATCAGCCCGCCCAATGTCGTGCCGTATTTCTTCCAATAACGATGCCGGATTTCGTGCGCCTCGACCGAACCAATTTGGAAATGACCTTCGACATATAGCGCAATACGATCCCGGACCTGCGCCATGATATTCGCCTCCGGGCCATATAGAGTGAGGTCGAGATCAAAGATCCATGTGTCGATATCGGTGAAATATGATTGCATGGTCCGCGCGTAACAACGCGTTGGTAATATCTCAATAACCATGTTATGAAGGGCGAAAGCGATTTGTGCGTAACAGGGTAATCCCACATAGGGGGGTAATGTCATGAGCGCAGCTTTGTCCGATCGTAAGCTGGTCATCGGCGGTTCGATTATATGTGCATTGTCGCTTTCTGCCTGCGGCGGCGGCGGCGGCGTAAACTCGACGCCACCGGCACCGCTCACACCCCCTCCAGTTGTGGCGTCCCCACCGCCACCCCTACCCCCACCGCCACCCCCCCCGCCAAATTTTGCGACAGCAGAATTTAATCAGTCGGACGGTCCGGGCTTTCATAACGCGATAACGGCCTATCGCACCGGCGCATCGGGATTGGGTGTGACCGTGGGCGTTATTGATTCTGGGATTGATCCCAATAGTCACGAATTCACCGGGCGTATTCATGCGCAGTCGGGCGATGTCACCGGCGCAGGCAGGCCGCTTGGCGACGATGATGGTCATGGGACGGAAGTCGCGCGCGTGCTGGCCGCTGCCAAGGATGACCGCGATGTCCATGGCATTGCTTTTAACGCGACGATTTTGGCATTGCGGGCAGACCAAGCCGGAAGCTGCACAACAGCCGCGCCCGGGGAGGATGCGGCGCAATGCGCATTTTATGACTACGCGATTGCAGTGGGCGTGGACCGCGCCATCGACAATGGTGCGCGCGTTGTAAATATATCTCTGGGTGGTGCAGGTGGCGCGAGTGACACGCTTCGCAGTGCGATCCACCGCGCGACTCAGGCAGGCATCATCATCGTCGTTTCGGCTGGTAATGAAGGCAATGATGTCGTGCCTGCGTTTGACCCCAATCATCCAAGCCCGTTTGCCCGGGCATTGTCGGCCAATGGTAACGGCCTCGTCATTATCGCCGCGTCGGTTGATAATCAGGGCGTAATCTCGAATTTCAGCAACAAGGCCGGCGTTTCGCAGGCGTCGGTTTTGTCCGCGCTGGGGCAGGGCATCTGCTGCGAATATCGGGACGATGCAATTTACCGGTTCGACCAAAATGGTCAGACAACCACCCGCGTTTTGCAAGGCACATCATTTTCCGCGCCACAGATTTCCGGAGCCGCAGCATTGCTTGCGCAGGCTTTCCCGAACCTGACGGGGTTGCAAATCGTCAATCTGCTGCTGACGTCCGCACGCGATGCGGGTGACCCCGGCACCGACGCGATTTACGGACGCGGCATATTGGATATTGGACGTGCCTTTGCGCCCGCCGGAAAGACGTCATTGGCGGGCACAACAATAGAAGTTCCGCTTTCGGGCAATGGTGGCACAACAAGTGGCCCGATGGGCGACGTTGCGATGTCCAATCGTCCCGTGAACGCGGTGATCGTGGATAGCTATGGCCGTGCATATGACATCGACCTTGCGCATGGTTTGAATGCCACTGCGCCGCGGTTGCGATTAACCCCTGCGCTTATCCAGCGGGGACGGTCGGTGAGCGCGGTTCTTGGCACAACCCAAATTGCATTTTCCATCAGCGACAGCGGCGGTGGCACGCCGGGCATATTGCCGCTCGCGCTTTCGGAGGGGCAGGTGCGACAGGCGCGGTTTTTGGCCGCCCGGGTCAGCGCAGCGATTACGAAAGATACGCGCTTTAGCTTGGGCATCCGACAAACCGCCGCCAATCAAGTCGCTGCGTTACAAGACATGGCAAGCAGCGCGTTTTTGACCGCTGGTGAGGCACGGATGGAGGGCGGCTTTGAGCGCCAGCCAGGTAATTCCTTCGCCCTGCGACAGAAATTGGGTGCTTTCGGACTGACGGGCAGCGTCGAACATGGCGATGCCCGTCTGTATGAAGGGGCCGGCGACGATTATCTCCGCCGCGGTACACGCCAATATCCTTATGCAATATTAGGGTTGTCGCTGGACCGTAAGGTCGGGCCAGCGAGACTGGCGCTGGGCGCCAATTGGATGCGGGAGGATGAAACCATCCTCGGTGCCCGCTTTGCCAACTTCATCGGTCGCAGCGGTGCGCGCAGTCTGTTCGTCGATGGCAATATGGAAGCGTCCTTGGGACAGAATTGGTCCATCGGCACCAGTTGGCGGCAAGGGTGGACCTATGCCAACGCGGGGTCGACACTGACGGGACAAAGCCTGCTGAAGAGCAACGCATTTTCCTTGGACGTCACACGGGCCAATGCATTTGCGTATGGTGACCGGCTGGCGTTGCGATTTGCCCAACCGCTGCGTGTCACCAGCGGCGGCCTCGCGCTGAATGTGCCCATTGCCTATGATTATGCGACGCTCAACCCGACATTCGGCATCAGACGCTTCAGCCTTGCGCCGCAAGGCCGCGAAATCGCGAGTGAGGTCGCTTGGATATTGCCAATGAAAGGCGGCTATGTCTCGTCAAACCTGTTCTGGCGACAGGAGCCGGGGCATTTCGAAAGCGCGCCGGATGACATCGGTGTGGCGTTCCGGCTGCAGTTCGGTTTTTAAACCGTAAAGCTCTCGCCGCATCCACAACTGCCGGTGGCGTTGGGGTTGTTGAAGACAAAGCCAGCGGCAAATTCATCTTCGACCCAATCCATGATGGATCCGACGAGATAGAGCACCGAGCCGCCATCGATATAGAGCACACCGCCCGGCGTTTCGATTTTTTCATCGAAGGCGATGGCTTCGGACACATAGTCGACCGAATAAGCGAGGCCCGAACAGCCCCTGCGCGGCGTGGACAGTTTCACGCCAATCGCGCCTTCGGGTGCCTTGGACATCAGTTCAGCAATCCGCGCTTCCGACGCGGGCGTCAGGATGACTGCAGCGGGGCGAACGCGGGTCTTTACATCGGTCATAACATTCCAAGCTCCAGACGGGCTTCATCGGTCATATTGGCGGGCGACCATGCCGGTTCCCAGACCAAATTTACTTCCGCATCACCAATGCCCGGCACCGCGCCAACGCGCAGTTCAACTTCACCCGGCATAGATTCCGCCACCGGGCAATGCGGGGTCGTCAGTGTCATCGACACAAGCGCATGGCCGTCATTGATCTCGACATTGTAAATCAGGCCAAGGTCATAAATGTTCACCGGAATTTCCGGGTCGTAAATTTCCTTAAGCGCCGCAATGACCGCTTCGTACAAATCGCCGTCGGGTTCGCCCGGTGATGGCGCAGCAGGTTTCTGCGCGAGAAAGCCCTCCAGATAATCCTTCTTGCGGGCCAATGTCTCACCAGGCGTTTCGACGGCGTTTTCCACGCGCGCACGAGGCGGCTTTTCGACGCTATCAACTTCTTCTATCCGGATGTTCTCGTTCATAATTACTCCTCGTCATCCTGAACTTGTTTCAGGATAACACGCGACTGCGGTTTGTTTTGCTGAAACAAGTTCAGCATGACGAAAGCGGGGAAATTCATCCAAAAATCCTTTTCACCCGTTCCAGCCCGCGCACCAGCGCTGCGACATCATTTTCGTCATTATAAATACCAAAGCTCGCCCGCGCGGTGGCGGGGATGCCCAGATGGTCCATCAGCGGTTGTGCGCAGTGATGGCCAGCACGAATGGCAACATTTTCTTCGTCCAATATCGTTCCGATATCGTGCGGATGGATGCCTTCCATGCTGAAGGACACGATCCCAGCGGACTTTTCCGGACCATATAAGGTGACCGAATTGATACCGCGTAAGGCATCACGCGTTTGCGCGGCGAGCGCGCTTTCATGCGCGAATATCGCCTCGGGACCAAAGCTGTCGATAAAGTCGATCGCGGCGTGCAGGCCGATCACTTCAATAATCATTGGCGTGCCCGCCTCAAACCGCGATGGCGCCGGGGCGTAAGTCGTCTTTTCAAAGGTCACACGATCAATCATCGCGCCGCCGCCCTGCCATGGGGGCATGGAATCCAGCGTTTCCGCCTTTGCCCACAACACGCCAACGCCGGTTGGGCCGTATAATTTGTGGCCGGACATGACGTAAAAGTCGCAGTCCAGCTCAGCCATGTTCAGCCGCATGCGCGGTGCGGCCTGACACCCGTCGAGCATCAGCTTGGCACCGACGGCATGTGCAGCCTTGGCCGCACGCTTTACGCCAAGGATCGACCCAAGCACATTGGACACATGCGCCAGCGCGACGAGCTTGTGTTGTTCGGTAAGGTTCGCTTCCAGCCAATCGAGGTCAATCAGGCCGTCGTCGGTCAATGGGCAGACGTCGATATGCGCGCCGACCTTTTCGCAAAGCATCTGCCACGGCACGATATTGCTGTGATGCTCCAACTGGCTGAGCATGATGCGGTCGCCAGCCTTCAGATTGGCCGGACCCCAGCTTTGCGCGACCAAATTGATGCCCTCGGTCGCGCCGCGGACGAACACGACTTCGTTCGGCGATGCTGCGCCAATGAAGCGCGCCACGCGCTCGCGTGCTGCCTCAAACGCGACAGTCATATTGGCCGAGCGGGCGTAGACGCCGCGATGGACGGTGGCATAATCGGCGCCACCGGCACGCATCATCGCGTCGAGCACGACCTGCGGTTTTTGCGCCGTCGCGGCGGTGTCGAGATAATGCCAGTTGTTCGCAAGGCCAGGGAATTGGTCACGAAGGGCGGTGGTGGTCACACCAAATCCCCCAATTTGGCTAAAGCCGCTTCGGTCAGCGCCTCTTCATCCGCCGCGCCTTCAAACACGCCCGCGACAAATGCCTGCAACATCAACTTCTTTGCATCGGCAGGGGTAATGCCGCGCGCTTGCAGATAGAAAAGTCCCATGGCGTCCAACTCGCCAATCGCGCAGCCATGGGCGCATTTGACGTCGTCGGCGTAGATTTCGAGTTCGGGCTTGGCGTTGGCCGTCGCGCTGCGGTCCAGCAGCATCGCTTTGACGGACTGTACGCTGTCGGTTTGCTGGGCATCGCGTGCCACGGCCACTTTGCCGAGATAGGTGCCAGTCGCCGTGCCCGCCAAAACGGAGCGGACAATCTGCGATGATGTTGCGCCGGGTTCTGCATGGGTAACAGTGGTAATGACCTCAAGCGTTTGCGCGCCGCCACCAATTTGCACCGCGCCAAGTTTGAAATCAGCGCCCTCTTGCAGTGTGACGTTAAGCTCTACCCGCCCATAATCGCCACCGATATTCAGCACATGGATTGCGGCGGTGGCGCCTTTGCCGATTGCGATGTCCAATTGATGGATAGTGCCGCTGTCCTGAATAATCGTCCGCGCAAAGGTTCCACCCGCAGGCACGATGATGCTTTCGGGCGCTGGTAATGGCCACGCCCGCGCTAGCGCATCAATATCGCTGTAACGCCACGCTTCGTCATGCCGCGTTGGGAGAACAGTCATCGCTGCGCGCACCCCTCTGCGACCTCTGCGCCTCTGCGTGAACCAATTGTTTTTGCACGCAGAGGCGCAGAGGTCGCAGAGAAAAAGAGAGGAATGCCTGCGGCGCTCATGCCGCCAATTCCTTATATCCGTCACGCTCCAACTCAAGCGCGAGCTCCGCGCCGCCGGTCCGCGTGATGCGGCCGTCGGCGAGGACGTGGACGAAGTCGGGTTTCACATAATCGAGCAGCCGCTGATAATGGGTGATCAGCAGCACAGCCTTGTCCGGCTTGCGCATGATGCGGTTGATGCCATCGCCCACACTGCGCAGCGCGTCGATGTCGAGGCCGCTGTCGGTTTCATCGAGAATCGCAAGCGCAGGGTCGATAATGCCCATTTGCACCATCTCGTTGCGCTTCTTCTCGCCGCCGGAAAAGCCGACATTCACCGGGCGCTTGAGCATCTCCATATCCATGCCCAGTGCATTTGCCTGTTCGCGCGCGACCTTCAGGAATTCACCACCCGTAAGCGGCGCCTCTCCGCGATATTTACGCTGCGCATTGAGCGCCTCGCGCAGGAACTGGACGTTCGATACGCCGGGGATCTCGACCGGATATTGAAAGCCCAAGAACAGACCGGCGGCGGCGCGTTCATGTGGTTCGAGGGCGAGCAAATCCTGACCGTTGAAGGTCACCGAACCTTCGGTCACCTCATAACCCGGGCGGCCCGATAGCACATAACCCAGCGTCGATTTTCCCGCGCCGTTCGGACCCATGATCGCATGGATCTCGCCCGCGTTCAGCGAGAGCGTGAGGCCTTTAAGGATAGGCTTGTCGCCAACATTGGCGTGGAGGTTATTTATTTGGATCATTAGGCTTTCCGGAAAATTTTCTTACGATCAATGCAAGCACTAGCAACGGAGGCAAGTAGAAGACCGTGGCGTCAAAAAACGCGCCGTTCCGACCTGCAAAAGGATCAGGCCAATGCCACTGACCGTAGCCCTTGGCGATCCATGGAGCGATTAGCATCCATGGGACCAAGATAAAGAACGAGGCGAGCGCTGTCCTCACCCCACGCTCCCCTCAAGGCTGATGCCCAACAGCTTCTGCGCCTCCTTAAGCCCCTCCCCTTCAGGGGAGGGGTTGGGGTGGGGTCTCTCGTAACGGTCCGGCATTTCGGCCAGTAGCGCCAACAGCCCTTCGCACACGCCTTCGAGATTGTGCATGATTTCGGAATTGGGGACGTGAAGCACGCGGAAACCCATTTCATTCAGTCTGGCATCCCGCCAAGCATCTCGCGCTATATCGGCATGCGTGTGGCCATCGACTTCAACAACCAATCCCTTTTGCGGACACATGAAGTCGGCGATGAAGGGTCCGATGACCGATTGTCTGCGGAATTTGTGGCCGCCGAGTTGTGAACGCGACAGCGCGCGCCATAGCCGCTTTTCCGGCGCGGTTGGCTCGCGGCGCATATCCGTAGCGTAACCGCCCAATTGCTCGATGCGCTCGGCGGAGAGACCCCACCCCCGGCCCCTCCCCTGAAGGGGAGGGGAGTTTGTTTGTTTTGCTTGATCGCGAAGGTTCCAAGTCATCCAACCGAGCCCTCAAGGCTGATGCCCAACAACTTCTGCGCTTCAACCGCGAATTCCATCGGCAGTTGCTGCAGCACTTCCTTGGCAAAGCCGTTCACGATCAGCGCGACCGCTTCTTCGGCGTTCAGGCCGCGGGCCATGGCGTAGAACATTTGGTCGTCCGAAATCTTGCTCGTCGTCGCCTCATGCTCGATCTGCGCGCTTGGGTTGCGAACTTCGATATAGGGGACGGTGTGCGCGCCGCTTAAAGACCCGAGCAGCAGCGAGTCACATTGGGTGAAGTTGCGCACGCCTTCGGCATTGGGCGCAACGCGCACCAGCCCGCGATAGGTGTTGTTGCTGTGTCCGGCGCTGATGCCCTTGCTGACAATGGTCGAGCGGCTACCCTTGCCATTGTGGATCATCTTGGTGCCGGTATCGGCCTGCTGGTGATTGTTGGTCACCGCGACCGAGTAAAATTCGCCAATGCTGTTTTCGCCGTTCAAAACGCAGCTTGGATATTTCCACGTCACTGCACTGCCGGTTTCCACCTGAGTCCAGCTCACCTTGCTGTTCCGTCCTTGGCACAATGCGCGCTTGGTGACGAAATTGTAGATGCCGCCTTTGCCTTCCGCGTCGCCGGGATACCAGTTTTGCACGGTCGAATATTTGATTTCGGCATCGTCCAGCGCGACCAGTTCGACCACAGCGGCGTGCAGCTGGTTCTCGTCGCGCATCGGCGCGGTACAGCCTTCGAGATAGCTGACATAGCTGCCCTTATCAGCGACGATTAATGTCCGTTCGAACTGACCCGTATTTTCCGCGTTGATACGGAAATAGGTGGAAAGCTCCATCGGGCAGCGCACGCCTTCGGGGATGTAGACGAACGTCCCATCGGAAAAGACCGCGCAGTTGAGCGTGGCGAAATAATTGTCGTGCATCGGCACAATCTTGCCGAGATATTTGCGGACAAGATCAGGATATTCCTTAATCGCTTCCGAAATGCTGCGGAAGATAACGCCAGCGCGCTCTAATTCGGCGCGGAAGGTCGTGGCAACCGAAACGCTGTCAAACACGGCATCAACCGCGACGCGGCGTTGGGGCAAGCCGCCATCTTCACCGCCTTCGACACCGGCAAGCAATTTCTGTTCGGCAATCGGAATACCCAGCTTTTCATAAACACGCAGGATTTCGGGATCGACCTCGTCGAGTGAATTCAGCTTTGGCTTCGCCTTGGGCGCGGCATAATAATAGGCATCTTGATAATCGATGGGCGGGACATTGAGCTTGGCCCAATCCGGCGCTTCCATCGTTTTCCACATGGCAAAGGCCTTAAGCCGCCATTCGAGCATCCATTCGGGCTCATTCTTCTTGGCCGAAATGAAGCGGACGGTATCTTCGTTCAGGCCCTTTGGCGCGAAATCGGTTTCGATGTCCGACGACCAGCCATGTTCGTAATCGGCAACCTTTTCGGCGGCGTCCCACGCAGCCTTGTCTTTGATCTCAATATCGTCGGTCATCGCGTCAGTCCTGCCAAATTGATTTGCGCAAGCGCACCGCGCACAGCGTTGTTGACGACGGGCCAATGCGATTGGACGTGGCAGCTGCCTTCTTTCGCACAATGCTGGCCCAAGGCGTGTTTATGCGTATCGCAGCAGGCGGTCATTGCAATTGGGCCTTCGACGGCCTCGATAATATCCGCCAGGTTGATGGCCGCAGCAGGTCGGGCAAGCGTGATGCCACCGCCCGTGCCCCGTGCCGAACGCAAAAGGCCCGCCTTGGTCAACATGCTCACCAGCTTTTGAGTCGTGGGCAGCGCAAGGCCAGTTTCGGTCGCAAGGTCGGTCGCAGATACGCGCGCAGAACCGCAATGGCGCGAAGCCGCGCTCATAACCACCACTGCATAATCTGCCATATTCGACAAACGCATAACATTGACCCTAATCAGATAAATTTGCTCCGATTGGGGGCAGATGGTCCCTTTGTTGGCGGAAATCAACCCAGAAAGGATAAGATATCGCGGTAGTTTCCTCGCCCAGCCACAAGCGCATCACTTATGCGGCCTTATTTTCGTAATTTGCCCGCGACGTAGCTTTCCAATTTCTGTGTTTCTGCGTCAGAAAAACGCAGGCCCAGCTTGCTGCGCCGCCACAATATGTCGCTGGCGGATCGTGCCCATTCCTGGCCGATCAAATAGTCGACTTCGCGCGCATAAAGTCCGTGGCCAAAATGCGTGCCGAGATCTGCGATGGCGTTGGCATCGCCCAAGATCAATCGCGTCAGCGTCCCATAGCTGCGCACCCAGCGGTGGGTGAGGGACGCAGGCAGAAACGGATATGCGCGTTGCAGTTCGTTCGCCAAGTCATCGGCACCATCGGTTGGAAAATCGCCACCGGGAAGCGGCTGTTGGAGCGTCCAGCTTCGCCCATCGAGAACGGGCATATATCCGGCAAGCTTTTTGACGGCGCTCTCTGCCAAGTGGCGGTATGTTGTAATCTTGCCGCCGAAGACAGACAGAATCGGCGCTTGCCCATCGGCATCAACGTCGACTTCAAAATGGTAACCGCGCGATGCGGTTTCGGGCTTGCCCGACCCGTCATCGACCAATGGCCGGACACCAGCGTAAGCGTAAATGACGTCGGCGGCAGTAATGGTTTGTTTGAAATAAGCGCCAGCGGATTCGCAGATATAATCGATTTCCTCGGGCGTCGCGAAAACGTCGTCGAGCGAACCTTTGTGATCGGCATCGGTCGTGCCGATCAGGGTGAAATCATCCTCATAGGGTATAGCGAAGAAGATCCGGCCGTCGGGGTTTTGGCAGAAATACGCCTGCGGCGTATCGAACATTTTGCGCACAACGATATGCGACCCGCGCACAAGCCGGATGGTTTCGGCTGCGTTGCGTTGCCGCCCGGTGGTGCGCGCCAGCAGTTCAAGCACCGCTGGTCCTGCTGCGTTGGCAACGGCGCGCGCCTTGATGGGTGGCTGCCCGGCAATTTCGATATGCCAGATGCCATCGCGTCGTTCGATGTGCGTCACTTCGCAATGCGTGCGGATTTCCGCGCCATTTTGTGCGGCATCCATCGCGTTAAAGATCACCAATCGGGCATCATCGACCCAGCAATCGGAATATTCAAACGCAGTGGTGAATCCCGGCTTCAGCGGCTTACCGGCGGGTTCAGACGCAAGCTTTACGGTGCGGGTCGCGGGCAGCAGTTTGCGGCCGCCAATATGGTCATATAAAAACAGGCCCAAGCGGACGAGCCATGCGGGCCGAATGCCCTTTTGATGCGGCAGGATAAAGCGCAGCGGCCAAATGATGTGCGGCGCAATGGCCCACAACCGCTCGCGCTCAATCAGGGATTCCCGCACCAGCGCGAATTCATAATGCTCAAGATAGCGCAGCCCGCCGTGAATAAGTTTTGTCGATGCAGACGATGTACCGCGCGCAAGATCGCCGCGCTCAAGCAAGACCACCTTTGCGCCACGTCCGGCCGCGTCGCGCGCAATGCCGGCACCGTTTATACCGCCGCCGATTACGGCGAGGTCAAAAATTGGCTCACTCATAAAAATCCCCAAGCAAAGGTGGCCGCGGCAATGAAAGCGGTCAAAGTGGCGAGCATGACGGGCAGCATCGCCTTCCACCCTTGCCCGAGTAACAGATCAAGCCGTGACCGCATAGCGGTTGCGGTAACGGCGAACAAGAGCATCGCCTTCGATGCCAGCAGGCCATATTCGCCCACCCATTTCGGTGCGTCGACAAGCGAGTTGACGGCAACCACCGCGAAGAACGCGATGATAAACCACGGCAGTTTCAACTTCGCGGCAAGGCTTTTCGATTGGCCATTACCCGCACCGATGGCAAGGCCGATGAGCGCCACTGCGGGGGCCAGCAAGGCGACGCGCGACAGCTTTACAATCGTTGCCGTTTCACCGGCGGATTGGGAAAAACTATAACCACCGCCCAGCGACTGCGCGACATCATGAATCGCTGCGCCCATCAGGAAACCCGCCTGACGATCCGTAAAGGCAAGCTGTGCCGCGATGAGGGGGTAAAAGGACATGGCGATAGCACTGGCGAGTGAGACCCCCACCAATGTCAGCGTGAATTGGTTCTGGTTCAGCCGCTCGCGGCCAATAACGGCGTAAATAGCCAAGGCCGCTGACGCGCCACAGATGGCTGTCGCGCCGCCCGCAAGCCAGCCTGCATAATTGCTCTGTCCAGCCAGTCGCGCGCCGAATAGGCCCGCACCCATCACCAGCGCCATGATGCACACCAGCCCCAGAAACGCGAGTGCACCCAATCCACCAATCTGCATGACGGTCACCTGTGTTCCCAACAGAACGATGCCCCACCGCAAACATGTGGTGCCGCAGAAATCGAGGCCCGGGTGGACCTTTTGTTCAGCCGATATAAAATTGAGCGCCAGACCAAGCAAAAGCCCGGCCAATATGACGGGCATGGCATAATGTTCGGAGAACCAAGTCGCCGCGACCGACGCGATACCAACGACAGCAAGACCCGGGAACAATGCGCCGATCATCAATCGTTTGCGCGGCGCCGGATTGTCCTCAGCAAGATATGTCTCGCCATACAGGTCAGCGATATAATTCGCGTTTATGTCTTGCGGTGTCATATGGCCTTCTATAGGCAGATGCATCAGAAGTTCCAGCATAAAGCAGGACTTGGGAGAGGATTCAATGGCCGACACCGAGATCGCAAAGTCCGGCGATGCCGCACGGTATATCCGCTACGGACTCATTGCCCTTTTGTTTTTCGGTACGGCGCTCAATTATCTCGACCGACAGGTTCTCGCTCTTCTCAAGCCCACATTGCAGGTTGAATTTGGCTGGAGCGACCGTGAATTTGGCCATTTCGGATCAGCATTTCAAATTGCCACAGCGGTGGCTTTGCTTGGCGTCGGTTGGTTTATTGACCGGTTCGGTGTGCGCTGGGGCTATGGTTTGGCCGTTGCGATATGGAGCTTGGCGGGCATGGGGCATGCTTTTGCCAGTTCGGTTGGGCAGTTTGTCGCAGCACGCGTCACTCTTGCTGTAGCAGAGTCAGTAAACACGCCGGCGGCGATGAAATCGGCCGCCACATATTTGCCCATTCGGGAACGATCCATCGGTATCGGCGTGATTAACAGCGCGTCCAATATAGGCGCGATTTTGGCGCCGCTGACCGTGCCATGGATTGCCATCACTTATGGCTGGCGCGAGGCGTTTATTATTACTGGCGCGCTTGGGTTTGTTTGGCTGCTTTTCTGGTGGCTCGGCACGAGCAAACTTCAGCCATTGGGTACAGCTGCGCCAACCATCGCCAATCCAGCAGACAAAGGCCCGCCATGGCGTGATCTTTTGAAGGAACGGCGGACATGGGCGGTGGCCGGCGCAAAGCTGCTCACGGACCTTGTATGGTGGTTCATATTATTTTGGGCGCCAGATTTCTTTGCGCGGCAATTTGGACTGGGGCAGGCGGAAATCGGCGCGCCCACGGCTATCGTATATGCGCTGGCGGCGGTTGGCGCTGTGACCAGCGGCATATTGTTCCCGATCCTGTTGGGTAAGGGCATGACACCCAATGCAGCGCGCAAAAGCTCCATGCTCTTTTACGCTTTGCTGATTTTGCCCATTCCCTTGGCCCTGCAAGCACCAAATGAATGGATTGCGGCGCTGATCATCGGGCTGGCACTTTTCGCGCATCAGGGTTTTTCGACCAATATTTTCGGCATGACGGCGGATATTGTTCCCGCCCGTCAGGTCGGCAGCGTGATCGCAATTGGGGCTTTGGTCGGTAATTTGAGCGGCGCGGCCATGCTTGAATTCGCTGGCTGGTCGCTCGATGCAGGCCTTGGCTACACGCCGATGTTCGCAATCTGTGCAAGCGCCTATTTACTGGCGTTGCTGTGGATTCACATCATGCAGCCAAGGCTGACAGTGGTAAATGACGCCGACTGATTAGCCAGCCTTAGCTAAACCCTCTGCGTCCACAATTGCTTGCAGCTCGCCCGCTTCGTACATTTCCATCATGATGTCCGAACCACCGAGGAACTCGCCCTTGACGTAAAGCTGCGGGATGGTTGGCCAATCGCTATATTCTTTGATGCCCGCACGGATTTCCATATCCTGCAAGACGTCGACGCTTTCATACGCGACATTCAGATGGTCAAGAATGGCGATCGCCTTGCTGGAAAATCCGCACTGCGGAAACAATGGCGAACCTTTCATGAAAAGGACGACATCATTGCCTTTGACGATCTCATCGATCCGTTCATTAACGCTCATTTTAATACTCCAATAATCAGGGAATGGCTGTAGTCAGCTGAAGGGCATGCAAGACACCGCCCATGCGTCCGCCCAAAGCGTCATACACGGCCTTATGCTGTTTTACGCGCGGCATTCCGCGAAAGCTTTCGCTGACGACGCGCGCGGCATAATGGTTGCCGTCGCCCGCAAGGTCAGTGATTTCGACAAAAGCATCGGGGATTGCCGCCTGAATCATTTCCTCAATTTCGTGGGCGTGCATGGCCATTATGCAGGCTCGATAAATTGACGGCGGGCTTCCACCATTTTGTCTTCGAGCGCAGCGCGGATCATCGCGTCATCCACGTCGATACCGGCTGATGTCAAATCGCCAAGCAATTTACGGATAACGTCTTCGTCGCCCGCTTCTTCAAAGTCCGCTTGCACGACCGATGTCGCATAAGACGTGGTTTCTTCAGGGGTCAGGCCCATTTTTTCGGCCGCCCATTGACCCACCAGCTTGTTGCGGCGGGCGGTGATCTTGAATTGCAGGTCTGCATCATGTGCAAACTTGTTTTCAAAGGCTTTTTCGCGATCGTCGAAAGTTGTCATCATGCCGTTCCATTTTACTGTTGTTCAAAGATAATGCCTGCATCGTCGCGCAACAAGACCGGTCTTGTTAAATGCGTACGACGAGCTTTCCAACCGCGGCCCGGTCGCCCAAGCGCGCTATTGCTGTTCCGGCGTCCGCAAGCGCGAATGTTTCCGAAATGCGTGGCTTGATCTTGCCCGCTGCATATAGGTCGAACAGCTCTGCAATATTGGCATGATTTTTCTGCGGCGTACGTGCGGCAAAGGCCCCCCAGAAAACGCCGCATACGTCACAGCTTTTCAGCAATGTGAGGTTTAAGGGCAATTTCGCTATTCCGGCGGGAAAGCCAACTACGAGAAACTTGCCTTCCCATGCAATCGACCGGACGGCGGGTTCGCTATAGTCGCCACCCACGGTGTCATAAATGATGTTATATCCGTCCCGGCCAGCCGCCGTTTTGAACAGCTCGGCGACAGCCTTGGACTGGTCCTTGTCGAACGGCTGGTGTGGGTACACGACCACTTCGTCAGCGCCTGCTTCGCGTGCGATGTCTGCCTTTGCCTCGCTGGAGACACCAGCGACCACACGGCCGCCAAATGCCTTGGCCAGTTCAATCGCCGAAATCCCGATGCCGCCTGCACCGCCAAGCACAAGGACATTGTCGCCCGACTTCATATGGCCGCGATCCTTCAGCGCGTGGATTGATGTGCCATAGGTCATCAACAAAGCGGCGCCATCGTCAAAGGACATGGCGTCGGGCATTTTGAAGCAATTGAACGCTGCGATCGCGACTTTCTCTGTCAGACCACCATTACCGCACAGGCCAATGACGCGGTCGCCAATGGCAAAGCCGGTAACGCCTTCGCCAATCGCTTCGACAGTGCCCGCAATTTCGCCGCCCGGCGCAAAGGGACGCTCCGGTTTGAATTGATAAAGGTCGACAATCATCAGCGTGTCGGGAAAATTGATTGAACAGGCCTTTACAGCGACCACAACCTGACCGGGTCCGGCAGTGGGTTCAGGCAGTTCGCCCATAACAAGGGTTTCTGGGCCGCCGCTTGCGGTCGATAATAAAGCGCGCATGTCTCTCTCCTAAACGGGGTTTGGCGCCAGCCAGGGCCGGTCCGCAGATAATTTGGCTTCGTACACCGAAATCGCGTCGCTGCTTTTCAGCGTCAGGCCGATTTCGTCTACACCGTTGATCAGGCAATGTTTACGGAATGGGTCGATTTCAAATTCGAACCGGTCCTGAAACGGGGTGGTGACAGTTTGCGTTTCCAGATCGATGTGAATCTCATCGGTCCGCGCGACTTCCATCAACCGGTCAATCGCAGCCTGCGGCAGAACAATGGCGAGCAAGCCGTTCTTGAAGGCATTGCCCGAAAATATGTCGGAAAAGCTTGGCGCAATCACCGCGGATATGCCCAAATCGGCCATCGCCCATGCCGCATGTTCGCGGCTCGATCCGCAACCGAAATTGTCGCCAGCGATCAATATCGGCGCACCGGCATATTCGGGATCATCAAACACATTGCCCGGAACCGCGCGCAAGCTTTCGAACGCACCCTTGCCCAATCCAGCGCGGCTAATGGTTTTCAGCCACACCGCGGGGATGATCACATCGGTGTCGATATTCTTCAAACCGACGGGATAGGCCCGGCCCTCAACACGGCTTATCGCTTTCATAATTTTAGTCCGTATCTGTCTTGGGCTGATTGTGCGTCATCGGCGCAACTTCGGGCTCAGGCGACATTGGTTCCAGCTTTCCCTTTTTCTGGGTCAGGCTGCGGCGTCCTGCGTAAATCAACGCCGCCATCAGTGCCGCCGAACCCACTGCAGCGCCAACCTTTGCTGTTGTCGACCATGTGTCGCCATTGTCGGATTTTTTATTGGTCATAAGCCTCTTCCTTGATGCCAACTGCTTTAGCTTCGGCATTTGTGACAAGTAAAGGGAATAGCTTCACTGGCACCGCCGCATAAGCCAGCGGTGCCGCGCGTGCGTTACCCTTAATTGGCGAACGCACGGACGTCGGTGAGCTTGCCCGTCACAGCAGCAGCTGCGGCCATTGCCGGGCTCACCAGATGGGTACGCGCGCCTGGGCCTTGGCGGCCGACGAAATTCCGGTTGCTGGTCGATGCGCAGCGTTCGCCGGCGGGCACCTTGTCGGGGTTCATCCCCAAACATGCCGAACAGCCCGGCTCGCGCCATTCAAACCCGGCGTCGGTAAATATCTGGTCTAGACCCTCGTCCTCGGCTTGTTGCTTCACAAGGCCACTGCCGGGCACGACAATCGCCCATTTCACGTTCGCCGCCTTTCTGCGGCCTTTTAAGATTTCAGCGGCGGCGCGCAGATCTTCGATGCGGCTGTTGGTGCAGCTGCCGATGAAGATATTCTGCACTTCGATATCGGTCATCCGTGTGCCGGGTGTCAGCCCCATATAATCCAGCGATTTGCGCGCGGCTTCCTGCTTGGACGGATCGGCAAAGCTGGACGGGTCTGGCACGATGCCTGTAATTGGCAACACATCTTCGGGGCTGGTGCCCCATGTGACGCTGGGTGCGATATCGGCGGCATCAATCGATACGACCTTGTCATAAGTTGCACCCGGATCGGTTGCGAGTGTGCGCCAATAGGCAACCGCTGCGTCCCAATTTGCGCCTGAAGGCGCCATAGGCCGGCCCTTGATATACGCAAAAGTAGTATCGTCGGGTGCCACGAGGCCCGCACGCGCGCCATGTTCAATGGCCATGTTGGAAATGGTCAGCCGCCCCTCGACGCTAAGCGCACGTATGACGGATCCGGTATATTCGATCACATGGCCGCTGCCGCCGGCGGCACCAAGCACGCCGGTGATGTGCAGCACGACGTCCTTGGCGGACACGCCTGCGCGCAATTCACCCTCGACGCGAACTTCCATGGACTTTGAACGCGTCAGTTGGAGCGTCTGCGTCGCCAGAACATGCTCGACCTCAGACGTACCGATGCCGAATGCCAAGGCGCCAAGGCCACCATGGCACGCGGTGTGGCTGTCGCCGCATACAATCGTCGTGCCGGGAAGGGAAAAACCCTGCTCTGGCCCGACAACATGGACGATACCCTGCTTGGCATCGGAGGCATGAATATACTTAATGCCGAACTCCGGCGCGTTTCGCTCCAGCGCTTCCAATTGCTGGGCGCTTTCCGGGTCTGCAATCGGGATCGGTTGTCCGTGGCTGTCCAGACGCGCGGTGGTGGGCAGGTTGTGGTCCGGCACAGCCAATGTCAAATCGGGCCGACGGACATGGCGCCCTGTCGCCCTTAGGCCTTCAAAAGCCTGCGGACTTGTCACTTCATGCACAAGGTGGCGGTCAATGAAGATCAGGCACGTACCATCGTCGCGTTGTTCGACGACATGGGCGTTCCAGATTTTTTCGTACAGTGTTTGCGGTGTGGACATAATAAAAATGCCATAGAACTGATTGCAACGAAATCAAGTGAGGTGACAATCGTTGCACTTCAATCTTGCGCCATTTGCGTCTAATGGGAACAACATGAGCGTTATCAGCATCATCCTCATCGTGCTTGGCACCGTCTTCGTCATGGAATGGGTGGCGTGGTCGAGCCATAAATATATCATGCACGGTTGGGGCTGGGGCTGGCACCGTGACCATCACGAACCACATGACAACGCGCTGGAAAAGAACGATCTTTATGGGATTGTCGGCGCGGTTACGAGCATCTCCTTCTTTGCGATTGGCAGCCCTTTGTTGCTTGGTGAAAGAGCTTGGGAGCCTGCGACCTGGATTGGCCTTGGCGTGCTGTTTTACGGCATCATCTACACCGTGGTGCATGATGGCCTCGTGCATCAGCGTTACTTTAAATATGTGCCGCGCAGTGGTTATGCCAAGCGGCTGGTTCAGGCGCATAAATTGCACCACGCCACCATCGGAAAAGAAGGCGGCGTCAGCTTTGGTTTCGTGTTCGCGCGTGATCCTGCCAAGTTGAAGGCGGATCTCAAAAAACAACGTGAGGCCGGGATCGCGATCGTGCGCGACGCGGCGATTTAGGGTCAGGACCCTAGGCTTCGGGCTGTCGCCAAATCCAACCAAGACACAATATTGCAACGCCAAGTGGTATTAACGACCAAGGCAATGCCAACGTGATTAATCCAATCGCTATGCTGATGCCAAAGGCGACGGTTGCCGACCATTTGCCGCGTCTGCTCACCACCCCTTTTTCGCGCCAAGCAACAATATGATGCCCAAAGGCGGGATGGTTCATCAAGCGGGCTTCAAGCGCCGGGCTGCTGCGCGCAAAGCAAAACGCCGCCAATATCATAAAGGGTACGGTCGGCAGCAACGGCAGAGCGATACCAACGGTGCCTAGTGCCACAGCGCACAGCCCGCCAATCAGCCAGAGCTGCCGCTGTATCAATATTGATGGACCGCTTTGGTTACATAATAGCTGTCGAGACCTTCGGGGCCGCCTTCACTGCCAAAGCCGGATTCCTTAACCCCGCCAAAGGGCGCGTCAGGCATGGAAATCACAAAGCTGTTCAGGCCAACCATGCCGGTATCCAACGCATCGGCGACAAGGTTCGCCTGCCGCGCGTTTTCGGTGAAGGCATAGGCCGCAAGGCCAAAGGGCAGGCGGTTTGCCTGTGCAATGGCTTCGTCCAACGTCTTGAATGGCCGCATCAATGCAACGGGGCCAAATGGTTCATTGTCCATGACGTCGGCCGACATGGGGACGTCCGCGAGCACTGTGGGCTGAAAGAAATAGCCCTGTTCCCCGCGTGTGCCACCGGCCAAAAGCTTCGCGCCTTTCGCGGTTGCATCCTCCACGAGGGCGGCGATGGCCGAGGGCCGCCGCGCATTGGCCAATGGCCCCATGACGGTACCAGCGTCCAATCCATTGCCGACCTGAACTTGGCGGGTATGCGCGGCAAAGCCAGCAACGAAGCGGTCGTAGACGCCTTCCTGCACATAGAAACGCGTCGGAGAAATGCACACTTGTCCGGCATTCCGGAACTTGGTGGTCGCCGACAAAGTGATGGCCTTTTCAAGGTCGCAATCATCGAAAATGAGCACAGGCGCATGGCCACCCAACTCCATGGTGGTGCGCTTAACGCCGTCCGCCGCAAGTTTCAGCAAATGTTTGCCCACGGGAACGGACCCTGTGAAGCTAACCTTGCGGATGATGGGTGATGCGATCAGGTGACGGCTCACCATATCGGGAACGCCATAAATCAGCTGGGCAACATTGCCCGGAACGCCGCCGTCGATGACGCACTGCATGATGCCGCTTGTGCTTGCGGGCGTTTCTTCCGGTGGCTTGGCGATGATCGAACAGCCCGCAGCGAGCGCTGCCGCCATTTTCTTGCACATCAAATTGACCGGGAAATTCCACGGTGAAAATGCGGCAACGGGTCCAACGGGCTGTTTCAGCACAATTGCGCGCTGTCCTGTTGGTCGGACGAGAACGCGGCCATAGCTGCGCTTGGCCTCTTCAGCGAAATAATCAAACTGCGCGGCGCAGGACAGAACCTCGGTCCGCGCTTCGGCGAGTGGTTTGCCCTGTTCGGTCGTGAGCAGAACGGCGATGCCTTCTGCGCGCTCACGGATAAGATCGGCAACCTTATGCAAAATCGCGGCGCGGGCATTTACATCGACGCCGCGCCAATATGCAAAACCTTTTGCGGTCGCGGCAAGCGCTTCATCGAGGTCTGCCGCGGTCGCCAAAGGCAGCTCAGCGAGCGTTTCGCCAGTGGCCGGATTTATAACGGCGTGACAATCGCGGCCTTCGCCCTTGCGCCAGCTGCCATCAATATAAAGGCCCAAATCGGAAGTGTAGCTCATCGAATGTCCCGCAAATTTCTTGTTCTGTGTATGTAGGCGTCAGCTTGTGGGTTTGGAACCCCTTGCAAGCTTCAACAGCCAGAAAACCGGGAACCCGGCCAACAATAAAACAACGCCCCAGATTAAGGCTTCGGCCCCAGCGCCATAGATCGTCCAGCAGGAATAGAGCGCTGCGAGCAACAATATCACCTTGAAACCTGCTGTGACCGGCAACTGCCCTTTGGTCATCAAACGGAACGCAGCGGCAGCGCATCCGAAATACATCACCAGAACAATGGCGGTGGTGAGCAAGATGAGAAATTCGAACATCGCGGACATCGACCGGCTGCTGTTCATCAGGATGACCAGCGTCAAAAGCGTCGATGTAAAAAGATGTGCGTTGCGCGGCGTGCCATTGGCGCTTTCTTTTCCCATGAATGCCGGGAACAGGCCGTCGCGCGCCAAAGCGGCGGGCATCTCGGCCTGACACATGATCCAACCGTTCAACGCGCCAAGCGCGCTGATCGCGCCGACTGCGGCGATAGCGGTGCCGGCATTGGTGCCCGCATATACATTTACAAAGTCCGCAAATGGCGCCGCCGATACGCTGGTGATGGCGACCGGCAGCATGAGGACCACGGCGGAGCAGACGAGGATATAAATGACGCCAGCACCGGCCGTTCCAAAAAGCGTCGCGCGGTTGATGATGCGGCCGGGGTCCTGCACCTTGTCGGCAGGCACGGTTGCCAGTTCAAGCCCAAGCATGGCCCATAAGGTCAATATGGTGGCGCTAGAAATGCTGGTCGCCGAAATGTCAGCCGCAACAAATGGCCGCACAAGCGCGGTGCCTTGGGTCGCAAGGACATAGGCGGCAAGCCCGATCACCGCGACCAGAGGCAGCAGCTTTGCAATTGTCCAGACGATCTGAACTTGCCCGGCAAGCTTGGTTCCGCGAATGTTGATGAGCGTAAATGCCCAAATAATCGCGATGGTCACTGCCGACGAAATGCCATGCGCTCCGACAACCGGAAACAACTGGCTCAAATAGCTTACCGCAGCGGTGGCGATGGCGGCGTTGCCAACCCACATCGATATCCAATAGGCCCATGCAATCGCGAAGCCCGCGCCATCGCCGAAGGCTGCGCGGGTGTAGGCATATGGCCCACCGGCCTTTGGCAAGGCCTTGCTCAACGCGCCAAATACCGCTGCCACGCACAATGCGCCAGCTACGGTAATCAACCATCCAATAACGGAATTCCATCCCAACGGCGCAAGGCTCGCGGGCAACAGGAACACGCCTGACCCAATCATGCTGCCCATGACGAGCGCAAGTGCCATCCAAAAACCCATTGGACGGCTTGCTTTGGCTGTATCCTGCGTCACTTAAATCCCCCCTATTTTCGTACCCTGACTGGCACGGAAAAAGGGCAAAAGCCAATGATTGTTTAGTGCGCCAGCAACACAGGGATGCCCAATTCGCCCAGCATGAACCGTGTCACGCCGCCAAACAAGGTTTCGCGCCACCGCCCATGGCCATAGGCGCCCATGACGAGGAAATCGGGTCGCCACGCATGTACTTCAGCCAGCAACCGTTCCTCGACGCTTTGATCACCTTTTGCCGCGACGGCTATTTCGGCGCTGACGCCATGGCGCGATAAATAGGTCGCAGCGTCCGTCACAGGGAATTCTTCGGGCACGGTTTCAACCTCTGCGATCCGCACATGCAATGCTGCCTTAAGCAACGGCAGCGCGGCGCGCAGCGCGTTGGCTGCTTCAAATCCGCCGTCATATGCCACCATCGCGCGGTCCAAGGAGATTCGCTTCGTCGATGCAGGCACCGCAAGTACGGGTGTGCGCGACGCTGTGACGACATCACTGACCCATGCGCGCGCGGTGCCGGGTGTGCCCGCTTCATCCAGCGACATGACCAATATATCCGCCAGCCGCGCTGCGTTAATCAACGCATCGGATGTCGTTCCGTCGAATATCTGCCAATCCCAAGGCACATCCTCCGATTTTAGATGTTCGTCCGTGCGTGCGCAGAGCTTTCCCCGTTCCTTTTCGGCGGCATCAAAGGCTTCGGCGATGAAATGCGCGCCGCCGAACATGTCAAACGCCACATAATCCTGCGTTGGTCTCGGCAAGACCAAAGTCAAATGCCCGTTGAAACGGCGGGCAAGATCAAGCCCGGCCTGCAACCGGCTTTCAAAGGCTGCGTCTCCGCCAGCATGTACCATGATAGATTTCATCATCATTTCCTTTTCATACGCCAAAATAGGCCGACCCGGATTGATGCGATTGAGTGTAGGCCGATGCCGCGCGAAGTCTTTGATTGATATCAAACGCCGCAAAATGCTTCCAAAGGCCGTGATATTATGTCAGCGATGACGGATGGATGACGCGGGGCAGGCGAAGAACGATTTGATCGTGCGGGGCGCGCGCATCACCGATGCTCAAGCCATAACCGACATTTATGCCCATCATGTTCTGAACGGCACCGCCAGTTTCGACACGGTGCCGCGCACATTGGCGCAAACCGAACAGAAAATTGCGGACATTTTGGCACGTGGCTGGCCGTTCCTTGTCGCCGAGCGCGAAGGGGTGATATTGGGCTATGCCTACGCAACGGCATTTCGAGACCGGCCCGCTTATGGTTTCACGTGCGAAAATTCGATTTATGTGCGCGCCCAAAATGTGGGGCAGGGGATCGGTGCCCTATTGATGCGCCGTCTGCTGGATGAGGCGCACGCATGTGGTTTTCGGCAAATGATTGCGGTGATCGGCGGCGGAGAGCCTGCGTCGGTGGCGCTGCATACGAAAATGGGATTCGCTTTTGCCGGCCGGATGCGATCGGTTGGGCGGAAATTTGGCCGCTGGCTTGACAGCGTTTACATGCAGGCCGAGCTTGGAGAGGGAGACCGGACCGCGCCAGCGCGTGAGCCGGGCTGAAGGAGAGAAGATTATGGCAGAGTTTGAATTGGTCGCCGACGGCCTGCGCTTCCCGGAAGGCCCAGTGGTCATGCCCGACGGCAGCGTCATTTTGGTCGAAATCGCCGAAGGGCAAATCACGCGGGTGCGGCCCGACGGCAGCAAGTCCGTCGTTGCGAAAACGGGCGGCGGTCCCAACGGCTTGGCGCTTGGTCCCGATGGCAAATTATACTGCTGCAACAATGGCGGCTTTGAATATATAGAAGCCAATGGCTTTTTAGCCCCGCACGGCATTGCGCAGGATTATTCCGGCGGCCGGATTGAACGCATCGATATCGATACTGGCGCAGTCGAGATACTCTATAAATCGGGTGACTTTGGCTGCAGTCTGCGTGGCCCGAACGATATTGTCTTTGATGCGCATGGCGGGTTCTGGTTCACCGACCATGGCAAGATCGATTATGCCAAACGCAGCCATGATGTCGTTGGCATCTTTTATGCCAAGGCAGATGGCAGCCATTTGGAAGAGGTGATCTTTCCGTCGAACAACCCCAATGGCGTTGGCCTGTCGCCCGATGGCAAGACATTATATGCCGCCGAAACCTACACCTGCCGGTTGATGAAGTTCAACATCACGTCGCCCGGCAAAGTTGCGCCGGATGCGGGTCCGGGTGGGCCGGGGATTCCGGTATATCGTCCAGCCGGGAATAAATTTTTCGACAGCCTTGGCATCGAAGCAAGCGGCAATATCTGCGTCGCGACGATCGGTGAGTGCGGGATCAGCGTGATTTCCCCGGATGGTGAGCTGGTCGAATTTGTCGCGACCGATGATATCTTCACCACCAATATTGCGTGGGGCGGAGACGATATGATGGACGCGTATATCTGCCTGTCGGGCAGTGGGCGTCTGGTGAAAACCCGTTGGGCGCGGCCGGGGCTTAAGCTGCAATATTGATGACGGGCAGTGCATGACATTTAATACGGTAATTTTTGACTTTGGCGGCGTCATCACTTCGTCACCGTTTGAGGCGTTTAACCGGATGGAGGCGGAGCGCGGCTTGCCCAAGGATTTTGTACGCCGGGTCAATTCGGTGAATCCGGACAATAATGCCTGGGCCAAATTCGAACGCGCCGAATGCAGCGCGACCGAATTTGACGCGTTGTTTGCTGCCGAAGCGCAGGCACTGGGACATGCATTGGACGGCGCGTCGGTGATCGCCTGCCTTGCTGGCGAAATCCGTCCAGACATGGTGGCCGCGCTCGATCAGCTCAAATCGCTTGGCTTTGCGCTGGGGTGCATCACAAACAATGTGCCGTCGGGTAAAGGCGCAGGCATGGCGGTGAGTGACGCAAAAGCGGCAGCGGTGGCCGCGGTGATGGAACGGTTCGACCATATCATTGAATCGAGCAAGGCGGGTGTCCGCAAACCTGACCCGCGCATCTATCATATGATGTGTGAAGCGCTCGCCGTTTCTCCGCGACAATGCATCTACCTTGATGACCTTGGCATCAACTGCAAACCCGCAGCAGCGATGGGCATGGCTGCGATAAAGGTTGCCAGTGGCGCACAGGCGCTCGACGAATTAGGCGCGCTATTGGCGTTGACCTTTACACCCGTTGAGGTCTAGGCGGGAGCCGTTCCGTCTCTCCCAACTCTTGGAGCATTACATGGCGAAAAAACTTTTCCCGGACGCGGCATCCGCGCTCGACGGCCTGCTCAAAAACAACATATTGATTGCCAGCGGCGGCTTTGGCCTGTGCGGCTTGCCCGAACGATTGCTGGATGCCGTCCGCGACAGTGGGGTCACTGGCCTGACTTTCGTGTCCAACAATGCCGGTATCGACAATGAAGGCATCGGCAAGCTGCTGCGCACCAATCAGGTGAAGAAGATGATCTCATCCTATGTAGGTGAGAACAAAGAATTTGAGCGGCAGTATCTGGCGGGTGAGCTTGAGGTGGAATTCTGCCCGCAAGGAACGCTGGCCGAACGGATGCGCGCTGGCGGCGCTGGCATCCCCGGTTTTTATACCAAGACGGGCGTCGGCACTTTGGTGGCCGAGGGCAAGGAAGTGAAAGATTTTGGCGGTGAGGAATATATCCTCGAACGCGGGATATTTGCTGACCTGTCGATCATCAAAGCATGGAAAGCCGATGAAAGCGGTAACCTTGTCTTCCGCAAGACCGCCCGCAACTTTAATCTGCCTGCGGCCACTTGCGGCAAGGTGTGCGTGGTTGAGGTGGAGGAAGTGGTGCCTGTTGGCAGCCTTGACCCCGATAGCATCCATTTGCCCGGCGTCTATGTGCAGCGCATGATCGTTGGCGCGCCTTATGACAAAAAGATTGAGTTCCGCACGGTACGTGAGCGGGGAGATAATTCATGAGCTGGACCCGTGACGAAATGGCCGCCCGCGCTGCAAAGGAATTGCGCGACGGATATTATGTGAACCTGGGCATTGGTATCCCCACGCTGGTGGCCAACCATATTCCGGCTGGCGTCGAAGTAACGCTGCAGTCCGAAAACGGCATGTTGGGCATTGGCCCGTTCCCTTTTGCAGGGGAAGAGGATGCCGACCTTATCAATGCGGGCAAGCAAACCATCAGCGAGCTGCCGCAGACCGCCTATTTCGATAGCGCCGCCAGCTTCGCCATGATCCGCGGCGGGCATATTGACCTGACCGTGCTGGGTGCGATGGAAGTCGCGGAGAATGGCGACATCGCCAACTGGATGATCCCCGGCAAAATGATTAAGGGCATGGGCGGGGCAATGGACCTTGTCGCTGGTGTGAAGAAAATCATCGTCGTGATGGAGCATAATGCCAAGGACGGCTCGCCAAAGTTCATCCCTGCATGCACATTGCCGCTGACGGGCAAAAATGTCGTCGATATGATCATCACGGATTTGGCGGTGTTCCAACGCCCCGACAAATCGTCCCCGTTCAAGCTGATTGAAGTCGCGCCGGGAATCACCGTTGGTGAAGTCGCCGCCAAAACCACTGCACATTATGAGGTCGCGATTTAACCGGTACGATGCGGCGCTTCATTATATCCTTGATTGCAGCCTCGGCATTGGGGTTGGCCAGCTGGTATTTTTTATACTCGGCGCCGGCGACGAGCCAGGTCGCGGTGGTGCTGCGCAAACTTGTAAAGACACCCCCTGATCTGCCAGATCAGCCAGACGAATGGCGCGGTCGGATCGATTATGGCAAACTCGACCGGCAATTTGCCGCACTGACGCAGCGTTCCGAAATGGCGGGGCTCGCTGTAGCAATCGTTGAGGATGGCGAGCTGCGCTTTGTCCATGGCTATGGCGTTGTGGACCGTTCCACGAACGTCCCTGTTACCAATAATACAGTGTTCAGATGGGCTTCCGTCTCCAAAACCGTCGCCGGTACGCTGGCGGCATCGATGGCGAGCGAAGGCGCGGTTGATCTGAACAAGCCTGTGTCGAGCTGGCAAAGTTCATTGCGTTTGCCCGGTGGCGCGGAGGCGCGGATCAGCTTTGCCCAGTTGTTGGCGCAGCAGAGCGGTCTCACCAAAAACGCATATGATGAGAAGCTGGAGGATGGTCAGGACCCACGCGTCATCCGCGCCAGTCTGGCAGAAGCGCCGCTGCAATGTACGCCCGGTACCTGCCACACCTATCAGAATCTAGCGTTTGACGCGGCCAGTGAGATATTGGCCAAAGCGGGTAAGCGGTCCTATCCCAATCTGGTCAGCGAGCGTTTCTTTTTGCCGCTGGGTATGACCAGCGCGAATTTCGGCATGGCAGGATTGACCGGCGCGAAGGATTGGGCCCGACCGCACAGTGGCAGAAATGTCCGCACCTTAAAAGAAAGCTATTGGCGCGTGCCGGCTGCGGCGGGGGTCGAAAGCAATATCGTTGATTTCTCCCGCTGGTTGCAGGCGACGATGGGCGAGCGTCCCGATGTGTTGCCTGCCGCAACGCTACGATTGGCGCAGGCACCGCGCGTTAATACGGCGCGAATCTATGGCGGAGAGTTGCGGCAAGCGAATTCGGATGCCCATTATGGCCTTGGCTGGCGCACCTTCACCTATGACGGACGCCAGTTCATCGGCCATTCGGGCGCGGTCGATGGATATCGCGCAACGCTGATTTTCGAACCCGCGACACGCACGGGCGTTGTTGCCATGTGGAACAGCAATTGGGGCACGCCCTTCCGCATTCCTTTTGCCGTTTTCGACAGCTATCATCAGCGCACAGAGTCGCGTTGGTTGGAATTGGATGATTAGCTGGCGCGCCCAATAGCCCATTTCCACCGGAAAGGCCGTTTCCAATGCCCTATACGTTGATTACCGCGAATCGGAATTACTCGAGCTGGAGCTTGCGGCCATGGGTGTTGATGACGATGTTGGGCATCCCGTTCGAAGATCGCATTGAGCCTTTTACGGCTGATAGCAATTACGAAGCCTTCCGCGCATTTTCGCCGACGGGCCAAGTGCCTGTGTTACTGGACGGCGAACGGACTGTTTGGGACTCGCTTGGCATCACTTTATATTTGGCTGACCGGCACGAAGGCGTCTGGCCGCAGGATCCTGCTGCACGCGCATGGGGGCAATGCGCCGTGACCGAAATGCACGGCGGCTTTTCTGCTTTGCGCAATGATTGCACGATGAATGTCGGGGTGCGGGTGAAGCCAAAGCCCATGTCGGCCGCCTTGCAACGCGATGTTGCGCGGATATCCGAGCTTTGGGCGCAAGGTCTTGATAGCTTTGGCGGCCCGTTTCTGGCGGGGCCGCATTTCACCGCAGTCGACGCATTTTTTGCGCCGGTCGCATTTCGCGTGCGCACTTATGGCCTTGATGTCGGCCATGCCGGGCAAAAATGGGTGGACCATATGCTCGGGCTTCCCGCAATGCGCGCGTGGGAGAAGGATGCCTTGGCCGAAAGCTGGCGCGAGGCTGGCCATGAAGCGGAACTGCGGGCCTGTGGCGAGATCATCGCCGATTACCGTCGGGCATAAGTCCGCCCGAAGCGGGTGACCTTTTGGTTCCGGTTGTCGCCAGCAACGCTTCAGCGAATGCTGCGCCATTGTCAGGTGCAAAGCGCAGGAAGAGCGATGGTTCGATCAGCTCCAGCTCCATCAAACGGAACACGCCATCGCCATCGCGCAATAGGTCGACCCGGGCATAAGCCAGCGTGCCAGTGCCGGTGATGGATGCGGTGGCGGCTAAGGCGCGCTGTGCCAGGTCTTGCGCTGCGGCAGGCGGTGTCACCGCCGCTTCATAGCCGCCATATTGCTCCTGTACGCGGAAATCGCCTGCCGCCGGACGTTTGATGATGGCGTGGCTGAAGTGGCCGCCAAAGTAGAAGAGCGAATATTCGCCTTCCTCGGCTATCGTCGGCAGATAGGGCTGGATCATCATGCGTTGTCCGGCGACCGAATCGGGAATGTCGTCGCCCAGCGTCAGCCGGAACGTCCCGTCGGCTCCGCCGGAAATCGGCGGTTTGACCACGAGCGTGTCGACGGCAAAATGGACGCGGGCGTGATCCAGCGCGGCGGCATCAAGCGCGTCGCTCACTAAAGTCGGGACGGACGGAATGCCGGCGGCATCCAATTCTGCCAGATAGGATTTGTCGCTATTCCACCGCAATATGCTGACGGGGTTGGAAACGGGGATGCCGTCGGCCTCCAACCGATCAAGCAGGGCAAACCAGCGCGGGCAATCGCGCGGATAGCCCCATGCCAATAATGGCGTGACCAAATCAAAGCCGCCCAAGTCGTCCGCCTTGGTCCAATCGATAAACGTCGCTTGGTCGCCCAATAGCCGCGTATAATCGGCCTTTATATGCGACCAGTCTTCCTCATATTCGGGAACAGGGGCGAGAATCGCGATCTTGGGCACGTTCATTCGCCCGCCATTTTCAATATCTCATTCCACTCGGTCGCGCGCACGGGCGCTACCGACAGACGCGATTGCCGCAGCATTTCCATTTCGGCCAGATTCGGGTTCGCCTTGATCGCCTTGAGCGTCACCGATTGTGCAAGCTTGCGTACCGGCTTAACCTTGACCGCAACAAAGCGTGCCTTTTCGTCGGTCGGGTCAATGAAATGCTCTTGGCTGATCGTGATGATGGCGACAATCTCAAGCCCGATATTGCTGTGGTAGAAAAAGGCTTCGTCGCCGACCTTCATCGTCCGCAGGTTTATCGCCGCGCTATGATTGCGCACGCCGTCCCAGGTGCCTTCGCCTTCCGCCACCAAGTCATCATAACTATACACGTCGGGTTCGGACTTCATCAGCCAAAATTGTTTTGTCACTTGTCGCTCCTTTTCGCTGGAAAGCCTTTAAGGCAGGCAGTAACACGCTGTCCATGACACATATGCCCGTTATTTCATTGCGCAGCGGCGATGCCGACGCACTTGGCCAGCAGCTTGGCAATTCATTCCAGACCTATGGCTTCGCGACCGTTGTCGATCATGGACTTGATCCGGATCTGGTCGCCAAGGCCTGGGCGCTGACGAAACAGTTGTTCGAACAATCCGAGCCGGAAAAGATGAAGGGCTTTGATACCGCACTTGCGGGTCAGCGCGGTTACACGCCGTTCAAAACGGAAATCGCCAAGGGCGCGGACTATCATGATCTGAAGGAATTTTGGCATGTCGGACGTGATGTCGCGCCGGACAGCCCATTGGCGGGGTCGATGTTGCAGAACATATGGCCAGATGTTCCCGCGTTTAAAGAGACGTTCCAGTTGCTCTTTACCGAAATGGACAAGGTCGGTGCGCGGATATTGTCCTCGATCGCCCGCTATCTTGATTTGCCTGCACACTGGTTCGATCCGACGATTGAGGATGGCAATTCGATTTTGCGGTTGCTGCACTACCCGCCAATCGCCGGAGACGCTGAAGGCTGCATCCGCGCCGGCGCGCATGAGGATATCAATTTGATAACGCTCTTGCTGGGTGCCGAAGAGGCCGGGCTGCAGATTTTGCGCCCCGACGGCAGCTGGATGGACGTGTCGCCACCGCAGGGCGGCCTTGCGGTCAATGTGGGGGACATGTTGCAGCGGCTGACCAACCATGTGCTGCCGTCGACGACGCACCGTGTGGTCAACCCGACGGGCGATCGTTCGCGGTTCAGCCGCTACTCTATGCCATTTTTTCTGCATCTGCGGTCGGACTTCCCAATCGCCACGCTGCCGCAATGCGTGAGCGCCGAAAACCCGAATCGCTATCCCGACCCGATTCTCGCGGATGATTATCTGCGCGAACGTTTGATCGAGATTGGTTTGCTTAAGGCATAAGGTCGCCGCCAAAGATCGCCACCGCCCCGCGTTACATTGACAAGATTGACGCAAAGTCAGGGGTGTAACTGTCCAGTCTGTCAATTTAGCATCCGATAGCATTAAGCTGGACTATCACCGAAGCCCTGAGCCTGTCGAAGGGCGGCTGTCGGGGTGGCGCCACAGCCGAGAGGCGCCCTACGACGGACGCAGTCGCCATGCGGCTGCTGCTCAGGGCTACGGTGGTGTTTCACGGCAAAGCGGTCCGCCCCGTGCGTTCATCCTCGCTCCGCAGCGCGCTGCGCAATATCCGCATATCGGGCCCGCCATTCACCGTTACCGACCCGCCGCGCAGCACGCGGACGGTGGTGACGCCCATACTCTAGCCGAACGGTAGCGTTGTTGTGGGGAGGCGACATTCTGTCTCACCTTACTGTATCACATTATTTAGTGAGGCTCGCGAGGCGCCCCCCGAGCAGATTGGGTTATTTTGCTCTTTAGATTTTCGTCGATCTCGGCTGTCATATTGGATTCGGACCCAAATACAGAATGAGAATCGGCCATAAAGCGCTCCCGATTCTCCAATTCACCCCTGATTCTGGGCTTTCCGGGGCATTTAAACGCCATGGAACCTATCACCCGTCCGTCAGTTATCCCGTCTCAACCCGCGGAAAACCGTGCATTTTCGGCGGGCTGCATTTTTTTTGTAATAAAATTGCAAATGGCTGTTGACCGAATCCCGAAGTCGCTTTAGAGGCCCTCTCACCGGACGGGAAGCAAGCGTTTCCGCGGTTCGGTCGCCAACAAATAGGTCACCTACTCCTCTGGTAGTAAATATCAGGGAACCATAGGTGTCCGCTTTTTTGTCGGTGGTAACCGGGTCAAACCGGTTCGGCTCTTTGACATTGTGATATTTAGATGAAGGGACATGTGGGCGACGGCGCCAGGTCCGGGGGTTTTTAGGCTCCGGGTGCTTGGTTAAAAATTACGTCGTTCAGCACATATGTCCTATACACCATGTATAGTAATTTGTGCAGGAACAACGCCTGAAAGTTCGAGCCTTGCTGGTTTGCGGATTTATCCGTGCCAGTCTGGTTTATGAATCAAACTTGAGAGTTTGATCCTGGCTCAGAACGAACGCTGGCGGCATGCTTAACACATGCAAGTCGAACGAGACCTTCGGGTCTAGTGGCGCACGGGTGCGTAACGCGTGGGAATCTGCCCTTAGGTACGGAATAACTCAGAGAAATTTGTGCTAATACCGTATGATGTCGAAAGACCAAAGATTTATCGCCTAAGGATGAGCCCGCGTAAGATTAGCTTGTTGGTGAGGTAAAAGCTCACCAAGGCGACGATCTTTAGCTGGTCTGAGAGGATGATCAGCCACACTGGGACTGAGACACGGCCCAGACTCCTACGGGAGGCAGCAGTGGGGAATATTGGACAATGGGCGAAAGCCTGA
>JBEEIJ010000141.1:0-3349 GCA_041169905.1 Pseudomonadota bacterium | reverse complement strand
GCATGGTCTGCATCGCGTGCACGCGCGACGATGGTAATATCCGGCAACCATTGGCGGACGCGCTTAACGATATGTTCGGCCAGCACCGGTTGATCCATGGTCAGGATAAGCGCCTTTGCGTGGCCAAGGCTCAGCTTGTCCAATGTTTCGGGACGTGAGATGTCGCCAAAGATAACTTTATACCCACCGCGCCGCGCCGCTGTGACGGCATCCACATTGGATTCAACCGCAACATAAGGCTGCCCATGCATTATGAGCATGTCGGCCACCAAATGACCGACGCGGCCAAAGCCGATAACAACCGTGCGCGGTTCCTGCGTCGGGTCTTGTTCATGCACTTCGTCGTCGGTCTCGCGCAGCTCAATTCGGCGCGCCATGTCGTGGCCGATGCGCGCCAATATCGGCGTGATGGTCAATCCAATCGCCGTTGCGACTTGCCAGAAATTGATGGTCGCAGCGTCAATGATCTGCGCCGCACCCGCTGCGCCCAGCACAATGAGTGTCGTTTCGGATGGGCTTCCCATAAGAACGCCTGTCTCGGTGGCGGTCCCCGTGCGTGCGCCGTTCAATTTCAGTAGGCCTGCGGTAACCGCGGCCTTTATCAGAACGACGCTGGCAACTGCACCGACCAACGCAGCCCAATTGGCCGCGATGAAGCGTAAATCAACTTGCATGCCGATGCTGATCAGAAACACACCCAGCGCCAGTCCCTTGAACGGCGCGGTCATGACGGCGACTTCCGTTTGATAGTCCGTCTCGGCGATTAACAAGCCCGCGATCATTGCGCCGACGATGGGCGAAAGGCCGACCGCACCGGTCGCGAGACTGGCCACGATCACGACCAGCAGGCTGACCGACACAAACAGCTCAGGGCTTTTGGTACGCGCTGCCTGTCCGAACAGGCGGGGCAGGAAGAAGCGGCCAAGCACAAGCATGCCGACAATCACCAATGTGCCCTGCCAGAGCACCGTAACCATGCCCTCCCACGAACCCGAACCGGCTTGCGGCGCCAGCGCGCCCAAGACAAAGATGATCGGGACGATGGCAAGATCTTCGAACAGCAACATTGCAAGCGCCGATTTGCCAACGGCCGAATGCGTGCCCGATATGGGCAGCACGAGCGCAGTCGATGAAAGCGCGAGTGCAATGCCGATGCCAATAGCCGCCGTCAGATTATAGCCAAAGAGCAAAAGCCCCGCGGCAATGATGATCCCCGCACCGAACAATTGCGCCGCGCCCACGCCAAAAACCAGACGCCGCATCTTCCACAATCGCCGAAAGGACAGTTCAAGCCCTATCGTGAACAGCAATAAGATAATGCCATATTTGCCAATGGGGCCAATGGCCTCTGGATTGGTAATGGTAACCCATTCAAGCAATGGATAGCGTTCGACCAACGTGCCGAGGCCCATGGGGCCGACCATTATCCCCACCAAGATGAAACCGATAATCGGCGTGATGCGAAAACGGGCGAAAGCCGGGATGACGATGCCCGCTGCGCCCAGAATGACGAGCAGATCGCTGATGCTTTCGCCGTGTAGTTCGCCTGCCATGTGCACCTTTTACCCACATGCAGCATGATAAGGGAAGGGCAGGGCAATAAAAAAAGCGCGGAGGTCGCCCCCCGCGCTTTGATGTGCTTATGTGTTTGGCGTTACTGCCAGCTACCCATTTTGGCTTCGAGGTTGGCACGAACTTGTTCAAAGAACTGCTCGGTCGTCATCCATGCCTGGTCTGGACCAATGAGGATCGCGAGATCCTTTGTCATGTGGCCGTCTTCAACCGTCTGGATGCACACTTCTTCAAGCGTTTCTGCAAAGCGCGTCACTTCGGGTGTTTCGTCAAACTTACCACGGAATTTCAGACCGCCGGTCCATGCAAAAATCGACGCAATCGGGTTGGTCGATGTCGCCTTGCCCTGCTGATGCTGGCGGAAATGGCGTGTTACGGTACCATGCGCAGCTTCGGCCTCAACGGTCTTGCCGTCTGGCGTCATCAGAATCGACGTCATTAATCCAAGCGAACCAAATCCTTGTGCGACTTGGTCGGACTGCACATCGCCATCATAGTTTTTGCACGCCCAGATGAACTTGCCCGACCACTTCAGCGCCGACGCGACCATGTCATCGATCAAGCGATGTTCGTACACAATGCCGAGCTCTTTGAACTTGTCGGCAAATTCGGTTTCGTACACTTCTTGGAACAGGTCCTTAAAGCGGCCGTCATAATATTTCAAAATGGTGTTTTTCGTCGACAGATAGACGGGCCATTCGCGGGTCACGCCATAGTTTAGCGAAGCGCGCGCAAAGTCACGGATCGAGTCGTCGAGATTGTACATCGCAAGGGCAACGCCCGGTGATGGATAACGGAAAACTTCTTCGTCAATTTTTTGGCCATCGTCGCCGTCCCAAACGAGACGCAATGTGCCGGGGCCAGGAACGAGGAAATCGGTCGCGCGATACTGGTCACCAAAGGCATGGCGGCCGATCACGATTGGGTCCGTCCAGCCCGGAATGAGACGTGGGACATTTTCAATGACGATAGGTTCACGAAAAACAACGCCGCCCAAAATGTTGCGGATGGTGCCATTTGGCGACTTCCACATTTTCTGAAGGCCGAACTCTTCCACGCGCGCTTCATCTGGTGTGATCGTCGCGCATTTTACGCCGACACCGAATTCGCGGATTGCGTTTGCAGAATCAACGGTAACCTTGTCATTGGTCTTGTCGCGATACTCCATACCAAGGTCATAATATTTCAGGTCAATATCGAGATATGGCAGGATGAGACGTTCCCTGATCCATTCCCAGATGATGCGCGTCATTTCGTCGCCATCGAGTTCGACAACCGGATTTTTGACCTTAATTTTTGCCATGTCAGAAAGCACTTTCCATTGGGGAGTCTTGATATTGAACGGTGCCATAGCAAAGTCTGCCATATGTTCAACTGGCTAGCGTAATTGTCGGAAATTGCCCGAAACGGCATCAAAGGTTGTCATATGCACCGTCATCCCCTAGCTAAAGTCTATGAGTAGACAAGAACTGACAAACCGGGGCACCGGGGTCGCGAAATGGTCGTTTCCACCTGTTCACCCCGAAGGCCGTAAATTTGCCCTGATCGCAGCTGGTATCACCCTGTTTTTTGCATTTATGGCATGGGAGACGCTCGCGTGGCCCATGGGCGCAGTGACCATATGGACACTCGCTTTCTTTCGGGATCCCGTCCGTGCAACGCCCATCGACGACCGCTTTGTGGTTTCGCCAGCCGATGGCCTTGTCACCTTGATTGAACAAGTTCTGCCACCGGCAGAATTGCGCGGGCCAGACGGTCTGGGTGATCAGCCGATGAC
>JBEEIJ010000140.1:0-27622 GCA_041169905.1 Pseudomonadota bacterium | reverse complement strand
GCGCCTTGATCGTGATGCCGCGTTCTTTTTCAATGTCCATATTATCAAGGACTTGGCTCGTCATCTCACGCGCCGTCAGCCCGCCCGTCTGCTGGATCAGCCGATCCGCAAGGGTCGACTTCCCGTGATCGATGTGGGCGATAATGGAAAAATTACGGATAAGGGAGAGTTCGGTCATGAGCCGCCCCTAGCAGGGCTGCCCTGCCCCTTCAAGCATGGCGGAACGCCTGTAGGCGTCGGCTGTAAACGCCATGTTAAGTTTTTGCCATTAAGGGCAGTGGAAGAGAGTTTGGTTACATGCGACAGTAGTTTTTTCGATTGCGCCCTTAATTTTACGATGTGGAGTGTCGAAAATTCTTGCAGTTGCTGTTGTGATAGACAAGACCACTGAATTATGCGGAACTTGCGGGCAATCGATTTATTTTGCGGAACCGGAGGGTTTTCTCGCGGGGCTATTGCAGCGGGTTTTGACGTCGTTGCAGCGTTCGATATCGACGCAAACCTTACATATTCACACCACTATAATTTTCCCGATACCAAGCTGTACCTGGAAGACGTTTCGAAACTTACTGGTGCTGATATTCTGACCAAAACGGGTGGCGGCATTGATTTAATGTTCGGAGGCCCTCCATGTCAGGGTTTCAGCATGATGGGAAAGCGCAAAGTTGACGATCCCCGGCGGGAATTGCTGGGTCATTTTTTTCGGCTCGTTTCCGAAGTGAAACCATCCGTTTTTGTTATGGAAAATGTCGAAGGCCTCCTGTTCGGCGATGCAAAGACCGTTCTGGATAATGCGCTAAGTCATGTTCGTGATTATACGGTGCTCGATCCTATGGTGTTGGATGCGTCCAATTTTGGCGCAGCAACAAAACGCAAAAGGGCATTCGTTATTGGTTATGATCCAACCCGATGTTTGCCGATTACAGAAGCGCTGATTGAAGCGTCTAAGACTTCTCCCGCAACCGTGGCCGAAGCATTGTCTGGACTGGCTGGCTGCAGCCTGATCGGGGACAGCAACGGTTTTGACATGTGGCGTTTGGGAAGAGGCGTGAGGCTTTCCGACTATGCCAGTCGACTGGCAAACAAAAATAGGATTTTCACTGGCAATCAGGCGACCAATCATGCCGAAAATGTTGTTGCTCGTTTTGCGACGGTACTCCCGGGAAAATCAGATCCAGTTGGGCGACACCCCCGATTAAAGCTCGATGGTCAGTGCCCGACCTTGCGGGCAGGAACAGGGGCCGACAAAGGTTCACATCAATCATTACGACCTATTCATCCGGAAGAAGATCGGGTGATAACTGTCCGAGAGGCTGCAAGGCTGCAAGGTTTCCCCGATCATCATCGTTTTCATCCGACCATTTGGCACAGCTTCAGGCAGATTGGTAATAGCGTTTCTCCGATAATAGCGGATACGGTCCTTTCCATATTGAAAGACCGTATATTGCAATCAAATAATAACTCTCGCATCGCCGCATAGATGATTTGTTAATCTAAATAGATAGATACTTCTCTTTCGATTATATTTTACAGAATCACGTACATATTTGGAGTAGATGCGATGGCGAAGATGATGTCGACTAGCGACGATCCGAACAAAGTTGACGCTTCGCCAACGAAGTCTTTCTTTGTCGATGTTATCACGAAAGACATACAGCTAGACGATGCTATTCAAGATTTATTAGATAACTGTGTCGATGGAGCAAAGCGACTTAGGGGAATTAACGGCAATTATGCTGGCCTTGAAGTGAAGTTAGAGATCAATGCTGATCGATTTAGCATTGTCGATAACTGCGGCGGGATTCCTTTGGACGTTGCCCGCAACCACGCATTTAAATTTGGACGCCCGAAGGGTTACAAGCCTACAACGGGGTCGGTAGGACTTTTTGGCGTTGGCATGAAGCGAGCGCTTTTCAAACTGGGCGAACAATTCACCGTTAAAACCGTCGAGACGCAGGCGAGCTACGAAATATCGGTAGATGTTGAAGCGTGGGCACAGGACGATGAAAATTGGGATTTCGATCTTTCGAACCTTGTAAATGCCGATTTCCCAACTGAAGACACAGGAACAGATATTGTTGTTCAGCCTTTAGAGCGCTCGGTTGGCGAGACGTTCGGCATGGATTGGTTTGTCCGTAAAGTGAAGAACGACATCAGGATAGCGCAACAGCATCCGATGCGCCTTGGCCTATCGATAAAAGTAAACGGAGAATCAATAATCTCGTCGGAATGGCAGCTTAAGGAGGGCGAAGGTATCGCGTCATCGCTTTTAGATTACACGGACGACATTGAAGGTCGAGAACTGAGGACCCGGATCTACGCAGGGATTGGTGAATCCAATCGAGTTAATGCCGGATGGTACATATTTTGTAACGGGCGCTGCATACTTGAGGCAGATCAAACTAGCATTACCGGTTGGAGTCAAATATCAGAGAGTGGGCTTAACATTCCGGGGTATCACCCGCAATTTGCAAGATTTCGAGGATATGCATTTCTCGATGCTGATGATTCAACGGTGTTGCCTTGGAATACGATGAAAACCGGGCTCGATCCGGAAACACCTGCATATCGTCGGCTACAATCTAGGCTGATAGGCGCAGCAAGACCTATTATTGATTTTCTGAATGGCTTAGACGCTGAGAAAGACTTTGAGCCAGATGACAGAGTGTTAACAAAAGCTGTTACTCAGGCCGCAAGCGTTCCTTTAGCTAAGATTTCCAATCCACGAACATTCATCTATGCCCCGCCACCCAAAAAAGGGCCAGCTCTTGTCCGTATTTCATACCAAAAAACAAAGGCAGACGCGCAAGCGCTAATGGAAGCCCTCGACGCACGGAGCATCAAGGAAACCGGCGAAAAATCGTTCGACTTCGCAGCGAATAACTTGTTGGACGGTGAATAATGGTCGGTACGTTCAACAAAATTGATTACCGACTGCGGCCCGCTAAACATGCAGAGCGCGCCATGCTGATTGATTTGTTTAAGCGTATGCGCTTTGCTCCAATGGAACAGTATCAGTACGTTGGATTTGGATCCGTCGCGTTCATTGATTTCAGAATGGTTCATCGCGCCATCGGAATATCTGACATGGTCAGCATTGAGGACACTGATGATGATGACGAGAAGCAGCGTTTTCGGTTCAATGCTCCGTTTCCTTATGTTGAGATCAAGTTTGGGAACTCCGCGACGGTACTTCCAACCATCAATTTCGCGCGAAAATCGTTAGCTTGGCTGGATTACGACGACGTACTTGCTAGATCAATGTTGAATGATATGGTCAGCATTGTTAGCCGCGCCAAAAGCGGAAGCTTTGTGGCGATCACGTTCAACGCTGGCTTTCCAGCAAACAATCCCGCGCGTTCAGAAGAGTTGGAGCGGCTAAAACAAGAGTTTCCTGAATACCTTGATGAGAACGATCGTGGAAATCGATTGAATGGATTGGGACTCGGGAATTTTGCTCGAGAACTTTTTGCGATTGAACTGAAAAAGGCGTTATCTGACGCGGATGCTGGTATAGTGGACGAGCGATTTAAACGCCAATTGCGACAAGTAACTTACTTTTCTTATAAAGACGGCGCCCGAATGGCCACTATTGGTTGGCTTGTAGTTTCAGAAATAGATATGCCGATCAACGATAGTTGCCGATTTGACCTTCTACCATTTTTCCGTGCTGATCATGAGCCATTTAAAATCCAAGTGCCGAAAGTAACACCTTGTGAAAGCCGGGCAATGGAAAGGCGATTGTCCGATCTGACGAATGCACCCGATTTAGGATGGCTTCCTATAAGGGAGCGTGAAGCCTTTGCGGAATCTTACCGATATTTGCCAAATTTTGTGACCACTGAACAACTTTAGCAGAGCCTACTTCCACCCACCCTAAGGGCACGATAAAAGCTTCCTGCGGGATCGATACGTTGCCGTAACGCATCGGCTCCTTGCTCTTTTCAGCTTTTCGAGCAACTTGTCTGTCATTGAATGTTGCCGTTAGTCGCGCTTCAGTTCGGCATTATTAACATGTGGCTCACAATGAGCCCTTCCAAACGCACAGATCCCTAGAGCGGAGGCAGACGTGTTCGGGCTTTGACACGCATCTTGCTGGCTTTTTTCATCCTTGAAAAATAGGATTTGGTTTGGGAGTATATCGAAACCCGCTTTCGTCCCCTTTGCGGACTGTGGCGGCCCAGCATCGGTAACTGCCCCTCTGGCTGATCGGGGTTCGCACAACAGCCGCCACAAACGTTAAAGCGACAAAGGCGACAATCATTTCATCGTCGCAGGTATCTTTTGTATCCTTAAGGGCCAAATCCGGCGCTCTTGCGGGTGCTGCGCCGCCGCGGATTTGCCTGTGATGGCCGCAGGTCAGGGTTGACCCTCAACGCTCGCGGCTCTATACGACGTTCAACATCTGCCCCATCGGGATTGGCCTTGTCGTCGCGCAACTTGGCTAAAGCATTGAAGGGTCTGGATTTTCACATACGCGAAACGGCTGCACGGCAGGACCCGAATCTTCGGACCTTTGCCATGCGGCCTTTTCTTGTCTGGTGAAAACGAATTTAGCGCGTTTGACATTTCTAACTGAGGCAAAGCACCTTATGGCAACCCGTACCGCTCCTGCGACACTCTCGCGCCAAAAGCGTATCCGCAAAATCTTCGGTAACATCCACGAAGTTATCGACATGCCCAACCTGATCGAGGTTCAGCGCGAAAGCTATGAGCAGTTCCTGCGCTCTGACCCGTCCATTGGTTATGTATCCGGCCTCGAAAAGACGCTGCGCAGCGTTTTCCCGATTAAGGATTTTGCCGGAACGTCGGAACTCGACTTCGTGCATTACGAACTCGAAGATCCCAAATATGACGTTGAAGAATGCCGTCAGCGCGGAATTACTTATGCCGCACAGATGAAGGTGACATTGCGCCTCATCGTGTTTGAGGTTGACCCTGACACCGAAGCGCGTTCGGTCCTCGATATTAAGGAACAGGACGTTTACATGGGCGACATGCCGCTCATGACGCATAACGGCACCTTCTTCGTCAACGGTACAGAGCGCGTTATCGTTTCGCAGATGCACCGTTCGCCGGGCGTTCTTTTTGACCATGACCGCGGTAAAACGCACTCATCGGGCAAATATCTGTTCGCCGCACGCGTTATTCCGTACCGTGGTTCGTGGCTCGACTTTGAATTTGATGCCAAGGATATTGTCAACGTCCGTATCGACCGTAAGCGCAAGTTGCCGGTCACGACCTTGCTCTACGCGCTGGGTCTGAACGACGAAGAAATCCTCAGCCACTTCTACGACCGCGTGACATTTGAACGTGGCACCGGTGGCTGGAAAATTCCATTCAACGCGGAACAATGGCGTGCGTCGAAACCGATGTTCGACATTGTCGATGCAAAGACCGGCGAAGTCGTGTTCCCTGCGGGCACCAAGGTTACCCCACGCGCCGCGAACAAGGCGGTCAAGGATGGCCTGACGCATCTGCTGATCCCGACCGAAGAAATCTTTGGCCGTTATTCGGCATTCGACCTGATCGACGAAAAGACGGGCCGGATTTATGTGGAAGCCGGTGACGAAATCACCGCTGAAAATCTTGAGGCATTGGACAAGGCCGGCATCGACAGCCTTGAGCTGCTTGACATCGACCATGTCATCACCGGCGCTTGGATCCGCAACACGTTGAAGGCTGACAAGGCCGAGAACCGCGACATGGGCCTTGATGCGATCTACCGCGTCATGCGTCCTGGCGAGCCGCCAACGCGCGAAACCGCAGAAGCATTGTTCGCTGGCCTGTTCTTCGACCCGGACCGCTATGACCTCAGCGCCGTTGGCCGCGTGAAGTTGAACATGCGCCTGCAGCTGGACGTCGAAGACACGCTCACCACCTTGCGGACGGAGGATATCCTCGCCGTGGTCAAGGAACTGGTGAACCTGAAAGACGGCAAGGGCGAAATCGACGATATCGATAACCTCGGCAACCGTCGTGTCCGTTCGGTTGGCGAATTGCTGGAAAACCAGTATCGCGTCGGTCTGCTCCGTATGGAGCGCGCCGTGAAAGAACGTATGAGCTCGGTTGACGTATCCACCGTGATGCCAAACGATCTGATCAACGCAAAGCCAGCGGTTGCTGCGGTGCGCGAATTCTTCGGCAGCTCGCAGCTGTCGCAGTTTATGGATCAGACCAACCCGCTTTCGGAAGTCACCCACAAGCGCCGTGTTTCGGCCCTTGGACCAGGTGGTCTGACGCGTGAGCGCGCCGGCTTTGAAGTCCGCGACGTTCACCCAACGCACTACGGCCGTATCTGCCCGATTGAAACGCCAGAAGGCCCGAACATCGGTCTGATCAACTCGCTGGCATCATTCAGCCGCGTCAACAAATATGGCTTTATCGAAACGCCATACCGCAAGGTCATCGACAACAAAGTCACCGACGACGTGGTCTATCTCTCCGCAATGGAAGAGCAGAAGAACACCATCGCGCAGGCGAACGCCGAACTGAACCCCGATGGCAGCTTTGCCGAAGACCTGATTTCGTCACGTGAAGCGGGCGAATTCCTGATGGCACCGCGCGACCAGATCACGTTGATGGACGTTTCGCCAAAGCAGCTGGTTTCGGTTGCGGCGTCGCTCATCCCGTTCCTGGAAAACGATGACGCAAACCGCGCATTGATGGGTTCGAACATGCAACGTCAGGCCGTGCCTTTGCTCCGTGCAGAAGCACCTTTTGTCGGAACCGGCATGGAAGAAACCGTTGCCCGCGATTCCGGCGCTGCCATTGCTGCGCGCCGTACCGGTATCGTCGACCAAGTCGATGCGACCCGTATCGTTGTCCGCGTGACCGGCGACGTTGAACCCGGCAAGTCGGGCGTCGACATCTACACGCTGCAAAAGTTCCAGCGTTCGAACCAGAACACCTGCATCAACCAAAAGCCTTTGGTGAAGGTTGGTGACGTAATCGAAGCTGGCGATATCATCGCCGATGGTCCTTCGACCGAACTGGGCGAACTCGCACTGGGCAAAAACAGCCTCGTCGCGTTTATGCCTTGGAACGGTTACAACTACGAAGACTCGATCTTGATCTCCGAACGCATCGTGAAAGACGATGTCTTCACATCGGTCCATATCGAAGAATTCGAAGTTATGGCCCGCGATACGAAGCTTGGGCCTGAAGATATCACTCGCGATATACCAAACGTAGGTGAAGAAGCGCTTCGCAACCTCGACGAAGCTGGCATTGTGTACATCGGCGCAGAAGTGCACCCCGGTGACATTCTGGTCGGCAAGATCACGCCAAAGGGCGAAAGCCCAATGACGCCGGAAGAAAAGCTGCTGCGCGCCATTTTTGGTGAAAAGGCAAGCGACGTGCGCGACACATCGTTGCGCCTGTCACCCGGTGTAGCTGGTACTGTTGTTGAAGTGCGTGTGTTTAATCGACACGGCATCGACAAAGACGAACGTGCGATGGCCATCGAACGCGAAGAAATCGAACGCCTTGCGAAGGATCGCGAGGACGAACGTTCGATTTTGAACCGGGCGACTTACAACCGCTTGAAAGACATGCTCATTGGTCAAACCGCAGCCGCAGCGCCAAAGGGCATCAAGAAGGGCGACAAGATCACTGAGGAAAATCTCAGCGAAGTCGAGCGTCACGAATGGTGGAAAATCGCGGTTGCCGATGACAAGATCCAGGGCGACCTTGAAGCGGTCAAGGTTCAGTATGACGATGCCGTCAAGCTGATCGTTGAGAAGTTCGAAGATCGTCGTGAGAAGCTGGAGCGCGGTGATGAACTCGCACCTGGCGTGCTCAAGATGGTCAAGGTGTTCGTCGCTGTGAAGCGCAAGCTGCAGCCAGGCGATAAGATGGCCGGACGTCACGGAAACAAGGGTGTTATCTCGCGGATCCTTCCGCAAGAAGACATGCCATTCTTGGCCGATGGTACACCTGTCGACATCGTTCTCAACCCGTTGGGCGTTCCATCACGTATGAACGTCGGGCAGATTTTCGAAACCCACCTTGGTTGGGCCGCACGCGGTCTGGGCATGCAAATTGGTGAGGCTTTGGAAGAGTGGCGACACAATAACCCGAACCCCGAAGCCGCAGGTCCGCCAGCGATCGTGCGCGAACGTTTGGCGAAGGCCTATGGCGAAGATTATGCCGACGAGATCAAGAGCCGCAGCGACGCGGACATCATTGAACTTGCAAGCAATGTCGTCACCGGCGTTCCAATGGGCACACCCGTGTTCGACGGCGCACGTGAAGCGGACGTTACCAATATGCTCCAGCTCGCTGGACTTGACGGTTCGGGTCAATCCGACCTGTTCGACGGCCGTACCGGTGACAAGTTCGACCGTAAGGTAACCGTAGGCATCATCTACATGCTGAAATTGCATCACCTTGTTGATGACAAGATCCACGCCCGTTCAATCGGACCGTACAGCCTTGTTACGCAGCAGCCACTCGGTGGTAAGGCGCAATTCGGTGGTCAGCGTTTCGGGGAAATGGAATGCTGGGCACTTCAGGCATATGGCGCAGCCTATACCTTGCAGGAAATGCTCACGGTCAAATCCGATGACGTTATCGGGCGTACCAAGGTTTACGAAGCGATCGTCAAGGGTGACGACAGCTTCGATGCCGGTATCCCCGAAAGCTTCAACGTTCTGGTTAAGGAAATGCGCTCATTGGGTCTGAATGTTGACCTGAAGGCGCATGACTTGATCGAAGGTGACGAGGGCTTTGCCGAGGCAGCGGAATAAGCAGAGCCGGGCGGACTTAGGTCCGCCCCCTGCCCCTGCCCTTAGGTTTTCATGGGCAAAAGCCCAATGAGGAATAGATTATGAACGAACTGAGCAAATTCAACAATCCCATCGCCAAGGTCGAAACATTTGACCAGATCCAGATCGGGATCGCATCGCCGGAGAAAATCCGCAGCTGGTCTTTTGGTGAAATCAAAAAGCCCGAAACCATCAACTACCGCACGTTCAAGCCAGAGCGTGACGGCCTGTTCTGCGCACGTATCTTCGGGCCAGTGAAGGACTATGAGTGCCTTTGCGGTAAGTATAAGCGCATGAAGTATAAGGGCGTCGTCTGTGAAAAGTGCGGCGTTGAAGTCACCGTCACCAAAGTGCGCCGTGAGCGCATGGGCCACATCGAGCTCGCTGCGCCTGTTGCGCATATCTGGTTCCTGAAGTCGCTGCCTTCGCGCATCGGTTTGTTGCTGGATATGCAGTTGAAGCAGCTTGAGCGCGTGCTGTACTTCGAAAACTACATCGTTACCGAGCCCGGCCTGACCGCGCTTGAGAAGTTCCAGTTGCTGAGCGAAGACGAATTGCTCGATGCGCAAGACGAATATGGCGAAGACGCTTTCACCGCCAGCATTGGTGCCGAAGCCGTCAAGACCATGTTGATGGACCTCGACCTTGAGCAAGAGCGTACCGACCTGCTTGACGAGCTTGCCGTCACCAAGTCGGAACTTAAGCCCAAGAAGATCATCAAGCGTTTGAAGGTCGTCGAAAGCTTCATCGATTCAGGCAACAAGCCCGAGTGGATGATTTTGGACGTCATTCCGGTCATTCCACCAGAATTGCGCCCATTGGTGCCGCTGGATGGTGGCCGTTTTGCAACGTCCGATCTGAACGATCTTTATCGCCGCGTTATCAACCGTAACAACCGTCTGAAGCGCCTGATCGAACTGCGCGCGCCAGACATCATCGTCCGAAACGAAAAGCGCATGCTGCAGGAAGCTGTTGACGCACTGTTCGACAATGGCCGTCGCGGCCGTACGATCACCGGTGCCAACAAGCGTCCGTTGAAGTCGCTGTCCGACATGCTCAAGGGCAAGCAGGGCCGTTTCCGTCAGAACCTTTTGGGTAAGCGCGTCGATTATTCGGGTCGTTCGGTTATCGTGACCGGTCCTGAATTGAAATTGCATCAGTGCGGCCTGCCAAAGAAGATGGCGCTCGAGCTGTTCAAGCCTTTCATCTACTCACGTCTGGATGCGAAGGGTCTTTCGATGACCCTGAAGCAAGCCAAGAAGTGGGTCGAAAAGGAACGTAAGGAAGTTTGGGACATCCTCGATGAGGTTATCCGTGAACATCCTGTGTTGCTGAACCGTGCGCCAACGCTTCACCGCTTGGGCATTCAGGCGTTCGAGCCTGTCCTGATCGAGGGTAAGGCTATCCAGCTTCACCCGCTCGTCTGCTCGGCATTTAACGCCGACTTTGACGGTGACCAGATGGCCGTTCACGTTCCATTGAGCCTTGAGGCCCAGTTGGAAGCACGCGTTTTGATGATGTCCACCAACAACATCCTGTCGCCTGCAAACGGTAAGCCAATCATCGTTCCTTCGCAGGACATGGTCTTGGGTCTATATTATCTTTCGATGGATCGCCGCGGCGAGCCAGGCGAAGGCATGATGCTGTCCGACATGGCTGAAGTGCACCAGGCGCTTGAAGTTGGCGCCGTAACGCTCCACTCCAAGATCATTGCCCGCGTCCCACAGACCGGTGAAGATGGCGTTGAGCGTATGGTTCGCTTTGACACCACACCTGGCCGTATGCTGCTCGCAGAAACGCTGCCAAAGAGCCACCGCGTGCCATTCGAAACCGTCAACCGCCTTCTCACCAAGAAGGAAATCGGCGACGTTATCGATCAGGTTTACCGTCACACGGGTCAGAAAGACACGGTATTGTTCGCCGATGCGATCATGTCGCTTGGTTTCAAATATGCGTTCAAGGCAGGTATTTCGTTCGGCAAGGACGACATGATCATTCCGGAAGAAAAGACGGAAATGGTCGCTGAAACCAAGGCAATTGTTGCCGACTTTGAGCAGCAATATCAGGACGGTCTGATCACGCAGCAGGAAAAGTACAACAAGGTCATCGACGCCTGGTCCACATGTGGTGACAAGGTCGCCAACGCCATGATGGACAAGCTGAAGGCATCGCCAACCGATGAGCATGGCCGTGAATTGCCAGTCAACTCGGTATACATGATGAGCCACTCCGGTGCGCGTGGTTCGCCAGCGCAGATGAAGCAGCTTGCCGGTATGCGCGGTCTGATGGCCAAGCCTTCGGGCGAGATCATCGAAACGCCGATCATTTCGAACTTTAAGGAAGGTCTGACCGTTCTCGAGTATTTCAACTCGACCCACGGTGCCCGTAAGGGTCTGGCCGATACCGCACTTAAGACTGCAAACTCAGGTTACCTGACACGCCGTCTGGTGGACGTATCGCAGGATTGCACCATCGTGGAAGTCGATTGCGGTACCCAGCGCGCGCTGGAAATGCGTTCGATCGTTCAAGGTGGTTCGACCATCGCCTCACTTGGCGAGCGTGTCCTTGGCCGTACCACGGCAGAAGACATCCTTGGCCTTGATGGCAAGGTGCTGATCCCCGCTGGAACCTTGCTCGACGAGGCAATGGTGGCCGCGATGGAAGAAACCGGCATTCAGGCCCTTAAGATCCGCTCACCGCTCGTGTGCGAATCCAAGGTCGGTGTCTGCGCAACTTGCTATGGTCGTGACCTTGCACGCGGCACGCCAGTCAATATTGGTGAAGCTGTCGGCGTTATCGCTGCGCAGTCCATCGGTGAGCCTGGAACCCAGCTGACCATGCGTACCTTCCACATCGGCGGTGCGGCGCAGTTGAACGAGCAATCAAACCTTGATGCAACCGCAGCAGGTAAGGTTGTGTATCGCGATCTGCCAACCATCGTCGACAAGCGTAAGAAGCGTTTGGCAATGGCCCGTAACGGTGAACTTATCATCGTCGACAAGGATGGCCGCGAGATGGAAATTCACCGTCTGCCTTATGGTGCGACGCTGGCATTCGCGGATGGTGCGGAGGTCAATGTTGGCGACCGTCTGGCTGAATGGGATCCATTCACCATGCCAATCATCACCGAAAAGTCGGGTATTGTGAAATATCAGGACCTGATCGACGGCAAGACGCTGACCGAACAAACCGACGAAGCAACGGGTATCGCCCAGCGCGTCGTTATCGAAGATCGTGCCGGCAGCCGCACCAAGAAGGAAGACCTTCGCCCACGTATTACCTTGCTGGATGACGATAGCGGCGAAGCTGCGCGTTATCTGCTCGGCGTAGGAACGATGCTTTCGGTTGAAGACGGTGCCATGGTTCAGGCAGGCGATGTTATCGCGCGTGTGACCCGTGAATCGGCCAAGACCCGCGACATCACCGGTGGTCTGCCACGCGTCGCCGAATTGTTCGAAGCACGTATTCCGAAGGATAACGCAATCATTGCGAAGATTTCGGGCCGCGTTGAATTCGTCCGTGACTATAAGGCGAAACGCAAGATCGCGATTGTTCCGGAAGAAGGCGATCGTATCGAGTATCTGATCCAGAAGTCGAAGGTACTTGATGTTCAGGAAGGCGATTTCGTTCGTAAGGGCGATAACCTGATTGCTGGTTCGCCAAACCCGCATGACATCCTTGAAGTCATGGGCATTGAAGCATTGGCTGAATATCTCGTTGCGGAAATTCAGGAAGTGTATCGTTTGCAGGGCGTAAAGATCAACGACAAGCACATCGAAACGATCGTTCGTCAGATGTTGCAAAAGGTTGAAATCACATTCGGTGGAGACACAACCCTGCTTCCTGGCGAACAGGTTGACCGCGAAGAAATGGAGGCAATCAATGCGAAGCTCTCCAAGGGTCAGACGCCTGCAACCGGTAACCCGGTTCTGTTGGGCATCACCAAGGCTTCGTTGCAGACACGTTCGTTCATCTCGGCAGCATCCTTCCAAGAAACCACACGCGTCCTCACACAGGCCGCTGTGGAAGGTAAGAAGGACATTCTGACCGGTCTGAAGGAAAACGTCATCGTTGGTCGTCTGATCCCTGCGGGTACTGGCTCTGCCATGAACCGCATGCGGATTGCCGCGACGAGCCGCGACGTTGCCCTTCGTGCCCAGTACAAGAAGCTTCAGGAAAGCCTGATTGCGCCAGAGACAGCAGCTGAAGAGCATGCTGCCGAATTGGCACAGGGTTCTGAAGCAGCCATCGGTGACGACGTGTTGGCAAAGGTGATTTCAGATGATCTGACCACCATTGACGCCGCCATCGATGATGTTGTGGATAGCGACGAAGAAGAATAAGCGTCGCTTCCTTCAAGGAATGACAAAAGCCCGCTGGAAGCAATTCCGGCGGGCTTTTTGCTGTGTTACATGAATAAATCACTAGCCTAATCATTGCGCACCACATATACAGTGACGGAAGACAATTGAGGACAGGTCGGATGTTTGAAACAATACGGGCTTGGGTGAAACGGCACCGCGTCTGGTCGGCGATTATCGCGCTTGTGCTGCTATTCATTCTCTACCGCATCGTTCGCCCTACCCCGCATGACTATGAATATGTCAGCGAGACCGTCACGCGCGGTGAAGTTCTGCGCAAGGTTTCGGCCAGCGGCAAAATTCGCGCGCTGAATACAATCAAGGTCGGGACCGAGGTGTCAGGCCAAGTCACCAAGGTTTATGTCGATTTCAATTCGCCCGTGAAGGCAGGCCAAGTCCTCGCCGAGATCGACTCAACCCGCGTGCGTGCACGCGTGCAGCAATCCGAAGCGCAAGTTGCGCTGGCCCGCGCCAGTTTGCAGCAAACGGTTGCCAATGTCGCCCGTGCGCGGTCGGAGCTTGAGATACAGGAACGTGATTTTGCACGGCAACGCGCACTGGCAGATCGCGGCTTTGTTTCAAAGGCAGGGCTCGACATCGCGCAAAGCAAGCTAAACAGCGCGCGCAACGCCTTGCAGGTTGCACTGGCGCAAACGCAAAGCGGCAATGCGCAGATCAGCCAAGGCACGGCGGAGCTGTCCTCTGCACGGCTCGATCTGAACCGCACCGTGATTGTGGCGCCTGCCAGCGGCGTCATCATCAATAAACTTGTGGAGCCCGGCACCACCGTCGCCGCCAGTTTCCAGACGCCGAACCTTTTCGAAATCGCTGCCGACACCACCAAGATGCAGGTTGAGGCATCGGTTGATGAAGCAGACATCGGCCAGATTATCGAAGGCCAAGATGTAACCTTCACCGTCGACAGTTACCCCAATGATATATTCCGCGCCAAAGTGCGGCAGGTCCGCAAAGCGCCGGTGGAAACGCAAAATGTCGTCAGCTATCTCGTCATCATCGACGTGGACAATAAAGATGGCAAATTGCTGCCCGGAATGACCGCGAATGTAGAAATCATCACTGGCGCAAAGGCGAATGTGCTGCGGGTGCCAACCAACGCGCTTCGCTTCCGTCCCAAATTGGCGGACCGGGACGAACCAATAAAAGAAAAGCCCGGGGCACCCGCAAAAAAGGAAACACCTAAGCCGACATTGTATCTGGCGGGAACCGATCCGTATCGCCCCGTCAGGAAAAAGATTCAGATCGGACTACAAGGTGACGATTATACGGAAGTGACTTCGGGCATCAAAGCGGGCGACAAAGTCCTCGTCCGGACAAAATCCCTGAAGCCGAAGGCCCAAACCGACGACAATGCGGACGAAGATGACAGCGCCGCCTCTTGAAACGCATGATCTGGTTAAAGATTATGTGATCGGCGGCGAGGTGTTGCACGCCGTCAACGGCGTTTCGTTGAGCATAAAACGCGGCGAGTTCGTTGCGATCATGGGTGCCAGCGGCTCGGGCAAATCGACGTTCATGAATATGATCGGTTGCCTGGATGTCCCAACGTCCGGAACCTTGTTACTCGACGGCATCGATACAAAAACGCTCGACAGCGACGCATTGGCTGAAATTCGCAACCGCAAAATTGGTTTTGTGTTTCAACAGTTCAACCTGCTCGCCCGCACAAGCGCATTGGATAATGTCGCAGTGCCGCTCATTTACGCTGGCCTTGGCTATACCGAACGCCGGGAACGTGCGCAGGCGAAGCTTGAGGCGATGGGGCTTGGTAACCGTCTGCAAAACACCCCTGCCAAGCTGTCGGGTGGTCAGCAACAGCGTGTTGCCATTGCCCGCGCGTTGGTCACCGATCCCCTCATGCTGCTTGCTGACGAACCAACAGGCGCGCTGGACACCCAGACATCGCTCGATATCATGGGCATTTTCCAGAAGCTGAACGACGAAGGCATCACGCTCATTGTCGTCACGCATGAGCCCGATATTGCCGAATATGCCGAACGGCGCATTGTCTTTCGCGACGGACGCGTGATTGAAGACGCTGCGGTCAAATCGCGGCGCCGCGCGGTTGCCGGATGAACAATCTGCTGAACTCCATCGCTGGCTGGGGCGTTAATATCGCGATTGCGATGACGGCGCTGCGTACCAATCTGATGCGCTCTATCCTCACCACGCTTGGCGTGATGATCGGTGTGTTCTCGGTCATCTTGGCGGTAGCGGTGGGCAATGGGGCTCAGGTTTCGGTAACACAGCAGATCGCGACATTAGGTTCAAATATGGCCATCGTCGTGCCGCAGCCGGACAGCGGCAGCGGCCCGCCGCGCTCCACAGACCGCGGCCGCTTAACCGAGCGCGATGGCCGCGCCATTTTACGTCAGGTATCGGGTGTGAGCGCTGTCGCACCCCAGATCCGCAGCAGCGTCCAACTGGTCACACCGGGCCGCAGCGCCACGACACAAGCGACTGGCGCCACGCCTGAATATGGCATTGTGTCCAACGTCACCGCGTCGGAAGGCCGTTTTCTGACTGACGGCGATGTCGGTGCGGCTGCACGTGTTGTTGTGATCGGACAGACGGTCGCTGACAAGCTGTTCGCGGATGCAAATCCTGTGGGCGAAACCGTGCGCATCAATCGCGTGCCTTTTAAGGTCATCGGTTTGCTGGAGAGCAAGGGTAGCAATTTGGGTAATGACAATGATGACCAAATTGTCGTGCCCATCACGACGCTGCGCCAGCGGCTGCAGACGACGGCGATGCAGGGGCCGGATGATGTAACGCTGCTGTTTGTCGGTTTTGAAGATGAAGATTCGCTGATCGCGGGGCAGCAGGAGATCAAACGCATGTTACGCGACCGCTACCGCGTGCCCAAAGGCAGAATTAGTCCATTCACAGTGCGCACAACAACGGAAATCGCGGAGACGACCGGTCAGGTGACGCAGATATTTCAGGCCGTTTTGGTCGCCATTGCATCGATATCGTTGCTGGTAGGCGGCATCGGTATCATGAACATCATGTTGGTCAGCGTTACCGAACGCACGCGCGAAATCGGACTTCGCATGGCGCTGGGGGCAAAACGCAGCGACATCCGTAACCAGTTCCTCGTTGAAGCCGCTGTGCTGTGCGTCATCGGCGGTGCTATCGGCCTGACATTGGCGGTCCTCGCTGCAGCCATCTTCCAGCAAGTCGCCGACTTTCCAGCTCCCGTCGGCTTAGACACGGCATTGATGTCCGTTGCGTTTTCGGCAGTCATCGGCATCCTATTTGGCGGCTACCCCGCCATCAGGGCATCACGCCTTTCACCGATTGAAGCGTTGCGCAGCGAATAATCAGAATTTCCCGGACAACGTCAATTGAAGCAACGGATCAAGGCTGCGTTTCCGGTTAACGATCTGATCGAGCTCGCCCGATGCCCGCGTTCCGGCATAAATAAACCGGTCTCGGTGGAAACCTGCCATGTCGGTCACTTGGAAACGCAGTGTTCCTAGGCTGAACTTGCTATATTCGATAAACAGCGTCGATCGCGTGCCCTCATGCTGGCGTCTGATCTCGTTGAAAAAATAGGCGTAATTCGGCTCCTGCACACTGAAGGATGCGCCGTAGACAAGGCCAATGTCCGCCATGTCATAACGGATATCCCATTGTTGGTGCCACAATGGACGGTTGGACATGCGACGGTTCAGACCAGTGACGGGGTCGGTCACTTTGCTACCGTGATAATGGCCAATATATTTCGCTTCGATGCCCGCGAACCCAATGGGCTGTGTCAGCCAATCCAGTGGTAATGTTATCTCCAACTCAGCATTCCATCGCTTGCTTTTGCCGATGTTCCCGGTGCCGTCAAATTGCGCAGTGATGTTTCCATTGCTGTCACGGACAGTGATGGGCACAAGATCTTGGGTATCGCTGACCAACTGAAAATCACCACGGAACTGAATACTTCCGCGTTCCAGAAACTTGTGACGGATAAGGCCGGAGAAAGTCGTTGTTTTTTCGGGCACAAGATCTGCATTACCCGCATCCACCTGATTGCCGACGGTCACATCGACCGACGTCGCAAACTCATTGAAGTTCAACTGAGCCACCTGACGTTCGGCGCGCAATTCCAAAGTGGTTTGCGGATTGATTGTCCACGTCGCAATGGCGCGGGGCTTGATAAATCGAAAGCGCCGCTCCGCTACACTGTCCCCCGACAAGGTCAGCTTGGAAAATTCTGCAATGGCGCCGGCTTCGACTTTCCATGATGGGCCAAGCGTCCATACGTCACTGACAAAAGGTTCAAACCGCGTTTCTTGAACGAGGACATCTGATGCCGGGAAACTGGTCACTGCACCTGCGACCGAATTGGCGACGCTGAAACGTGCATCAAGGCGATTATAAGCGATCTCAGCGCCGAATTGGACTGCGTGCTTGCGCAACCCACTCCAGTCATTCTGGATGCGTACAACGGCTTCTGTGGGCTTGTTACGGCTGCGCGTTTCAAACAACGTCACCGGCTGCTCGATGCGGGCGATTTCGATGCTACTGTAGGCGCTTTCGTGCCCTGATCGATACAGCGCGACAATTTTGGTATTCGTCTTCGGTAAGGCCGAAAATTCAATGTCACCGCCGACTTCATAGCTTATGTCGCTAACGGGGCCGCCGCGCAGCAAAAGCTCATCAGCGGTGTCCACGCCGGAGCCATTGAAATAGTCCGCCTCCCGAATGTCAAAACTGTCATCCCAGCGCACTTGGCCATTGAGGTTGACCTTGCTGTCGCCCAATTTGGTTTTGAGGGCACCACCAAGGGCCGCTTGGTCATTGCCGCCTTTGCCATTGTAAAAGCGCCGTTCCAGCAAGACAGCCGATCCCGTCTTAAAATCTTCAGGGCCAAATCCATAGACCCGTTCAGAATAAGATGACACGTTCAATTCATAGCTTGTTTCGCCCCGGCGCAGCGTTGCCGACGCATTCACCGATGGATGGAAACCATAGCGGGTTCCTGCAACGATCGTTCCTTCATAGGTGCCGTTGAGCTTTGCAGTCCGCTTACGGACGATATTGACGACTTGCCCTTGCCCTTGGGTTTCGGTGTCCGCGCCCGCCTGCTCAGACAGCTCAATATATTCGACCTGACTTGCCGGAATCCGGGACAGCGTCGTCCATATGTCATCGGACTTTGTGGATGGCCGATCTCCGTCGATCAAAACATTACCGGCATTTTCGCCAAAGCCACGACGCCCTTCACCTTCACTGATAGAAAATCCGGGGATGCGCTTCACCATGTCGAGCGCGGTCACGGGGGCGTAAGTGGTGAAAAAATCGGGCGTGAATTGCCGGCTGCCGGCCCGAACTGAAGATGCATCGGCATTTGCGGCGCTGTCATTGGCAACAGCTTGATACGGTACAGCCATCGCAGCTATAGCTGACGTCAACAGTGCCAGACGTAGTTCAAAAACGCGCATTAACCCTCCACGAGACCCGCGGGTATCTTCCCCGCTGGTCGATGCGGGTGCCTTAACGGTCAAAAGGTCTCAGGCGAAAGCTGCGTTCGACCAAAAAGCTTAGCAATCGACGAGTTACAAAGTTTTGATGCAAATTGGCCGTTGGTCGACGGCCATTACCGGTTGGCAGACAAACGCGTTTACCGCGCGCGCGCCTGTTCCCGCTCAATCTGTTCGCTCAGGTCCTCTACCTTTTCGCAGGCGCCTCGATTACCGTCAGCACAGCGTTTACGGGCCTTGGCACGTTGACGGCTGAGCTTCCCAAGAGCTTCTTCGCGTTTCCGCAATTCGCGGCCGCGTTTTTCATCAGCTTCCGATTGACTGGTCGTCAAAACATCTAACGTCTTTGAAACGGCTTTCATCGGTGCGTTCGTAACATCCGACACGATCGAAGCAACGCATCCTTGGAGGAGCACACACAGCAAAGCACAAACAATCAAACGCATTACAAAACCCCCAATATCTCGTGCAACAGGCCTATTTTAACAAATTGACCGCAATGGCGCGAACTTCGTCTGCCATATCAGCTCTTTGCAACGCTACAGCCAAGTTGGCTTCGATGTAACCTACTTTTGATCCGCAGTCATAGCGATTTCCGTCAAATGTGACGGCATGGAAAGGTTGCTTACCCAGCATCTGCGCCATAGCATCGGTCAACTGGATCTCACCACCAGCGCCTTTTTCTTGGCCTTCCAGAATATGCATCACTTCGGGCTGAAGGATGTAGCGCCCCGAAACGATCAGGTTCGATGGCGCGTCCTCAACCTTCGGCTTTTCAACGAGACCAAGCACCTCCGTAATCGCGCCGCGTGCCTCGCCTGGGGCAATAACGCCATAGCTGGATACCGCGTGGCGGGGCACTTCAAGCACGCTGATAACGTTGCCACCAATGTTCTGATAAGCGTCAACCATCTGCTTCATACATCCCGGCGAGCCATGCATAAACTCATCGGGAAGGAATATGGCGAAGGGCTCATCACCAATGATATCGCGCGCGCACCAAATTGCGTGCCCAAGGCCCAGTGGTTCCTGTTGCCGAACATACACGCAGTTGCCGGGTGTCAGGCGTGAGCTCGCCAACACCGACGTGTCTTTGCCACGCGCCAACATTGTATGCTCAAGTTCGAACGCGATATCGAAATGGTCTTCAATTGCGCTCTTACAGCGACCCGTCACGAATATCATCTGCTCGATACCCGCTTCCCGTGCCTCATCGACCGCATATTGGATGAGCGGACTGTCGACGATCGGCAGCATTTCTTTCGGAATGGCCTTTGTCGCTGGCAAAAAGCGGGTGCCAAGACCAGCGACAGGAAATATAGCTTTTCGAACAGGTTTATGGGGCATGACTTATGCTTAGCGCTCCGATTGCGATTGTCTATGCTGAACCGGCGATCCGTTCGGCAAATCCCTTTTTCAGCTTTGCTAATTTGGGCGGAATGACCGCCAGGCAATATGCATTCCGCTGACCTTCACCTTCCCAATATTCCTGATGATAATCTTCGGCAGGATACCAAGTCGCAGGGCCTTCAATCGCGGTGACAATAGGCGCTGGCCAGTCCGCGGCGGCTTTTGCAATGCCTGCTTCAGCGGTCGCACGTTGGTCATCGTTCAACGGGAAAATTGCCGACCGATATTGCGTCCCGACGTCATTCCCCTGACGGTTTAGTTGCGTCGGATCATGCGTTGCAAAAAATATCTCCAGCAAATCGGCATAGCTGATGACTTCGGCATCAAAGGCAATGCGGATGGCTTCTGCATGACCGGTTTGACCGCCGCAAACCTCTTTATATGTGGGGTCAACCGTGGTCCCGCCAATATATCCGCTTTGCACGCTGTTCACGCCATTCAGCTGGCCAAAAACAGCTTCGGTGCACCAGAAACAACCTCCGGCGAAAATCGCTTCATCATGTGACATGTGCTTATCCTTGAACTTGAATGCGGTCCGGCGCCTTCGCGACATCCCCGCGTACCACCAGCAGATACATGGCTGGTGTGACGATACGTGATAGCACAGTCGAAGAAATCAACCCCCCGATCAATACAATCGCCAGCGGGCCGTAAAGACTTCCGCCAAAAAGCGCGAGTGGCATAAGCCCACCAATCGCCGTTACCGATGTCAGCAACACTGGAAGGAAACGCACCTCTCCGGCCTTTTCAATCGCCTCACGCAGTGCATAGCCGCTCGCGCGCAATTGGCTGGTGAAATCGACCAGTAGGATCGAGTTTTTAATTTCGATCCCGATGAGCGCGATAAATCCAATCACGGCCAAGAATGAGAGGTTGTTGCCGGTAACAAGAAGCGCGATGAGGCCACCGAATGTACCCAATGGAATGACGCCCGCGACAACCAATGCCTCTTTGAACCGGCCAAATTCGGCCACCAGAATGGCGAAGATGCTAAATAGGGCAATGATGACGACCGGGCCAAAACCGGCAAATGTCTCGTTGATTTTTTCCGCCTCACCGCCAACCGCGATGCTATATCCGGGCTTCAGTGGAATGGCGTCCATCTTCTTTTGCGCGTCTAAGTTTACCTTTGAAATGACCGCCCCGTCCGATACCTGCGCTGTCACGCTGACATTGCGTTGCAGATTATAGCGGTAGATTGCTGCGGGTGTTGATTCCAGCGTCGGATTGGAAATTTCCGCCAACGAAACGGCCTGCCCGCTTCGGTTGGACACATAGATCGATTCCAGCGCCGATATGGGTTGGGTATCGGTTAGGGGGTGCCGCACAATTATGGGATAGCTGTCACCTTCCTCGTCCCGGAATGTGCCAGCACGCTCACCGCTAATGGCAAGTCGGATCGCCCGGCGCGCCGCGCCTGCGGGCACATCAAGCAGCGACGCTTTTGCGTCATCGACCCGGATATCAAGGTCAATACGGTCAAAGGCGACTGGATTGTTGACGTCTCTGGCTCCGGGGGTTTCGCGCAGAGCTATCTCCATTTGGGCGGCTATACGTTTGAGCTCGTTTTGCTCGGGCCCATATACCCGGAATTCAACGGGCGCGTTTATTGGCGCGCCATTTTGGAACAATACCAGCTTGATGCGCGCGCCAGATATCTCGTCGAATTTCTTGCGCAGCCGGTCAACCATTGCCCGGGATTTGGATCCCTCCCAATTGTCCATGATTGCCAATACTTCACCATGGGCCGGATTCTCACCGCGTTGGAAAACATTGTAAAAAACAGGCGGATTATATGACCCGACATTTTCCGCGCGCACTTTGATCGCAGGCTCGGTCTTCAAAATCTCCGAAACTTGGCGAACGATGCGACCCGTTTCTGCAATGCTGGCGCCTTGTTCCGCTTCCACCGTGACGCGGAAATAGGACGTATCGGCATTTGGAAATAAGCTAAAACCCAGCAAAGGGATGAAAAGAAATGCTGCGCACGTAACCGCCAGGGCACCCCACACCGAACGCCGCGGCCTATCCAGTGCCCAATGCAGCATCGGGTGATAAAATCTGTCGATCTTCAACATCAGCCACTGAAGTAAGGGATTGCCGCCCTCATGCTCGTCGCGCTTCAAGATACGACTGGCAAGGAACGGCACAATTGTTAGCGATACGATCATCGAGGCGGTAATCGTCGACACGATTGTCGCGATAAAGCTCTGCGTGAATTTGCCCGCGCCCTCCGGCAAAAAGAACAGCGGAAGGAAGGCAAACACCAAAACACCCGTTGAGCCCAAAACGGCCATGGTGATTTCTTTGGTGCCATCGATAGCAGCTTCGCTTCTGCCTTTGCCCATCCGCAAATGTCGCGCGATGTTTTCGACAACGACAATCGAATCGTCGACCAACAAACCAAGCGTCAGAATAAAGCCCGCGACCACAAGCTGGCTAAGGTTAAATCCATATGCCGAAATCGCCAGCAACCCCGAAGCAACCGATAGCGGGATAGATATCATGACAATCACCGAGGCGCGCCAGCCCAAGGGCAGCAGCGTGATCAGCACCAAAAACAGCGCCAGCGTAAAATCGCGCGCAAGTTCTGCGAGACGCTTGCGAATATCCCGGCTCTGATCAAATTCAACGACAGCCTTTATATCGGGCGGAAGCAGTTTCTTTTGAATCTCAAGCTCTTGGATTAAACGGTTCCGAAGCTTGGTCGCATCGGTGCCCTGTTTTTGGTTGGCCGAAATAAATAGCCCGCGCTGGCCATTATGGCTGACCTTTACGCGCTGTTCGGCCGATCCCATTTTAATGTCCGCGACATCGCCGACACGCAATAAGGTCCCATCATTGGTGCGGATGGGCAAATTGCGAATTCGATCAAGGTCGCGAAACGCGCCCCCTGCTTCGATGTTAAAACGGCGTGCGCCACTGGTGACGGCACCAGCTGGAACATCAGCACCTGCAAGGCGGATTGCGTCGACCACGGCGTTTGCGGGAATGCGCAGCTCGGCCAAACGCCCCGGGTTGATCGCGACGCTTATTTCGGGTTGGGGCAGCCCATAAATTTCAGACTGCCGGACTTCCTTGTACCGCCCCAATGCCTCGCTGATATCCCGCGCATATTTTTCCATGCGGTACCAACTGGCGGTCTCGCTCAGCAGAGCGATTTGCAGAATGGATGCATTCGTCGTTCGAATTTTCTCGAACTGCAGCTTTTGCAGATCGGCCGGCAGTTGGCTGCGGATGGCCGTCACTTCACGAACGGTGTCATTAAAATATTGGTCAGGGTCGCCCGACCAGTCGAATTCCGCCCGAATGACGGCGTTGCCATCGCTACTTGTTGAATTTACGCTCTGGACGTCTTCCAATCCCTGAACAAGCTCTTCGATTGGCTTGGTAATCGTCTGCTCAATCTCCGCTGCGTCCGCGCCGGGTTGCACGGCAACGATGGACACGACAGGCATCGAGAAATGCGGATCAACCGCGCGTGGCACCTGTTGGAATGCAGAGAAACCAAGCGCGCACAGAAGCGTAAACAGAACTAAGGTCAGTTGCCACCGGCGAATGGCGATTTCGGCGATATGCATCTGTTAAGGCTGCGTCGCAATAATACGCACGGGCGACCCCGTTCGCAATTTTTCGAGCCCCGACGTCACGATCTTGTCCCCGGGCTTTATGCCGCCGGACACAGTGACGAATGCATCAGACACCCGTTCAATCGCGACATTGCGGGTTTCGACGCGATTGTTTTTTGCGACAATATACACAAGGCCTTCTCCGGTGCGGACCCCGAACAATGCACTCGCTGGAATCTGCAACAGGTCTCCGCTTTCCAAAGCAGGCAGCTTGATATTGGCCGTTCCAATTTGTCCCGAACGCAAATTTGCGCGCGAGGGTAGCCGGAATTGCACGGTGAAGGCCCCCGTTGCTTCATTCGCGCGTCCGTCGATTTCCGAAATGGTGGCAGAAACAGGCCCTTCGCCCGCGGACTCGATCATGATGTCCGCCGTCATACCTACGCGCAATTTTGATGCGTCACGGTCGACTATGGGTACGCGAAAGACAAAGCCATCATCTGCTTCGCCCAAAATGAGCGCTGGCATACCTGCCGCGATGACTTGTCCCGGCTGGACATTGCGTTGCAGGACAACGCCGCTTGATGGCGCATAAAGCTGCGCCGTGCTACGCGCAAAGCCAGCCTGCCGGACGCGTGCGTCGGCGGCCTTTACCGCGGCGTCTGCCGCTTCATAACGCGCCTTGGTGATCCAGCCATCCGCATATAACGAACGCACGCGTTCAAACTCCGCGCGTGCACGATCCCGTTCAGCGACGGACACGCTCACGTCAGCGCCAACAGTCGTCGCATCCAACGCCGACAATAATGCGCCACGCTTGACGAAATCACCTTCTTCAAAGCGAACAACGGCGACTTTGCCGGGAGTAGTAAATCCCAGCGGCGTTTCGCGCCGATACCGCACCGTTCCTACCGCGCTGATTTCACGCTGAAGGCTTTCCTTTTCCACAGTAAAAACGCGCACAAACTGCGCTGTTTCGACCGCAGCCTTTTTACTGTCCCGTGCCTCGCCACAGCCGGCCAGTGCAGCAATCGGCAAAAGCCCAATCAAAAATCTCTTCGATGTAGGCAATTTGCCCTCCCCTGCGCTGCTATACATCACTCGATAGGCGAGAGCGCGCTTGGATGAAATAGCATTTTGATATGCAACTTATTTTTCTAGCGCGACGGACTCAACAGGATGCCCACAGCCCATTTCACCGTATTGATGCCCGCTGCAGCCGGTCGTTAATCGCAACACCAATCCCTTCGTGCGGTATTGGCGCGACCGATATGGATAATGCGGCGCTCGCATCGGCCCTGTGCAGTGCGTCAAACAGATTGGCTGCGGCCTGCGCGAGGTCTCCTGAAGCGGACAAATTATCATTGCCCTCAATTGCCCCGAACCCGATGTGCCACTCGCCCTGCGCTGGTTGGATCGCGTTTAAGCGCACAAGCTTTGACGGTGCATAATGGCTCGCCAATTGCCCCGGCGCTTCGATATCATCGCCCGACGCCGCCAAGGGCTTCGTCCCTAGAACCCGCTCAATATCCGCCGCGGTGACGGGCCCCGGTCTCAATATCTGCCAACCGTTGTCACGTACGGCTACAATGGTGGATTCGAGTCCTGCAGAACAAGGCCCTCCGTCCAAGATCATCGGAACCGCACCGCCAAGCCCCGCAAGCACATGTTCGGCTCGCGTCGGGCTTATACCGCCACTTTTATTGGCGGACGGCGCGGAAATGTTCAGGCCGGTTTTCTTAAGCAGCGCCTGCATGACGGGATGGGCGGGGCATCTTAATGCAATTGTCGGCAACCCAGCCGTGACGGCACCCGCAATGTCGGCATCGGCTCTGAGAGGCAGCACAAGCGTAAGCGGCCCCGGCCAAAATGCCTGCGCCAGTTGATGTGCCATCGGGCTGAAATCAGCCAGGCTTTCGGCAGCCGATTGGTCGGCAACATGCACAATCAACGGATTAAAGTCCGGACGCCCCTTTGCCGCGTAGATCTTGGCCACAGCATCGGCATTGCTGGCATCCGCCGCGAGGCCATATACCGTCTCGGTGGGAATCGCGACGATTTGACCGGAACGCAAAAGCTCCATCGCCGCCGTTATTGCGGCGTCATCAGCGGGCACGACCCAGCCATTCCCCAAGGTATTTGAGCCAAACATCATTCGCGGCTATAGGCCTTCGTCGACACGATTTAACAGGATTTTTTATTGATCATGGCCTTTTCTGCACCCGTTACTGAGCAAACATTTGTCCTGAAGCATATTGTAGGTATCGAAGCATTGGCGCAACATGACCGCTTCGCCGATGCCACACCCGATATGGTGCAAGCAATTGTGGAAGGCATTGGCGCCTTTGCCGAGGGTGAATTTGCTCCACTCAACCGGATAGGCGACACCGTTGGTGCGCGTTTGAAAGACGGCAAAGTCGTCATGCCCGAAGGTTTTGTTGCCGCATACAAGGCCTATGTTGCCAATGGCTGGGGCTCAATAAACGCACCATCGGCGTTCGGTGGCCAGGGCCTGCCATTTTCGATGGCGACCGTTGCGCTGGATTCTTTGGGGGCGGCGAACATGGCATTTGCCTTGTGTCCGATCCTGTCCGTCGGCGCGATCGAAGCCATCAATCACCATGGGTCAGACCGGCAAAAACAACTGTTCCTGCCAAAACTGTCGACGGGAGAATGGTCTGGCACGATGAACCTGACAGAGCCACAGGCAGGTTCGGATGTCGGCGCGTTGAAATCAACCGCAACACCGCGCGGCGATGGCACCTACCAAATCAAAGGCACCAAAATATATATCAGCTTTGGTGACCATGATATGGCCGAAAATATCGTCCATCTCGTGCTGGCCCGCACGCCTGATGGCCCGGCCGGCACCAAAGGCATCTCGCTGTTTCTGGTCCCGAAATATCAGGTTGCCGAGGATGGGAGCCTTACTAAAGCGAATGATATCAAGGTCGTATCGATCGAACATAAGATGGGCATTAATGCCTCCCCAACGTGCGTTCTTGCTTTTGGTGAAGAGGGTGAATGCGTTGGCGAACTGATCGGTCCTGAATTCGGCGGCATGCGTGCGATGTTCACGATGATGAACAACGCGCGGCTAAACGTTGGGTTGCAAGGCGTTCAAATTGCCGAAGCGGCAACGCAAAAAGCCATCTGGTTTGCCCGTGAACGTGTCCAATCGGCCAAGGCAAGCGGACCGTCGCGCGAGTCCGTCGCGATTGTCGAACATCCCGATGTACGCCGCATGCTGCTGCGGATGAAAGCGGGCACGCAAGCGATACGGGCCTTGCTCTATCTGGCCTCGGGCTATGTTGACCGCGCCACGCTTGGAGAGGCCGGGGCGCAGGAGATGGTTGATCTGCTGACGCCGCTGGCCAAGACTTACGGCACCGACATGGGCAGCGAGATCGCTTCGCTGGGCATTCAGGTGCATGGCGGAATGGGCTTTGTTGAGGAAACCGGCGCAGCCCAGTTTTACCGGGATATCCGTATTGCCGCGATTTATGAAGGAACCAACGGCATTCAGGCCGCCGATCTCGTGGGGCGTAAACTCGCGATGCAAGGCGGTGATGTCATTCGGAACCATCTCGCCGCCATTTCCCAAGACGCCACCGACCAACCGGGTCTTTCGGCATTGAGCGCAGCATGCGCGGAAGTGACCGAATATATGTTGGGCGCAAGCGTGGATGATCGTCTCGCAGGCAGTTATGCCTACACCAACATGATGTCCGTCGTGACCGCAGGCTGGCTGATGCTGAAGCAATTGCGGGCCGCACAAACAGAAATCGACGCCGGAGATACGAGCGCCTTCCTAAAGGCGAAGGTTGTCGCCTGCCGTTATTATCTGGACGTGATGGTTCCCGAAGCTTTTGCTTTTAAAGGCAGCGCGATGGCCGGTGCCGACTTGCTCTACGCATTGGATGCCGAGGACTTGGCCGCTTGAACGAGCACACACTCAAACGCATTGCTGAGGCGCTGGAGCGGCTATCACCGCCGCCTGCGCCACCGACGGACCTATC
>JBEEIJ010000139.1:0-4023 GCA_041169905.1 Pseudomonadota bacterium | reverse complement strand
AATCTTAGTGTCTGAAATTTCGCCTCTGTCACCGGAGGCACGGGCTCATCTGCCTGCGACGGCGCATGCCGATGAAAGCGAAGCGACATGGTTTGCGCACCTTGGGCTGACGGGTCAGGTTGTGGAAGTGACCAAGCGTGTTGCCGTCGGTGTGTATAGCGACGGGTTTATTCACGCGGGCAATTTTGCATATCTGTCGTTGGTATCGCTTTTCGCATTCTGCATTGTCGCCGCGGCCATCGCTGGGGCACTTGGACAAACCGAGTCCGGCCTAGCTTTGATTGAAGCGTTTTTCACGACTGTCCCACCCAGTGTTGCCGGCGCGCTTAAAGAACCCATCGAGTCCGCCATGACCGCACGTTCGGGGCCGTTGCTATGGCTCAGTGCAGCGGTTAGCCTTTGGACTGCGGCCAGCCTAATCGAAACCTTTCGCGACGTGCTCCATCGGTCTTATGGTGCTGCACCCAGCCGTGCGTTCTGGCATTATCGATTGGGTTCGCTCGGCGCGATCATCGCGTCGGTCGTTCTGGCGATGGTCGCTTTTTCGGCGCAGGTTGTGGTGACCGCGGTTGAGGATCTGGTGTATCGCTTCATTCCCACCGCGCAGATGGTTTCTGGCTATTTCGCGTGGGGACGCATCATTCCATTCATTACATTGTTCGTCGCAATCTATGTCATTTTTGTCGGGCTAACCCCGTCCAAATATCGGTCATCCGCATTTCCCAAATGGCCAGGGCCAGCCTTGGTGAGCATGTGGTGGCTTGGTCTCACGGCGCTTTTGCCGGTTTTCCTGTCGAGCGTCAGCAATTATGACCTCACCTATGGCAGCCTTGCCGGCGTTATGGTGGCGCTCATTTTCTTCTATCTTATCGGGCTGGGATTGGTGACAGGTGCCCAATTAAACGCAGCGCTGGCCAACGCCCATGAAAATGGACTAAAGCAGCGGCAACAAAATGCACCTGACGAATGAGGATTTTATGACAGGATTGATGGCTGGCAAACGTGGGCTGATTATGGGGCTCGCCAATGACAAGTCTCTGGCGTGGGGCATTGCGAAGCGTTTGCATGCCGAAGGCGCGGAATTGGCGTTCAGCTATCAGGGCGAAGTCATGGAAAAACGCGTCCGGCCATTGGCGGAACAGCTTGGTTGTGACTTGCTGATCGATTGCGACGTTGCCGACATGGACAATCTCGACCGCGCCTTTGACACGTTGGCGGCCAAATGGCCCACCATCGATTTCGTGGTCCACGCCATTGGCTTCACCAACAAAGAAGCACTGCGCGGCAAATATTTCGACGTAGGCTTGGACGACTTCCTGATGACGATGAACATCAGCGTCTACAGCTTTACCGCCGTCGCCAAGCGCGCTGCGGCCATGATGAAGCCGCTTGATCCCGAAACCGGTGAAGGTGGCGGATCGATGCTGACGCTCAGTTATTATGGCGCAGAAAAGGTCATGCCGCATTACAACGTCATGGGCGTGGCCAAGGCGGCACTGGAAACGTCGGTTAAATATCTGGCGAATGATGTCGGGCCACAGGGCATTCGCGTGAACGCGATATCGGCTGGACCGATCAAGACGCTCGCGGCGTCGGGCATTGGTGATTTCCGGTATATCCTGAAATGGAATGAACTGAACACGCCGCTGCGCCGCAATGTGACCATTGATGATGTTGGTGCGTCGTCATTATATTTCCTGTCCGATCTGGGCGCAGGCGTTACCGGCGAAATCCACCATGTTGATGCGGGTTACCACACCGTCGGCATGAAGCAGGAGGATGCTCCTGATATCGACACCACAAAATGATTGCGGGGCATGGCAACGATCTGGTGCACTATCGCGCGGTCCATATGAAGAAGTCGGAATCAGCACATGAGCTTTAATACTTTCGGCCGCGTTTTTCGCTTCACGACTTGGGGAGAGTCCCACGGTCCAGCGCTTGGCGCAGTCGTTGATGGTTGCCCTCCCGGACTTGCCTTGTCCGAAGCGGACATTCAGCCATTTTTGAACAAGCGCCGTCCCGGGACATCGCGTTTCACAACGCAGCGGCAGGAGCCGGATGCCGTGCGGATTTTGTCTGGCGTTTTTGAAGGGCGGACGACGGGAACGCCCATCTCGCTGATGATCGAAAATGTTGACCAGCGGTCCAAAGATTATTCTGACGTCGCCAAGGCCTATCGCCCGGGTCACGCCGATTACAGCTATGACGCAAAATATGGCTTTCGCGATTATCGCGGTGGCGGACGTTCAAGCGCGCGTGAAACCGCCGCACGTGTGGCCGCCGGTGCGGTGGCAAGGGCGGTCATGCCGGACGTAAACATCATCGCTTATGTTGCGGAAATCGGCGGCGACGCCATCGACCGCAACAATTTTGAAGCCGCACAGATCTACAAAAACCCGTTTTTCTGCCCGGACGAAGCCGCTGCCGGTCGGTGGGAAAAACTGGTGGATGAGGCGCGCAAGGCGGGATCATCGCTTGGCGCCGTCATTGAATGCGTCGCCACCGGCGTACCACCCGGTTGGGGCTCACCTTTATATGCGAAACTCGACAGCGAACTTGCGTCGGCGATGATGAGCATCAACGCCGTTAAAGGCGTCGAAATTGGCGCGGGCTTTGGCGCAGCGCGTTTGCGTGGTGAAGAAAACGCCGACCGCATGCGGCCTTCATCGGAAGGTTCGAACCATCCCGAATTCCTCGCGAACAACGCGGGCGGAATTGCGGGTGGTATCTCCACAGGGCAGCCCGTGCTGGTGCGGGTCGCGTTCAAGCCGACTTCATCGATCCTCACGCCCGTGGAAACAGTCACCCGCGACGGCGATGCGACCGACATCATCACAAAGGGCCGCCACGACCCCTGTGTGGGCATACGCGGCGCTCCAGTGGTTGAGGCCATGATGGCGCTTGTGCTGGCGGACCAGAAGCTGCTGCACCGCGCACAATGCGGCTAGGCGCGGCGCGAAGGGCGTACTTTATAACGACTAAACTATCGTCATCCTGAACTTGTTTCAGGATAACAAGCCACGTCGCACGTTATCCTGAAACAAGTTCAGGATAACGCATGAGAGTTGCTTCAAACGAAAAGCGGTTTGCGTTACGTAACCGCGTCCTCAATCCGCTTGATCGTCCATGGTTCCTCGGCCGCCGCAGCGTACCATTCTTCCATCCACGGATGCGCCATAATCGTTTCCGCATAGCTTTCGGCAAAGCCGGGCAGGGTGAAGCCATAGGTCACAAAACGCGTCACCACTGGTGCGAACATGATGTCCGCTGCACTGAACGTACCAAACAGATATGGCCCGCCTTTGCCAAAGCGCGAGCGGGCCTCGGCCCATGTTTGCAATATCCGGACCGCGTCTTTCCGGGTCTCTTCGGATATCGTGACGTCGCTAAAGGTCTTGCGCGTATTCATCGGGAATTCGCGGCGCAGGGCGGTGTAGCCCGCATGCATTTCCGCCGCCATGGACCGCGCCATGCCGCGCGCGACGTCGTCCTTGGGCCAAAAGCGATCCCGCCCGACCTTGTCGGCGAGATAATCGATGATCGCCACGCTGTCCCAGACCACTGCCTCTCCATCCCACAAGGTCGGCACCTTGCCCGATGATGGCGCAAGATCGTCCTCGCGTTTGCGCTCTTCCCAGCCATCGGCAAACAGCGGAACAATGATCTCGTCAAAATGCAGGCCAGATTGCTTGGCCGCAAGCCAGCCGCGTAGCGACCAGCTTGAATAGGCTTTGTTTCCGATAATCAGTTTCATAGGTCCTGCCCCTAAGAAGCGACGGCTTCCAACACAGCGGCACGCAATTCATCAATGCCCCCGCGCTTCTCCGCCGATGTCACCGAAAGCTCCGGATAGGCCGCAACATGCTTGCGCAGTTTTGCCATGGTGTCAGCCTCAACCGCCTCGCGTTCGGACGCTTTGATCTTGTCGGTCTTGGTCAGCACAATCCGGTAGCTGATGGCAGCTGCGTCGAGCATTTTCATGATTTCATGATCGACTTCTTTAATACCATGGCGGCTGTC
>JBEEIJ010000138.1:0-4869 GCA_041169905.1 Pseudomonadota bacterium | reverse complement strand
GTCCGCGATGGCGACCATTATGTCGTGAACGGTCAAAAGACATGGACCACGATGGCGCAACATGCTGACTGGGGCTTCTTCCTCGTCCGCACCGATCCCGATGCCAAGGCGCAGGAAGGCATTAGCTTCCTTCTCATCAACATGAAGACGCCCGGCGTAACCGTTCGCCCAATCATCACCTTGGGTGGTGAGCATGAAGTCAACGAAGTATGGTTGGAAGACGTCCGCGTGCCCGTTGCCAATCGCATCTATGAAGAAAACAAGGGCTGGACCTGCGCCAAGTTCTTGCTGGCGCATGAGCGTACCGGCATTGCCGCCGTTGCCCGCTCCAAGCGTGGCGTTGAGAAGATCAAATCCATTGCCCGCACAGAGCAGGACGGTGACCGCCCATTGATCGCCAACCCATTTTTCAAGCGTAAGATTGCGGAACTTGAAATCGATCTAACCGCGTTGGAATTCACCGAACTGCGCAGCCTTGCGGGCGAAGCGGCGGGCAAGGGCCCTGGCCCCGAATCCAGCCTGTTGAAAATCAAGGGCTCTGAAATCCAGCAGCGGATTACCGAACTCGCATTGGAAGCAGTCGGCCATTATGGCGCGCCCTATTTCCGCGGATTTGGCGAAGGCGACAATGAACATCCAATTGGTCCGGATTACGCGCATCGCGCTGCTCCGACCTATTTCAACACCCGCAAGACGACGATTTACGGTGGCTCCAACGAGATCCAGCGCAACATCATCGCCAAGATGGTGCTGGGTATTTAATCTAACATTTTGCCGTCACCCTGAACGCGTTTCAGGGTCTTAATGCGCAACGTTGACATTAAGATGCTGAAACAAGTTCAGCATGACGGACCACTGGACAGGATAATTATAATGGATTTCAGCTACACCGAAACGCAGGACATGATCCGCGAAACACTGAGCCGCTTTCTGGCGGACACATATGATTTCGACAGCCGCAACAAGATGATTGCAAGCGGCAGCGGACGTGACGCCGGCATTTGGAAGGCACTGGCGCAAGATCTGGGTATGCTTGGTGCATCATTTAGCGAAGAGCATGGCGGACTTGGTGGCGGCCACCTCGAAAATGCTTTGATCATGGAAGAATTGGGCAAGGTCATTGCGATCGAGCCATATCTGCAGACCGTCGTTCTAGGCGGTGGTGCGTTGAAGGCTGTTGGCGGCGCGATTGCCGATGCCGTCATTCCAGAAATCATTGGCGGCAACGTCATCATCGCATTTGCCTACGCGGAACCGCAGGGCCGCTATAATCTTGCGAACATTCGCACGACAGCGAAGAAAGACGGCGCAGGCTATGTGCTGAACGGCCATAAGGGCGTGGTGTACGCCGCCCCTTGGGCAACGCATTTGCTAGTCACCGCCCGCACTGGCGGTTCAGGCAGCGAAGCCAATGGCGTGTCGCTGTTCCTGATTGACGCAAACACCGCTGGCATCGTGCGCCGCGATTATCCAACCGTTGATGGTTTCCAGGCTTCTGAAGTCTATTTTGAAAATGTTGCTATCCCCGGCGACGCGCTGTTGGGTGATGAGGGCGCTGGCCTTCCGCTGATCGAACGCATCGTCGACGAAGCAACGGTTGCCGTCTGCGCAGAAGCCTGCGGTGTTACCGCCAAGCTGCATTCGGGCACGCTCGAATATGCGCGTCAGCGTAACCAGTTCGGCCAGCCCATTTCGCGCTTCCAAGTATTGCAGCACCGCATGGTCGATATGTTCATGGAAGTTGAACAGTCAAAATCCATGACCACAATGGCGACCTTGAAGCTCGATTTGCCAGCGGCGGAACGTATGGCAGCAGTATCGGCATGCAAGGCAAAGGTTTCGCGCGCAGCGAAGTTTGTGGGCCAAAGCGCCATCCAAACACATGGCGGCATCGGCATCACGCAGGAACTGGCCATCGGTCACTTCTTCAAGCGCGCGACGATGATTGAAAGCCAATTTGGTTCGGCTGACCATCATTATGCGCGTTTTGAACGCCTGACATTGGCGGATTAACCCGCCAATTCAATTTATTGTGCAGTGCAACATTTTTGTTGACAGTGCGTGCGCGAATCTTTATTGTGCACTGCAACACAACAGAAATGGTGCACGCCATGGTACGCAAATTAGTAGCTACGCCGAAGACTGAAACCGTTGAAGCAACGGCGTCGAAGGCTACGCCTGCGAAAGCTACACCAAGCACCGTTGCAAAGAAGAAGGTTGCAAAACCTGCTGCTTTACCGGCCAAGAAAGCCGTGTCTGTTGGATCTGAACCGATTGCTCAAGGAGTGACGAATATGACTGACACTGTAAAAGCCACCGCTGAAAAAGCGACGGAGTTTTTCGCTGACGTGCGTGAAAAGGCAAGCGAAGCGACTGAAAAAGGCAAGAAGTTCGCGGCTGAAGCCGTTGAATTCAACAAAGCCAACGTCGAAGCCATCGTTGAAGCTGGCAAGATCGCTGCCAAGGGCGCTCAGGAAATGGGCAAGACCAACATCGAATTCGCCAAGAAGAATTTCGAAGACGTTCAGGTTGCGGTCAAAGAATTGACGGCCGTCAAATCGCCAACCGATTTCGTGAAGCTGCAGGGTGAACTGGCGCGCAAGGGCTTTGACACTGCAGTCGCGCAGGGTTCGAAGAACACCGAAGCGATGGTCAAGCTGGTAAACGAAATGTTCCAGCCGATTTCGAACCGCATCGCGGTAACGACTGAGATTTTCAAAAAAGCTGCATAAGTTTTCCGAGGTTATTGCGCTGGTGCATTTCGCGCCTGCTGCCTTCTCTCTCTCCTCCTTATGGTGGTGGGCAACCGAGAAACGCTAGCGCAATCATAAAAGAGCCGTCCTTTCCCCTGCGGAAAGGGCGGTTTCTTTTTAGCCAGACGAAATTGATATTGAACAGGGGTTGCGCAGTCACCCTACCCTGACCTATTTTAGAATGATGCAAATCCACATGGCACATGATGACGACGACAAATCAGGGGGCACACCCGGCGTCGGCCTTGCCACGCGCACGCGGCCAAAGACCCAAAAGCCCAGCCTGTATAAAGTCCTGCTGCTCAACGACGATTATACGCCGATGGAATTCGTCGTTCATGTGCTGAAGGCATTTTTTCAGATGGACACGGATCAGGCCACCCGTGTGATGCTCCATGTCCATCAAAAAGGCGTCGGCGTGTGCGGCATCTTCACTTATGAAGTTGCCGAAACCAAGGTGACGCAGGTCATGGACTTCGCCCAAAAAAATCAGCACCCGCTGCAATGCACGTTGGAAAAAGACTAGGGTCAGGACCTATGGTTCGCGCGGCGAACCCAACGACCCATATATTGTTTTGCCATCTTTAATCGTCGCAACCACTTTGATGCTGTGTATTTTGGCCGCATCCATGGTCAGCGGGTTTCCGTCCAGAACAACAAGATCCGCACGCTTACCCGTCGCTAGGCTTCCTTTGTCCCCATCCTCTCCGATTTGCCATGCGGCATTGATCGTCACTTGTTGCAACGCGCGATAGGGCGATATCCGCTCCATTGGCCCCAATATGTCGCCGCTCTGCGTCAGCCTGTTCACCGATGACCAGACCAGCCGCATCATGTCAGGCGGTACAACCGGAGAGTCATTATGCGCCGTCGGGCGCAGCCCCAATGCCCAGCCCGTTGCCTGTGGCGAGATAAAATCGGCGCGCTTGGCCCCAAGCGCGACGTCGCGGTGCCAGTCGCCCCAATAATAGGTATGGTTGGCAAAAAAGCTGGGCTGGATATCCAGCGCCTTCATGTCCTTTAGCTGATCCAGTTGAACCACTTGATTGTGGATGGCGACGGTGCGTTTACCCGCAAGACCATTGTCCCGGACACCGTCGATCAGGGCCTGCGCCGCGGCATCGCCGTTGACATGGACAAACACCTGCCAGCCATTTTGTGCGGCATCCACCAGTTTGGCGTTAAACAATTTTAGATCAATCGCCGGATAGCCAGCATAGCCCTCTTTCTGGCCATGTGGCGGGATGGGCACCGGGTCTTTCAACCACGCCGTGCGTCCCTGCGGCGAACCATCGAGCGTCAGTTTAATGCCGCCAATGCGCACATGCCCGCCCGCTGGATAAGGCTTTCCAATCCGCGCACGCACAGCCGCGGGCCAGTCACGTTCAAAGGAGGTCAGCGCCACGACATCAATCGGGAATAGCCCGCGCTTGTCCGCTTCCTCCATCGCTGCCCAGTTTTCCGGCATGATCCGCCCGTCCTGACCGGTGGTGATACCATTGGCGGCATAGATTTTGGCACCCGTCACCAGCGGCGCAATGCTGGCATCGATGCTGGGCGGCGTCAGCACTTTCATCACCGGATACAGCGCCGTTTCCTCCAGCACGCCATTGGGCGTTTTGCCATCGGCCTCACGCCGGATCACGCCGCCCATTGGATCGGGCGTCTCTGGCGTATAGCCGACAAGCTTCAGCATCGCCGAATTCATCGCCGCGAAATGCCCGCTGACATGCAGAATCAAAATCGGAACGGTAGTGGAAACCGCATCGAGGTCCGCCCGTGTCGGATGGCGCCGCTCGGCCAGTTGCGAGTCGTCATAGCCGTTGCCAATAATCAGCGGTATGCCGGCGGGGCGTGGATATTGGCGCAGCGCGTCCTGCAATTCTGCGATCGATGTAACGGTCCCAACGGGCGGTGGTTGCAATTGCGCCATCGCCGCATTCTGCCCGACATAGCCCATATGCCCGTGCGCATCGATAAAGCCGGGCAGAACGGTGCGCCCTTTCAGGTCCACCATTTCGACCTTTTTGCCCGCAGCTTTTTTGACCGTGGCGAGCGAACCAAGGGCGGCGATTTTGCCGTTGCGCAGCAATATGGCCTCAACAAACTCCGGCTG
>JBEEIJ010000137.1:0-7732 GCA_041169905.1 Pseudomonadota bacterium | reverse complement strand
TTTCAGGGGACAGCACCCGAACGATATGAGGAAGCGGGCCGCTATTTTGCCGAACGCATTGATGCCGCCGGAAGCGAACTGAAACGGCTTACTTTATCGCGCAGTTTCCGTTCGACCGCGCCGATACTCGATTTTGTAAACGCGGTGATCGACGGGTCTGGGCCTGTCGATTTTGGCATCAACGATATCATTGACCCGCATTACAGCGAAAAGCCGCATTTTGGCATGGTTGAGCTCTTGCAGCCCATATCCGCAAAGCCGAACATAGTGGACGATAGCGATACGTCGGATGAGGAAGAAGACTGGTTCAGCGACGAAAAACGCGCGCTGGCCGAACGTTTGGCCGATCATGCAAAAGCGCTCATTGACGAGAGGCCATGGTTGGAAAGCCAAGGGCGTCATTTGGAGCCGGGCGACATCATGTTCCTGCTGCGCAGCCGCGGTGACATGGCGTCGCTGCTGGTCGCGCAATTGCATGAACGCAACGTCGCGGTTGCGGGCATCGACAGGCTGAAGCTTTTGCAGCCGTTAGTGGTGCAAGACCTGCTGGCGGCAATCAAGTTTGTGCTCCAACCTAATGACGACCTCAGCCTTGCGTGCTTGCTGGTTTCACCCATTATCGGGTGGACGCAGGATCAGTTGCTGGCGCACGGCTATGTCGATGATCGCGAAGGCAGCCTGTGGCAGCATATCCGCGTGAAGCCCGAACTCGCCGATGACCTTGCGCCGTTGCGCGATATGCTGGCCGCAGCTGATTTCACGACGGTGTATCATTTCCTTGAACAGATTTTGTCCGGACCCATTGGTGCGCGGCGCAAATTTACCGCGCGTTTGGGCCGCGAGGTTTTGGTTCCAATTGAGGAAATGTTGAATTCGGCGCTGCAATTCGAACAACAGCATGGCGGCGGCCTGCAAAAGTTCATGGCGTGGTTCGACCGCGGTGAAATTGAAATCAAACGCGAAAGCGACAGCGGCACCAAAGAAGTCCGTGTCATGACCGTCCATGGTGCCAAGGGATTGCAAGCACCCGTTGTCATTTTGGCGGACATCACGTCTGATCCCACTAAAAAGCCCGATCAGTCGGTTGAACTGTTGATGGATGAGGGGCAACGCACGCCTTTGCTGCCCATTCGCAAGAACGAGCAGTCAGGGCGTTTGCAAGACATTGTCGAGATGCAGAAAACCCGCGAGCTGCAGGAGCATAAGCGACTGTTATATGTGGCCATCACGCGCGCGGAAGAGCGGCTGATTATGGCGGGTCCGTTGGGCATTAGCCGCAAGGGCGAGCCACCGGCCGAAAGCTGGTGCGCCGCCATTGAAAAAGGCATGATCGCGCTTGGTTGCCGTTGGGAAGATGACGCGCGCTGGGGCAGGGTGATGCGCCATGTGGGCGCGGAAGGCGCGTCGATGGTCGCGCCGGAAAGCTCTGAGAAAAAGCAATCGCCGACGGTGCCTCGGCCGACTACCCCCGAATGGCTGTTTGCGCCAGCGCCTATGGAGCAGCGCCCACCGCGTCCGTTGGTGCCGTCGCGGCTTGACGATGATGATTATGGTGATGTCCCTGCAAACGCAGCGATGCGCAAAGCCGCCAATCGCGGGAAGCTGATCCACGCTTTGTTCGAGCGCATCACGGATAGTGGATCGCTCAAAGCGGCGGAGCAATGGCTCGCGGTTCAGGCACGAAATGACGATATCGATCCGGCCCAATTGTTGGCCGAAGTGAACGCCGTTATCAGCGATCCTGTCTGGGCGGCCTTTTTCGGTCCGCTGGCGCGCGCCGAGGTTCCGCTCGTGGCTGTCGTGGGTGAGACTGTGATCAATGGCCGCATTGATCGGTTGCTCGTCGAACCGGGGTTGGTGCGCGCGGTCGATTTCAAAACCGGACGGAGCATTCCGAGCAATGAAAACGGCGTCCCCGTTCCGCATTTGCGCCAAATGGCGCATTATCGCGCGGCGCTGCAGACGATTTTCCCGGATTGCAAGATTGAGGTCGCTTTGCTGTTTACGCACGCACCACGGTTTATCACGCTTTCGGACGAGATATTGGCGCCTCATTATCCTGCCTCTTGATGGCAGAACAAAAACTATCTGCCTTGGTCCTTGTCAGCATTTGGCAGTGGGCATACATGGGTGGCAACAAAGGAGACAAACATGGCTACCAAATCCGTAGGCGATAATGATTTCGCATCAGAAGTACTGGCATCGGGCAAACCCGTATTGGTCGATTTTTGGGCCGAATGGTGTGGCCCATGCAAAATGATTGGCCCAAGCCTTGAAGAAATCAGCGAAGAGCTCGCTGGGCAGGTCGAGATCGTTAAGCTGAACATCGACGATCATCCAGATACGCCAGCAAAATATGGCGTGCGTGGCATCCCAACGATGATCCTGTTCAAAGGTGGCGAAATTGCGGACACGAAAGTCGGCGCTGCGCCAAAGGCTCAGCTGAAAAGCTGGTTAGAAGCCGCGCTTTAACTGCGATAATCGGCGTTGATGCTGATGTAGCCGTGGGTGAGGTCGCAGGTCCAGACCGTCGCACGCCCGGCCCCGATGTCAAGATCAACGCCGATTTGAATTTCATTCTGCTTAAGATGTTGCGCCACGGGCGCTTCGTCATATCCGGCGACCGCTAGGCCATATCGCGCAACTTGCGTTGCCCCGAAACTGATGGATAGGCTGTCGCGGTTTGCAGGCTCTCCCGCTTTGCCAACGGCCATAACGACGCGGCCCCAATTGGCATCTTCACCTGCAATCGCGGTTTTCACCAACGGTGAATTGGCAATCGCCAAACCGATCCGCCGCGCGCTGTCATCGCTGGCAGCCCCGGACACATTGATTTCGATAAACTTCTGCGCGCCTTCGCCATCGCGGACAACCAGGTGCGCGAGCTGACGACAGATGTCGTTAAGCGCAGCCGCAAACGCGTCCGCGCCAGCATCGTCATAGGACGTAAGTGGGCTATTGCCTGCTTTGCCCGTTGCAAATGCCAACACAGTATCACTGGTCGATGTGTCGCTATCGACGGTGATACAGCTAAAACTGGTTTTGTTGGAAGCGGATAACATCTGCTGAAGGAAAGCGGCGTCCACGGCTGCGTCGGTGAAAATATAGCCCAGCATAGTGGCCATGTCGGGGGCGATCATGCCTGAACCCTTGATAATGCCCACGAGCTGTACCTTGCGGCCATCGACCATGGCACTTGCCGTTGCGCCTTTGGCAAAGGTGTCGGTGGTTCCGATCGTATGCGTCACGTCTTCCCAACTGCACGGTGCCGCATCAAAGACAGCGCGCAATCCGGCCTGTGCTTTGTCGATGGGCAGGGGAACGCCAATAACACCGGTTGATGAAACGAAAACTTCCGAAGCGTCGCAGTTCAGATGATTTGCAACTTGCGCGGTAATTGCATCCACTGCGTCCTTGCCGCGCTGTCCGGTAAAGGCATTGCTGTTCCCGGCATTCACCACCAAAGCGCGCGCGCGGCCATGCGCCAAATTCGCGCGACAAAGGTCAACCTCGGCAGAGCAGCATATATTTTGTGTCGTGACGCCCGCGACCGTTGTGCCTTCGTCCAGCGCGATATAACTTAAGTCGCAGCGACCCCAATCCTTATACCCAGCACGCGCGACACGAGGCGTTGCGCCAGCGATTTCGGGCATGGAGGGAAATGGTTTTGCGAGCGGTGATTTTACTAACACTTAAGAAACCTTTTGCTAAACCCCCGACAGATCAGGGAGAACAAAGACATGCTTTTTTATCTGGTGTTGGCGCTAGCATCAATCGTGGCCGAAACAAACGCCCAAAAACCTGCGCCGCCTCCGCCGGTTATCATGGTCCCCACCGTCCGCACTGTTTCGACGCCCGCACCGGAAAAGGGACGCGAAAGATCGCCAATACCCAAAAACAATCCCGGAACTTGGGCAAACACGGTTGATTATCCGGCTCTCGCGCTGAGAGAGCAGCGTGAAGGCATAACGGCATTTACAGTGGATGTGTCTGTCGATGGACGTGTGATCAAATGTACGATCACCAGCAGTAGCGGACATGCTGACCTCGATAAGGTAACGTGCGATAATGTTATGGCGCGTGCCCAATTTTATCCGGGGAAGGATAAAAATGGCGTTGCGACCACCGGTAGCTATTCGAACCGCGTTCGCTGGCAAATACCGGAAGTTTTGAGCATGGCCTTGCCGATGGCGAGCGATAGCTTGCCCCGCGCACCGATGCCCTCGGATCGATCCCAGCTGACAATTGCTAAAGAAAAATATCCGGCAGCTGCACTTGCTGCAGGGCAGCAGGGCCGGACAACTTTCCTGCTTGATGTGGATGAAACCGGAAAAGTAATTCGATGCGCAATCACGGAAAGCAGCAAGTTTTCTGAACTTGACGAACAAGCGTGTGCTATTGCTCGCGAATGGAAACTTGAGCCAGCTTTGGACGTTAATGGTAAGCCCTCTGCAGGGAAAAGCGTTCATATTCTTCATTGGCGGCTGCCTAAGAGCGCGCCGCGTGTTTCATTCAAACCTGAACGTGCTCGCTCCAATCCCTTTACAACGCCAGGCTCCGCTAGCCTGACCTTGGAGTTCGATGCGTCAGGTAAGCTTACGTCTTGTAAGGCAGAAGAAGAGGGTGCTCTCTTCGGTCAAATTGCGGCCTGCCCTGGGAGCGGAAACGGCGATGTCGCTCCGTTTCTGGATAGTGAAGGCAAGCCTCAGGCGAAACGCATCAAATTCCGGATGTCGGTGGAGCATGAAGACCTGAAGACGGACGCAGCCGGTAAGTAAGTCGCGCGCCTTCGCTGTGGACTTTGCCATCATGCCTAACTATATCCGCCACAGCACCTAACAGGGCCATATATGCGCATATTGATTTACTTGCTGGCGATGTTGAGCGGATTTTCCGCGGCGGAGGCTGCGCGCCCCGTTTCTTCATCGTCCATGTCAGTGGATTCGGCGGCAGTTCAGGCTTACGTCACCGCTTCTGCTCAGGAAGTCGACAAAACGTTTGAGCAGCCGGTGCATGTGACGCCGACGACCCGCGTGCATCTGATGCCAGTCGACGGCAGCATCGCGTTCGTTGCATTGGCACCCGACACCCCCGTTTATCGGCACGACATTATTTTAGGGTAGGGCACTGCACCCGCTGCGGTGCACCCTTTCAATACCCTATTTCGCGCCATTTTGCGCGCGTCTCCCACATAATTTCAAAGGAATTAGTTATGCTCGGCGGAATTGCCAAAGCCATTTTCGGTTCGTCCAACGACCGTTACGTCAAATCGATCATGAAGATCGTCGACAAAATCAACGCGCTCGAAGCCGAAATTTCAGCCATGGATGACGTGCGGTTGAAGGGGCAGACCCAGATTTTCCGTGACCGTCTGACTGCTGGTGAAACGCTGGATGATATTTTGCCTGAGGCGTTTGCGACGGTTCGTGAGGCGTCGAAGCGTGTCATGGGTATGCGACATTTCGATGTGCAGATGGTCGGCGGTATCGTGCTCCATCGCGGCGAGATTGCCGAAATGCGCACCGGTGAAGGCAAGACACTGACCGAGACTTTGGCGTGCTATCTGAACGCGATCGAAGGCAAGGGTGTGCATGTTGTCACCGTGAACGACTATCTGGCGCGTCGTGACGCCGAATGGATGAGCAAGATTTACGGCTTTCTTGGGCTGACCACGGGTGTTATTGTTCCAAACATTCCCGAGCATGAACGCCGCGCCGCTTATGACTGCGACATCACCTACGCGACCAACAACGAGCTTGGTTTCGACTATTTGCGCGACAATATGAAATATGAACGCGCACAAATGGTGCAGCGTCCATTTAACTTTGCGATTGTCGATGAAGTGGACTCAATCCTGATCGATGAAGCGCGCACACCGCTGATTATCTCCGGCCCGACCGATGATAAATCAGAACTGTATAAGCTGGTCCATGCGGTTGTCCTTCAACTCGACGACGGCGATTATGAAAAAGACGAAAAGAGCCGCAACGTCACGTTGACCGAAGATGGCACCGAAAAGGCCGAACGCTTGCTTGAGGACGCCGGTTTGCTGACTGGCAGCAACCTGTATGATTATGAAAACACCTTGGTTGTGCATCATTTGGATCAGGCGCTCAAAGCCAATGTGATGTTCAAGCGCGACATTGATTACATCGTCAAAGACGGCAAGGTCGTCATCATCGACGAATTTACTGGCCGCATGATGGACGGACGTCGCTGGTCAAACGGCCTGCATCAGGCAGTCGAAGCGAAAGAGGGCGTCGATATTGAGCCAGAAAACCAGACGCTCGCAACAATCACCTTCCAGAATTATTTCCGCATGTATCCCAAATTGTCGGGCATGACCGGAACTGCGGCGACCGAAGCCGGCGAATTCCACGAAATATACAAGCTGAATGTCGTTGAAATTCCTACCAACTTGCCCGTGCAGCGTATTGATGAAGACGACCAGTTCTACAAAAATACGCAGGACAAATTTGGTGCCATCGCCAAGACCATTCGTGAGGCAAATGAGCGGGGTCAGCCCGTTCTGGTTGGTACTGTTTCTATCGAAAAATCCGAATTGCTCTCCGAGTTCTTGGAAAAGGAAAATGTGAAGCACAGCGTGCTCAATGCCCGTTTCCATGAAAGCGAAGCGCGTATTGTGGCGCAAGCCGGTCGTTTTGGCAGCGTTACAATCGCTACCAACATGGCTGGCCGCGGCACAGATATTCAGCTGGGCGGTAACTTTGAATTCCGTTTGGAAGATGAATTGGGTGATGTACCCGAGGGCCCCGAGCGCGATGCCGCAATTGAAGCATTGAAAGCCGAAATCGCTGCAGAAAAAGCCAAGGTTGTCGAAGCGGGCGGTCTGTTTGTTCTGGCGACAGAGCGGCATGAAAGTCGCCGTATCGATAACCAGCTGCGTGGCCGTTCAGGCCGTCAGGGTGACCCAGGTCTCTCGCGCTTCTATCTATCGCTCGACGATGATCTTCTGCGCATATTCGGCTCGGAAACATTGTTCTCGCGCATGATGAATTCCAGTCTGGAAGATGGCGAGGCCATCGGCGGCAAATGGTTGTCAAAAGCCATTGAAACCGCACAACGCAAGGTTGAGGCCCGGAACTATGATATCCGTAAGCAGCTGGTGGAATATGACGACGTCATGAACGACCAGCGTAAGGTCATTTACGACCAGCGCAGCGAAATTATGGATGCAGAGGCCGTCGACGATATCATTGAGGATATGCTCAACGACACGGTCAACAATCTGGTTGGCGATCACTGCCCCGAAGGCACCTATCCCGAGCAATGGGATGTGGATGGACTGAAGCAGAAATGTGCGGAAGTTCTGGGGCTTGCGCCGGACATTGATAGCTGGTTGCAAGAAGACGGCCTTGAGCCCGAAATCATCGAAACCCGAATTGCCGACTTGGCGACCGCCAGGTTTAAGACAAAGGGCGCTGATCTTGACCAAAGCTTATGGCGTCAGGTGGAAAAGAGCATTTTGCTGCAAACGCTCGACCATCATTGGAAAGAACATCTGTCGACTTTGGATGCCCTGCGTCAGGTTATTTACTTGCGCGCTTATGCGCAGAAGAATCCAGTCAACGAATATAAGCAGGAAGCATTTGGCCTGTTTGAACGCATGTTGGGGGCCATTCGTGAAGGCGTAACCAAGACAATCGCCACCAATGACTTCCGCGCAGAGGAGGAGATCGTTCCGCCTCAACTGCCTGAATTGCCGGATTTC
>JBEEIJ010000136.1:0-3986 GCA_041169905.1 Pseudomonadota bacterium | reverse complement strand
GCTTCCGTAGCGTTTATTGTCGTTGCTGAGCTTGCGTTTGTCATATCCTGTCCCTATCAGGGCCCTCGATTGTAATATAGCGACTTTTCAAGGTTTTCATGGCCCGCATTGTAATGAAATTTGGCGGCACGTCTATGGCCGGAACGGAACGTATCCGCCGTGTCGCGCAATTGGTGAAGCGTCAGGCAGAACGCGGCGACGAAGTTGCCGTCGTTGTCTCCGCGATGGCGGGCGATACCGACCGGCTCGTCAACTTCTGCCGCGAGGCGAACGCGCTGTACGATCCCGCCGAATATGACGTGGTGGTCGCCGCTGGCGAACAGATTACCGCAGGCTTGCTCGCGATAACGTTGCAGGCGCTCGGTTGCGAAGCGCGCAGCTGGTTGGGCTGGCAAATGCCCATCCATACCGACAGCGCCCATGCCAAGGCGCGCATTGGTTCGATTGACACCGACGCATTGCTGGCGTCGATGAAAGCTGGTAACATAGCGGTCATTCCCGGATTTCAGGGCCTGACCGACGACAACCGCATCACCACCTTGGGCCGCGGGGGATCGGACACCTCAGCTGTTGCCGTGGCCGCTGCGGTGAAGGCTGACCGCTGCGATATCTACACCGACGTTGACGGCGTTTACACCACTGACCCGCGCATCGTGGCCCGCGCCCGCAAGTTGAAGGCCGTGACCTACGAAGAAATGCTTGAACTGGCATCGGTCGGGTCAAAGGTTTTGCAGACCCGGTCGGTTGGCCTTGCGATGAAGGAAGGCGTGCGCGTGCAAGTGCTGTCTTCATTCGTTGATGAAAGCGCGCCTGACGCCGACAGTATCCCCGGCACGATGATTGTGACCGACGCAGAATTGGAGAAGTATCAAGTGGAACGCCAACTGATCACCGGAATTGCCGCCGACAAGAATGAGGCGAAGATCACCCTTACGCGCGTGCCCGACCGTCCCGGCGCAGTAGCCAACATCTTTTCGCCGCTGGCCGACGCAAATATCAACGTCGACATGATCATTCAAAACGTTGGCCGCGACAAAGGCGAAACCGACGTGACCTTCACCTGCCCGCAAGCGGACCTCGTGCGCTGCACCGACATTTTGGAAAATCGCCGCGATGCGATCGGCTACAACCGCCTGATCCCCGATACAAAGGTGACCAAGATTTCCGTCGTCGGCGTCGGCATGAAAAGCCATGCAGGCGTTGCGTCGACGATGTTCAGCTCCTTGGCCGACCGCAAGATCAACATTCAGGCGATCTCGACTTCCGAAATCAAGGTTTCGGTTTTGATCGACGAGGATGAAACCGAGCTGGCCGTGCGCGTGTTGCACACCGCTTATGGGTTGGATGCGGAGTAAACCGCTTTCCTTGCCAACTAGCGACCGTTAAGAGAACGCTATGACAAAACTTCAACACCTCATGCAACGCGGCACGGAATTTCTTGGCTGCGACGTCGCCATTATGTGTGGGGCGATGTCTTGGGTTTCGGAACGGAACCTTGTGTCTGCCATTTCCAACGCTGGCGGGTTTGGGGTGATCGCGTGCGGGGCGATGACGCCCGAATTGCTCGATACCGAAATTGCTGCGACGAAGGCGCTGACGTCCAAGCCATTCGGCGTGAACCTGATCACCATGCATCCGCAAATCATGGAATTGATTGATGTTTGCGCGAAATATGACGTGAGCCATGTCGTACTCGCGGGCGGATTACCGCCCAAGGGCAGTATCGAGGCGATCAAGGCGTTCGGCGCAAAGGTTATCTGCTTTGCCCCTGCGCTTACGCTCGCGAAGAAATTTGCGCGGTCCGGCGTTGATGCGCTGGTCATTGAGGGCAGTGAGGCTGGCGGGCATATTGGCCCAGTGGCGACGAGCGTTTTGGCGCAGGAAATCCTGCCGGAGCTGGGCGATCAACTGCCGATTTTTGTCGCGGGGGGCATTGCCCGTGGCGGCGCGATTGCAAGCTATCTCGAAATGGGTGCGGCGGGTGTGCAATTGGGCACGCGGTTCGTCTGCGCGCATGAAAGCATTGCCCATCCTAATTTCAAGGCGGCGTTCCTGCGCGCCAATGCCCGCGATGCTGTGGCCAGCGTTCAGATTGACCCGCGTTTGCCGGTCATTCCTGTCCGCGCGCTGAAGAACAAAGGCACTGAGGAGTTCACCAAGAAGCAGGTCGAAGTTGCCGCGATGCTTGATCGCGGCGAAATCGACATGGAAACGGCGCAGCTTGAGATTGAGAAATATTGGGCAGGGGCGTTGCGCCGCGCCGTGATTGACGGCGATGTTGAATATGGCTCGGTGATGGCTGGCCAGTCGGTTGGTATGGTTCATGTGGAACGGCCGGTAGTCGACATCATCGCCAAGCTGGTGGACGAAGCGAACACTGCGCTGGCGCGTTAGGTCTGTAGATTTCCCAATCGGGAATATCGTTAACCGTCTTGCCAATGCAACACAGCGTGCGCATATCGGTGCCATGACACAAAATATCGCGACGGAACTCACCCCGCTCGACCCCGCATTCGTGACCACGACACGCATTGCGACGGCGATTGGATTGCTACCCTTTGTCATCGGTGCAGGCGTGCTTGAGGTGGCGCACGTCGCCCCTCCGGGAAGCTTCATCGTGCCGATGCTTTTGTTCTATGCCTTTGTCGCCTTCACCGTCCCGGCGCGCAAATATCGGCATTGGGGCTATGACATGGGCACCGACCGGCTGCGCATTGTGCGCGGTTACATGTTTTATCGCGATACCATCGTCCCGTTCGGGCGCATCCAGCATATCGATGTCGACCAAGGGCCGATTGACCGGCGCTACGGCCTCGCCACGCTGACGGTGCACACGGCGGGCAACCACAACAGCAAAGTCGCGTTGCCCGGTCTGTCCAATGCCGACGCGCTGGCGATGCGAGAGGCCATTCGCGCCGCGATCCGGCAAGACAGCTTGTGAACGAAACCGTTGATGCGGCGGAGGGTCTGACGCCCGCAGTCGATGGCGAACGGCTGCATATTAGCGGCTTGCTGGTGGGCTTTGTCTCCGGCCTTCCGCAGTTGGTGTTTCCGATGGTCGCCGCGATCTTCGGTGTCCGAAAAGCCGACAATCCGGTTCTCATTCCCATCGTCATCGCGGTTGTTCTTTTATTCAGCCTGTTCTTCCGTTGGCTGGCATGGCTGCGGTTTCAATATTTCGTCGGCGAACACGACATTCGTGTCGAGAAAGGGATTTTGAACCGGACGGCGCGCTCCATCCCCTATGACCGTATTCAGGATGTCAGCATCGAACAAAAACCGCTCGCGCGCATGATGGGTTTGGGTGAGGTCAAGTTTGAAACCGGTGGCGGCGATGGTGACGATGCGAAACTCAGTTTCGTTACATTGGAGGAGGCGAACCGCCTGCGGGCATTGATCCGGTCGCGTAAGGCTGGGATTGCGGTCGCTGCTCCGGCAGATGTGCCAGCGCATGTCGAAGATGACGCACACCCGATATTCGCGATGGATGGCAAGCGCGTGTTCGTGTTCGGCCTCTATTCCTTTTCGCTCGTGATTTTCGCAGTGCTCGGCGGTCTTGCGCAGCAATTTGATTTCCTGCTGCCGTTCGATTTTTGGGACTTCAAACATTGGATCGGGCTTGCCGAAGAGCGCGGTGTGAGCGTGAGCCAGATCAACGGCGTTGGTTTGTTCGCGCAGCTGATTTTGGCCTTCGGCGCCATTTCGAGCCTGATTTTCATTGGCTTTGCGACCGGCGTGGTGCGCACGATCTTACGCGAGCATGGTTTCCGGCTCGACCAAACCGCCAAGGGGTTCCGCCGTCGGCGGGGTCTGTTTACACTCACGGACGTTATCATGCCCACACACCGCGTGCAGGGGGCACTGGTGCAAACGGGGCCGTTCCGGAAACGCCGTGGCTGGCACAGCCTGAAATTTGTCAGTCTCGCGCAGGACAGCAAGCAAGAGGCCAACTATGTCGCCGCACCCTTTGCAACACTGGACGAAGT
>JBEEIJ010000135.1:0-6969 GCA_041169905.1 Pseudomonadota bacterium | reverse complement strand
AAGGGGCAGCCGCATTGCCGGATTGAGGCCAGCCATTTCTGTCAGGAAGATCAGCCGGAACAGCTGGTCGCGTTGATCCGCAATTTCATCGCGGCGTAGGTGATGACCGGCGGTTAAGTGGCCCTTCGCCGCCGTCTACGCCACCAGATTAAACCGGCTGTTGATAGCACCAATAAGGCACCAGCGGGCCACAACGCGATAAGCCGCGGGATCAGCAATGTGCGGAGCGCATTTGCGAGTATCTGTTTGGGCGCGGTGTACCCATCCGGCATCGGCAGCACGTTGTTTGCCCTGGCAAAGGCGGCGTAATCGGTTTGCATAGTCGCAAAACGTTCGGGGTCGGAACCGGACAGATCGATGGTCTCACCGGGGTCGGTGGTAATGTTGTAAAGCCGCCAGCGGCCATCGCCATAAGGCGGCAGGTTCTTGACGAGCTTGTAATCGCCTTTGAAAAGCACCGCATTGCCCGACAATTCATACCCCAACGGCTTGTCGGCCGAATGGACGGACGATGCAGCCCCTATGAGCATCGGTGTCAGGTCCGCCCCAATCATGGGTTCGACACGGCGTCCGGAAAAACTGCCTTGTTGCGGCGCGACGCCGGCGAGCCTCAGCAAAGTCAGCGGCATGTCGGTGACATGGGCAAAGCCCGATGTAATGCGGCCGCCCTTGATTGCTGGGTTGCCCGGCCAAGCTATGATCATGGGAACACGCAGGCCACCTTCGTTCGCGGTAAACTTATATCCACGCAGCGGCGAAACCGATGCGCTGGCAAATCCCGCACCTTGCGCGGTCAGCGAACCCGGGCGTCCCTGTTGGGCGATGCTTTGATCATAAAGAAGATTGGCGTTCCAGCGCGCAAATGCGCCCATGTTCATGGGATCCGTCGCTTCTGCGCCATTGTCCGACAGAAACACGAATATGGTGTTTTCATATGCACCGATGGACTTCAGATGCGCAATCAACCGGCCAATTTCGCGGTCCATCGCCGTGCCCATGGCAGCATAGGCAGCCATTGCACCCGCGCGTTGCCGCTTTTGCTGTGCCGATAATTTCGACCAGTCACCACTGGTGCCCATGGTCACCATCTTAACCCCTGCGGGCATTACGCCCTTGGCTATCGCTGCCGCGCGGCGCTCTTTGCGCAGCACAGTCCAGCCAGCATTGTAGCGCCCGGCATAAGCCGCAATGTCGGCATCGCGTGCCTGCACAGGAAGATGGTTCGCGATGAAATTGACCGATGCCAGAAACGGTTTTCCGCTGGCCCTGCCGCGGTCGATATAGCCGATCATCTTGTCGACAATCAGCGTTGAGGAATAAAAGCGCTTCGGCAGTTTGGCCGGCTTCCCATCGTCACTCCACTCGGTCTTGTCATAAATCAGCAGATTGGGCTTATCTTCAAAATTGTCCGCACCCGATTGCGCCAGCGCGAGCGCGTGGTCATAGCCGCGTGCCGTCGGCAAAGTATCGGGCGTGTGGCCCAGATGCCATTTTCCGGTCAGATAGGTGCGGTAGCCACCCGCGCGCAGCTGGTCCGCAATGGTCACGACGCGGTTGTTCAGATGTGCCTCATAACCCGGTTTGCCGAGATGTTCCGGTGGAATTGTCTCGGGCATATTGCCCAGACCCGCACGGTGGTTGATCACGCCGGTTTGCAGCATCGCGCGTGTTGGCGAGCACGACCCTGCCACATGGAAGTTCGAAAAACGCACGCCCTTGGCGGCAAGCGCGTCGATATTGGGCGTCGCAATCTCTCCGCCGAACGCCCCGACATCACTAAAGCCCCAATCATCCGCGAGCAGGATGACGATATTGGGGGCCTTTGCTGGTGCGGACTGTGCGCCAAGCGTGGCCGGGCTGAGCAACGCCAGCGCCGTCAATAGGGTTGCGGGTCTTTTTAGGTTCATTGGTTCAGCAAAGCCTCAAGACAACCCGTCTGCGCGAGCAGCGGATCAATGCGGGCCCGCGCCTTTGCATCCAACGCGGCATAGCGCGCGCGTAAATCGGCGAGGCACTTCACCTGATATTTGAAAACACCCTGAGTATAGGGCAGGCCCATCGCGGTGATGTGGAAGCTATCTTCGCCTGCCTCAATCGCGGCGGCGTTGGCGAGCAGGAAGGGCATGTAGATTTCGCCCACCTGTTGCAACCAAGCGGTGATAATAGGCGCAAAGGGCGCATCTGCCTTATCCCATTCGCCCGTTATTCCCGACATATCGTCAATATGGAGCAGCCAGCGGAAGCTGTAGGGAAAATCTTTGCGCATCATCGCCTGCGCCGTGGGATCAACGCCAAGCTGGGACAATTGGCCGTACATACTGAATTCCGCTATGCTGGGCCGTGTGCCGAACAAACAGTGTCGGTCCACCACATGCGCCTCCAACGCACCCAGAATTGCGCGGGTTGACGCCTCGATCAACGGGAAGTTTTCAGCCGTGCAGCCGACAATCGCCATGCGGCCGACCTGGCGCGCGCGGAACTGTTCGGCATAGCCCTGGCTCATCGCCAGCCCGCCGCCCTTCATCGCATCAAAAGCGAGCCAGCGGCTCATCTGGATTTGGTCTACCTCCTCCAGCCAGCGATAACCGAACATCGCCTTTGTCACCCACTCATCGGCGAAATCCTCAATCAGATGCGCGATAAAGGCGTGCGCCGGATCGGGCGGGATGACCGAACGTTCGGTGTGTCGCGCCTCCAGATCATAGATCAGCGGCGTTGAATCATTGTGAAATGTCCCATCGGGATATTCCATCACGGGAATGACGGGGGCCTTGACCTTGCTCATTGCGTCGCGCGAATCTGCGCCATGCACCCACAAATGCGGGATACGCCGATAACGCATAAGCGCGCGCATCTTCATGGAATAAGGCGATCCGAGTGCGCCGTTGATCGTATACATGGCAGTCGTTCCTTCCGTCATGGTCCGGCATCATGTGTAATGGTCTATATTGACATTATCAATGCCAATATATGGGCGGGGCCGCGGGGCCGCGGGGCCGCGGGGCCGCGGGGCCGCGGGGCAGCATGTGGGTGAATGATTCGATTGTTCCACCGCTGCCTGAGTTGTTCAGCGCATTTAAAGGCGAAAGATAAGTTTGCCATTGGCGCCATTGCAAGACGCGCGCGGCCAAACATCAAGATGCAACAATGCGATGTTGGGCAAGATGTTCATAGTCGGCCATGCAAGCATCCGCGACAGCGCGCGCTTCATCATCGAGGTTGAGCGGGCGTATATCTGGCTTTTGGAAGCCGGTGCTGGCGGCCACCGCGTCGTACCAATAGCTTGCCCAAATGCCGTCTTCTTGGTGGATGCCCGCGGGCCATGACAACATGGCTGGGTCCCATGGAATGTTGAGCGCATCGCATAGCAAAGCCAGCGTCTTTGCGGGATTTTTAAGAATGTCCGCGCTGTCGACGACGGGCGGGGCATAGCCGGTCCGGTCGGCGATACGATCAAAAAAGGCACGCTGGGTTGCGTAACCAAGGTCTTCGACGTTCACGCTCTCTCGCTTAACGCGGTAGCTGGCGACCATATAGGCAGGTTCGCGAACCAGAAATGCGTGGCGGCAGTTGGTCAAATCATCGGGTTGGATTGGGCCGACCATATGGTGGGTCATATGCTTCTGATACCACAGGGGCTTACCCCCTGGCGCGGGACCGGAAAGCTGGGCCGCTACGCTGGACCAGTCGCAATCCATATCTGCGATCACTTCTGCTGCCATGGGGTGCGGCTCCCCGCTATGTGCAAGGAAACAGCCGTAAAAGGGTTCGTCACTGACCGCGCAATCCGCGCGCGAGGAAAAGCTGCGCATCATAGCCGTCGAGATGTTTCGTGGTCCCGACCACATACATATCCGTTGCGTCAAGGTCGGCTCTGGCTCGCAATATCGCGTTCGATGAAGGCGCGGTAGAGATTTTGCAGACGCGCGACGACTGGCCCCTTTCCATCGGTCAAGACACGGCCATCGATGGTATGCGCGGGAACAACCCCGGCAAAGGTTCCGGTCACAAACGCTTCATCCGCACCATAGACATCCGTCAGTGAGAAGTTGCGCTCGAACACAGGAATATCATTCTCCCGGCACAGGCGGATGACGTTGGCGCGTGTGATGCCGGCGAGGCAATAATCGCCGGTGGACGTCCACACTTCCCCTTTGCGGACGATGAAAAAATGGGTCGAATTGCATGTGGCGACAAAGCCATGCGGGTCGAGCATCAAGGCTTCGTCTGCGCCGGCGTTAGCAGCCTGAATGCACGCGGTGATGCAATTGAGTTTGCTATGCGAATTGAGTTTGGGATCCTGCACCGCCGGATCACCGCGACGGACGTGGACGGTAAACAGTGAAAGGCCGCGGTCAACCGTTGCGGGAAGCGGGTCTTTATACTCAGCAATAATGACAATGGTTGCGGGTGAGACGACCACACGTGGATCTTGGTACGGCGTTGACCGGATGCCACGCGTGACCATCAGCCGGATATGGCATTTGTCCATCTGGTTCGCGTCGATGGTGGCATAGAGGCGCGCCTTCATTTCATCGCGGGAAATGCCGATGTCCATGGCAATTGCCTTTGCGCCTTCCCACAAACGGTCAAGATGCTGGTCCAAAAAGGCCATGCGTCCGGCGTGAACGCGAATTCCTTCCCAAACCCCGTCACCCAGCATGAAACCGCTGTCAAAGACGGAGACCATCGCCTGCGCTCGGGGCGTAAGCTGACCATTAACGTTGATGAGGATCGCGTCATTGCGCGAATCAGAGACGAAATCATGCGTTCCAAGTGCCATGTTTTTGACCGTAACGATTGCCGGGCATGTGCGTCAAATAGGAACGCGCAACATCCATCATGTGGCGGCTCGCAATATCGTCCTATGAAAATGGGATTGCGGCTGCGCGGCTTGATTGCGCGAGCGGTTGGTTCCCCGGTAAGGATTCGAACCTCAATAGACGGAGTCAGAGTCCGTAGTCTTACCGTTAGACGACCGGGGAACAGAGGCCGGGCCTATATGCTGGTGCCCGTGCACGGTCAAGCCGCTGAATTTGGCCGGTTGCGACGATATTCAAAAATGTTGAATTTTTGACGGGCAACGCGTATCAAGGCGTCAGGTACCGGCAGCACATCTGCGCGGATAGAAAATAAGAAGTGAGTTTACGGCTATGGGCGAGAATGTCGCGCCATCGCCGCAACAGGGACGCGGGCGTAAACGTAAAAAGCCGCCCCGTCGCAAGAATGCGGCACCCAAGGCTGCAAAACTGCAGCAAGCTTCGGCTGAGGGCGCAGCGCGTGCACACACACCCAACACGTCTCCCAAGGCTGCTAAGGGCTTTGGTCCTGCCGATAACGCGGCTTTGCGGCGTAACTGGCTTGACCGGACAGCATATGCTGCGCTCGACCTTGGTACGAACAACTGCCGGTTGCTCATCGCGCGCGCTGGCGGGGATGATTTTACCGTCGTCGATGCATTTTCGCGCGTTGTAAGGCTGGGCGAGGGGCTTACTGCGACGGGCCGGATGAGCGATGAGGCGATGGACCGCGCGGTTGAGGCACTGTCCGTGTGCGCCGAGAAGCTGAAAAAGCGCAACGTGGTTCTGGCGAGGTCGGTTGCGACTGAGGCATGCCGTCAGGCCGTCAACGGCGCGCAGTTCATTGAACGCGTCAAGCGTGAGACCGGTATTCATCTCGACATCATCAGCCCAAAGGAAGAGGCACGCCTTGCCGTCATGGGATGCCATGCCTTGCTGGAGCCGGGGGAGGGCCCCGCGCTGATATTCGACATTGGCGGCGGATCGACTGAGCTTGTGCTGGTGTCTACAACTGGCGACGTTCCGGAGATATTAGACTGGGTGAGCGTTCCTTGGGGCGTGGTGTCTTTGACGGAGAGCGAACGGGCCGAGGCGGAGACGCCTGAGCAGTTGAACGCCATTTATACATCGATGCGCGCAAAGGTGATGGCAAGCTTCGCCGAATTCGCCGCACGCTTGCCCGACGATGGCGGGGACCGCAGGCTTTTAGGGACTTCAGGAACGGTCACGACGCTTGCCAGCGTCTATCTCAAGCTGAACAGCTATGACCGCCGTGCTGTGGATGGGTTGCATTTGCCGACCGCCGCGATGCGCGAGATTAGCCGCGAGCTTGCCGGCCGCACTATAGAAAGGCGGGCTGAATTCCCGACCATCGGGCATGAGCGCGCGGACTTGGTTGTTGCCGGATGCGCCATTCTTGAGGCTATTTTTGATATATGGCCCGGTGAGCGGTTGGGCGTTGCGGATCGCGGCATTCGCGAGGGCATTTTGCGTGCGCTGATGGCGAGCGACGCAAAGCGCAGAAATCGACGGAACTAAAAATGGCAGACAATTTATTTGGTGGTAAGAACTCCGGCCGGACACTGGCGGGCAAGCAGAAGGTCAAAACGGCCAAGCGGCGCACAGCTGGATCAACCCGCTGGCTTGAGCGGCAGTTGAACGACCCATATGTGAAGCGCGCGCAGGGCGAGGGCTATCGCAGCCGCGCGGCGTATAAGCTGGTCGAGCTGGACGAGAAGTTTCACATATTGCGCGGCAAGAAAGCCGTGGTGGATTTGGGCGTCGCGCCGGGCGGTTGGGCACAAGTGGTGCGCAGGCAACAGCCAAAGGCAGCGATTGTGGGTATCGACCTGTTACCGGTCGACCCGCTTGAAGGCGTGGTACTGCTCCAAATGGATTTCATGCATGACAGTGCGCCGGATAGGTTGATTGCTGAACTCGGCTGCGCGCCGGACCTCATCTTGTCAGATATGGCGGCCAACACCGTCGGTCACAAACAGACCGACCATTTACGCACAATGGGCCTGGTCGAAGCGGCGGTCGATTTTGCTATTCAGGTTTTGCAGCCCGGCGGCGATTTTGTTGCGAAAGTATTTGCCGGGGGAACCGATCCGGTGATGCTGAGCATATTGAAAAACAACTTCACGACCGTAAAACACGCCAAGCCACC
>JBEEIJ010000134.1:0-3134 GCA_041169905.1 Pseudomonadota bacterium | reverse complement strand
GGCGTCCTTCGGATTTGACCCATATTGTCCATTGCTGCGTTGGCAAGCTTGGACTTAGAACCACTAAGTCCGGCGCTTACCGCCTTGCACTGAACAATATGGCCTCAAACCGCGAAGGTGCGTTTAATAGGTCCTGACCCTAGGTTCTTGCGCGGGCGAAATTGTGAGCGCATAGGGCGCGCGTGATTCGCGCATCTTCGCCTTTCCGGAATATCGCTGCAGCACTGATAGTGCTGGCGTTGGCGTTGCGCGTCATCATCCCGTCCGGCTTTATGCCGTCGTCGGAGCGTGGCTTTGCGCTGACCATCTGTACGGGAATGGACACCCAGACCGTCTGGATGGACAAATCAGGTAAGCTGCACAAAGAAGACCCATCCAAAGGCAAATCGGTTGAACATCAGCCTTGCGCCTTTGCGGGAACAGCGATGGCGGCGGACATACTTGCCGCTGATTTCCAAGTTGCAATGGCGCCTGTTGCGCGAGCCATTCCGGTTTTTGCAAAGCGCGAAGTATCGATTGGATCTGGCCTCGCTGCTCCGCCACCGCCAGCCATAGGGCCACCTTCTTACGTCTAAACTACAGGGCTGCTTTGCGGCCTATCTCTTGTTTAGATTTAGGAAAATATCATGAAATTTTTGTCCATTTTGCGCGCGTCTGCTGCGTGCAGCTTCATTGCCATCATTACCCCCGCTGCCGCTGAAGAGGCTGCTGACACCACGATTATTGTCACCGGCCGAGTCGCCGCTGATGAAGCCGAAATATCGGCAAACAACACCGCGGGCGGCACTGATGTCGTGAGCCACGAAGATTATGCAAATAAGACTATTGTGTCTTTGCGTGACACTTTGGCCTTTTCGCCAGGCGTGTATACCCAGCCGCGCTTTGGGCAGGAGGTCCGCATTTCCATTCGCGGTTCGGGCCTGTCGCGTGGCTTCCACATGCGCGGATTGACTTTGTTGCAGGATGGGGTCCCCATCAATCTGGCCGACGACAATGGCGACTTTCAAGAACTTGAACCCACATTTTTCGACCATTTAGAGGTGTATCGCGGCGCGAACGCGTTGCGGTTCGGTTCCGGCACATTGGGCGGCGCAATCAACGGTGTTACGCCCACAGGCGACAATGCAGCGGGTCTTTACCTTCGCGGTGATGTCGGCAGCTCTGATTTTTATCGCGGCTTGGCATCTTTTGGAGTGGGTGACGGCGACGCCAATGCTTGGGCAGCGATCAGCGCCGATAGCCACAAGGGGGATCGCCAACACGCCCAGCGGGACTCATTGCGCTTTAACGGTAATGTTGGGCTTAGGATTTCGGATGTCGTGTCGACGCGATTTTACGTAAGTGCGACGACACTTAATCAGGAACTGCCGGGTGCACTGACCCGCGCGACGGCCTTGACTGCACCGCGAACCGGCAATTTTGTCGGGGATCAGGCACGCGATATCAATTCGGTTCGTATCCAGAACCGGGCCCGTTTTGAATGGGGCAACAATCGTTTGGATGTTGGCGCGTTCTTGAACGCCAAAGAATTATATCACCCGATTTTCCAAGTTATTGATCAGGTATCGACCGATCGCGGCGTGTTCGCCCGTTATGATCGCGAGGGAGACGACTGGAGCGTTACTGTCGGCGGAGAGTCCCGTTGGGGAACCATTGACGCAAAGCGCTTTATCAATGTGAACGGCAAGCGTGGAGCGCTTACCTTCGATGCCGATCAAACCGCGCGCACCTCGAACATATATGGCGAAGTACGCGCCACGCCGGTTCCGAGCTTCACGGTCATCGCTGGCGGAATATATGCCGATGGTTTCCGAAAGCAGGTTCAAATCCTTCCGTCTGCCGCAACGGGTGCAGCGTCGTTCGACGCTTTCTCGCCCAAATTTGGCGCCCTCTGGGAACCGTCCGAAGACGTCCAAATTTTTGCGAATTATAGCAAATCCACAGAATTCCCGACCTTCGTTGAGCTCGCACAAATTGCTGCGTTCGTTCCTGTAAAGGAACAAACAGCATGGACAGCCGAAATCGGGACGCGCGGAAAAATGGGGTGGGCGAGCTGGGATGTTGCCCTGTACCGCGCCAACATAAATCGCGAAATGCTACAATTCACGGTAGGCCGGGACATTCCAGCGACAACGTTCAACGCCGATAAAACCCGGCATCAGGGCGTCGAAGCCGCGTTTAGCGCAGCGCCGACCGATTGGTTGCGCTTCCGCCAAATCTGGCAATATTCCGACTTCCGCTTTGTTGCTGATGCCCAATATGGCAACAACCGGCTGCCGGTGGTGCCAAAGCATGTCCTGCGTTCGGAACTTCGACTTGGGAACGACGATTTGCATATTGCCCCAAATGTTGAATGGGTGCCGCAGGGTGCATGGGCGGACTATCGGAACACGACGCGCACGACAGGCTATACCCTGTTCGGCTTATCTGCCGGCGCGCGCGTTATGGCCGGGGTCGATCTATTTATTGATGCGCGGAACCTGACCGGCGAGAAAGCCATCGGCGACGTGTCTGCCGCGATCCTTGCCTCCACAGCATCCGCTATTTACTACCCGGTTGAACGCCGTGCCATTTACGGCGGCGTCCGTGCGCGGTTTTAGGAGGCCAGAAATGGAAAATACGTCTTTCTACCGCACGATCTGGCGTTGGCATTTCTATGCCTCGCTCTTCGTCATGCCACTCATTCTCATACTTGCGACAACAGGGGCAATTTACCTGTTCAAGCCGCAATTGGACCGGTGGGAAGAGCGCGCATTTACGAACCTGCCGACTGAACAGGCAGTGTCACCCAATATACAGTTGGCCGCTGTCATGGCGGCCAATCCGGGTGCGCAATTCCAAAGCTATCGCTTGCCCGAACGTGCAGGCGATGCCGCGATGATCCATATTGGCCTCGCCGACGGCCAATCCATGCGTGACGTCTATGTGTCTCCGCAGGGTAAAGTGTTGGGCAGCATCGATCCGGAAAGCCGGATATCCGCCACGGTGTCGCGGATACATGGTTCGCTGCTGATCGGCAAAATGGGCGACTGGATTGTTGAACTGGCGGCGTGCTGGGCGATCGTCATGATCTTGACTGGTCTGTATATGTGGTGGCCGCGCGGGCAGCGCTTTGCCGGTGTCGTGTGGCCCCG
>JBEEIJ010000133.1:0-8439 GCA_041169905.1 Pseudomonadota bacterium | reverse complement strand
CCAAGCATCCGGATCGCGACGCGTCGGTAGATTTCGGTGAGCGCGGTGAGGTCCGCAATGGCCACTGCCTCGTCCAACTTATGCATTGTTGCGTTGCACAGCCCGAATTCAACGACTGGACAAATTTTCGTCAGGAACCGCGCATCGGAAGTTCCGCCCGTGGTCGACGGTTCGGGCTTTATGCCCATAACGCCCTCGACAGCTTCCGAAATGGCCGCCGATAATTCACCCGGCGGGGTCAGGAACGCTTCGCCCGAAATCATGGCGGTCAGCTTGCCGCCGCCCTTTTCAACAAGCTCCTGCATCCGCGCAACGAGCGCCTCGCCGCTTTGCAAGTCGTTGAACCGGATCGACAACCGGGCTTCTGCCTTTGCCGGAATGACGTTGGTCGCTTTATTGCCGACAGCCAGGTCCGTGATCTCAATATTGCTTGGCTGGAACCAGTCCGTGCCCGCATCCAGCGTAATCGCTTCGATCTCCGACAATATCGCCACGAGCTTTGGGATGGGGTTATCGGCCAAATGCGGATAGGCGACATGGCCTTGCGTGCCTGCAACCGAAATCCACATGTTAACCGAACCGCGGCGGCCGATTTTCATCATGTCACCAAGCCGGTTTACGCTGGTGGGTTCGCCGACAAGGCAGGCATCGGGGATCGTACCCAGCGCGTGCATATGATCGATTAAGGCGCGGGTGCCGTAAATCGCCGGCCCTTCTTCATCGCCCGTAATGATCAGGCTGATTGTCCCAGCGTCAGCGGGTATTTCGTGCAATGCCGCGACAAATGCCGCGATGCTGCCCTTCATATCGACTGCGCCGCGGCCGTGAAGCAAATCGCCCTTTATCTGCGGAACGAAAGGATCGCTCGCCCAGCCAGTGCCGGGCGGCACGACGTCAAGATGCCCGGCAAAGGCGAAGTGACGCCCGCCGGATTCGCGAATGGCAAACAGGTTTTCGACGGGCGCACCATGCGCTGGATTGTCATCACCACTGCCCGATACAAAACGGTCAACGCGAAAGCCCAACGGCTTCAGCATATCCTCCAGCGCGTCAAATACGGCGCCCTGCGCTGGCGTAACGCTGTCGCAGGATATCAGGCGTTGGGCATAATCAAGGGCACGGGCATCAGTCATCTGACCAACGCGTTAAGCATTAATGCCCTGCGAAACAAGTCAGACGTCGGCTTTGCGCAATGCCTTTTCAGTGAAGGTGGGATCGCCTTGAACCGAGCCGACAATCGCAACGCTGCCATCGGCATCGCGGCGGGCAACGAGCAGAACAAATTCGTCGCCTGCGCCCGCAAATTCGCTGAGGTCACGCTTGCGCGCTGATCGCAAACGCGCGCGTGGGTCATCGGTCGCCGCCGTGGCCGCTTCGATGCCTGCAGCCATTTTCTTGGCGCGACGTTCGGCGGCGACAATGGCTTTCAAGCCGCCGTCAAAGCCAGCAAGAATAGTGGCGAACGTTCCCATCGGAACGGCATTGCGGTGCGCAAATTGAAGCGCTGTGGCAAATTCGGTTAAGCGGGTCTTGTCATAGTCTGGGCCAAAAACCAGCTTAACGATGGGCGTAAATGGCGCGCGTTCCTGTACTTTTAGGCCTGCATCATGAAGCAATTCAGCATAATCGGCAGGGTGATTGGCCGCAATCAAGGCAAAGTCATACGCCTGTCCAATCGCCTGATACAAGGCATCGCGCGTCCGCAGATCGGCATCGCGCGCCTGTTCTGCACATTGCCGTGCGGTATCCAGCCAGTCGGCAAGGCTTGCATATTCATCGGGCGCTATCGTCTGCAGCGGATAAGGTTCATCGCTTTGTACGTCATCACATGGCGCTGCGTCTTCAGGCTGCCTCGCCGTCGGGCTGCCTGCCCATAGAGGAACATGTTCCTGCCGCGGCGGCAATGCTGCGAGCGCATATTTAACTTCAGTCTGCAACGGTTCGCTAATGTCTGCAGGCGCGATTTCTTTCCAGTTGATGACACCGTAAATGAAATCGATCGTGTCATCGTCCGTCGAATAGGGCAGCAAAATGCCGCGGTACATAAGGACATTACCGCGATCGTTCACAAACTCGGCTTCGAAGCTGCTGGGCGCGTGGTTGGCAATGATTTGACGATAATGGTCGGTAATGCGCGACAGGAGCGAATGGCGGGGCACTTCGTCCAGATAAGTGACGTCCGCGCTTAAGCCGCATTCGGCGCGCAATTTATCGCCAAGATAATCAATGGACGGATTTTCGATTCCCGAGGTAAAATCGAGAAGAACGCTGTAGTCCCGGAAATCTTCGATGGCCGATGGTTCGAGTTCTTCGATGCTTGGGAAATTTTTGTCGTGGAGCTGCGACGTCCAAAAATTTAACGCGCGAACCTGCATCCGGCGTTCGTCGCCAGATATGATTGGTGGCGGCTCTATTGCTGCGTCTTCGTCCTCAAAGAGGGTATAAGCGGGCAAATCAGCATCAAGGTCTGATCCAAACGGTTCAAATCCGCGCACATTATCCATCTTTTGGTCCTGTCGATGTCGTCCGCCACATGGGCGGCTGTACATTGCAGTCAGATGGTTAAGATGTTGTGAACTGGGACTTGGGCTATTGAAGAACACGCGCAAGGGCGTCTGACCACCCTGAAAGCCGCGCGTCGCGTGCATGTTTTTCCATATTGGGTATAAAGCGCTGCACGCCGCCGCGCATGACAGCGGCATCTTCCAGCGACGTATACATCCCGCATCCAACGGCGGCGAGCATTGCCGCGCCAAGTGCCGTCGTTTCGACAAAGGCCGGACGTTCGACATCTATGGCGAGCATGTCGGCGAGGTCTTGTGCCATCCAGTCATTGGCAACCATGCCGCCATCAATGCGCAATTCCGCCCAATCGGCACCGTCTGCAGCAAATGCTGTTTTCAGGTCATGGGTCTGGTGGGCCATTGCCTCCAGCGCGGCGCGGGCGACATGTGCCTTGGTCGCCGAGAAACTGAGACCGCTGATGCTTGCCCGCGCATCGGGGCGCCAATGTGGCGCGCCAAGGCCGGACAATGCGGGTACAAGATATACGCCGCCATTGTCGGGAACGCTGCGCGCCAGCGTTTCGGTGTCCGCAGCATGCGCAATTAGCCCCAGATCATCGCGTAGCCATTGGACCAGGCTGCCCGCGACAAATACCGATCCTTCCAGCGCGTAGTGCCGCTCACCACCCAATTGATACAAAATCGTCGACAGCAAACGATTGCGTGACTGGCGCAATGTTGTGCCCGTTTGCGTAAGCACAAACGCGCCCGTGCCAAATGTTGCCTTGGTCTGGCCAACGGCAAAGCAGCCTTGGCCGATGGTAGCGGCTTGCTGGTCCCCCGCCGTACCCGCAATGCGGATTGGCCCGCCAAAATGTTCCGGCAATGTCGTGCCAAGATCGCCTGCACAGTCGGTTATTTCGGGCAATATGTCGCGCGGCACACCGAACAGGTCGGTAAGGCCATCGTCCCATCCGCCGCTGCCAATTGCCATCAATGCTGTGCGTGATGCGTTGGTTGCATCGGTGATATGGCTGCCGCCCGTCAGGCGAAATACAAGATAGCTTTCGACCGTGCCGACCGCGAGATGTGCGCCAGCATCCTTTAGCTGCGGCCAGTTTTCCAAGGCCCAGCCGATTTTGGAGCCAGAGAAATAGGGATCAAGCAACAGGCCGGTTTTGGCCTGAACAACGGGTTCTTCGCCTTGTTCCTTTAACGCTGTGCAAATGTCTGCGGTGCGGCGGTCCTGCCATACAATCGCAGGGGCAAGCGGCTTGCCCGTGCGCTTGTCCCAGAACACAATGGTCTCGCGTTGGTTGGTGATGCCAATGCTCGCAATGCGGTCCGCACCGCCTGCCTTTGCAATGATGGTCTGCGCGCATTCGAGCGTTAGCTTCCAGATTTCTTCGGCATCATGCTCCACGAGGCCCGGCGCCGGATAATGCTGCGTCAGCGAGCGCTGGCAGCTATCCACAGCTGCGCCGTCGGCGGTAAACAGAACGGCGCGGGTTGATGTCGTGCCTTCGTCGATAACAATGATATATTCGCTCATGCCTCAATCGCCGAAAGCCGGCGTCCCTCCTTGCTCCAAATAAACACGGCCCGATTGCCAAAGACGATGCGGTTCACTGCTAAGGCGGTCAACACACAGGTCACAAGGACAATCGCCATGACGTCAATATAATGCAGCCAGCCAATCCCCATATGCTGGTAAAATGTTTCGCCGGCATAAAGCGTGTCGGGTGCGTATAAAATGAAATTGTGGAACGCATAAAGCGCAACGCCCCAAACCAGTCCGGCAATCGCGGCCCGTGCATCCATATTCCGGAACAGCAGCCCGGTAATAAAGGCCGAAAGGATCGGCATCGACGACAGGCCGTTAAGCTGCTGCAACAGGTTGATGATGCTTTTTGCGTTTTCATAGACCGGAACCAGCAGGATCGACGTGACGGTCAGAATGATCGACACAATCGCCGCAAGCCGCCAGTGGTTCGCCACAGGGCGGATGAATTTGTCATGAAAATCGACCGCGTATAACGCCACCGAACTGTTCAATATGGCGCTGGTGTGCGCGATCACGGCGGCCATCATCATGGCGGCAAATGCGCCGGACATCCAACCGGGCAACACATGCGCCACAAGCTTTCCATAAGCCGCATCGCCCAAGCTACCGAACAGCTTATAGGCAACGACGCCCGGAATGACGACGATGGCGGGGATGATGAGGATACGGACAATGGCGGCGGCGAGCACGCCCTTTTGCGCTTCCTTGACGGTCGGCGCGGTCATCGCCTTTTGGGTGATATTCTGGTTGGTCGACCAATAGAATATCTGGATGAAAATCATGCCCGTGAACAATGTGTGGAACGGGATGGGGGAATCGATGCTGCCGATCATCGATGTGCGTTCGGTCGGCACAGTGGACAGATCAAACCCGACCGCAGCCAGTGCCAATATGACCACCAAAAACGCAATCGCCAGCACGCCGATGCCCGAATAGGTGTCCATAACCGCAACGGCGCGCAAGCCGCCGGTGATGGTGTAAATCGCGGCGATAATCGCCATGGGTGCGGCAAACCAGATCAGCGACCAGTCCACACCGAACATCGATTTCAAAAACAGACTGCCCGAATAGAGCGCAGCGGGAAGGTAGATCAGGATATTGCCCAGCAGAAACAGCGCCGAAATCACGGTGCGTATGCTGCCGCCCTTGTACCGGCGCTCCAGCAACTCTGTCACCGTGGTGCAATTGTTGCGATAATAAATCGGCACAAAAACATAGGCCAAGATCAACAGGCCAACGAAACCCGAAATCTCCCACCACGCCAGCAGCAGCATCTGGTTGCCGTTCATGCCGACCAGTTGTTCGGTCGACAGGTTTGTCAGCGTAATCGAACCTGCGACAAACAGCCAGGTTAGCCCGCCGCCTGCAAGGAACACCTCTTTGGTCGAGCCTGCGTCCTGCGCCCGCTGGGCACCCTTGCCGTGCACTTTCCAGTAAGTGAGGATGGCGATGAGCATGGTGAGCGAGACAAATATGCCGATTTGTGCCGCGCTATTGGTTGTCTCGAACATCCGCCCCCCGATGATTTTCGTTGCAAAGCTGTGCTTTTGCTTTTTTGATAATATGCCGGTTAAACGGCTATATACAAAACACAAAGTAACAAATGGGTCGCGACGGCCAACGGAATTTCTGGGGAGCATGAGTTGGACCATTTGCGATTTGATGCCCCGGACGCGAGTTTGATATTGGCCTGCGCCAAGGGTGCGCCGCCTTCGGTTATCTATTGGGGTGCAGCATTGCCCGAAAATGTCGATGCGGCGCAGATGGAAAGCCTGTTTTTTCGGCAGGCTATGCACGGCGTCGCAGATGTTGCGCTGCCGCTATCCTTCGCAATGGAGCCCGGTCTTGGCCACCCCATGATGCAAGGCTTTGCTGCGCATCGGGCGGGTAAGGACTGGTGCAGCCTTTTCGACGTCGGCAAAGTCGAAACGCGGTCGCATGGCGCGAAAATCATATGCCGTGATGAACGCACGCGGCTCGGCCTCGCATATGACATTGATTTTGATCCGGCCACCGGCGTTCTGCGCATCCGCACGGATTTGACCAATTACGGCGCGGCTGCGCTCGATGTCACTGAAGTGATGACGGTCTGCCTGCCTGTGCCTGCGCACATGACCGAGATTATCGGATTTACCGGCCGCTGGACTCAGGAATTTACCCAAGATCGGGTGAAGCGCAGCGCGGGAACATATCTTCGGGAAAATCGCAGCGGCCGCACCTCGCATTTCAGTTACCCCGCCATGCTGCTGGCGACGCTCGGCACGAACGAAAGTGCGGGTGAGGCCTATGGATTCCATTTGGCGTGGAGCGGGAACCATCGCCTGCGTGTGGACACGCTGACCGATGGACGCGTGTTGACCAGCCTTGGTGCGCTGCTGTTGCCTGGCGAGGTTCGTCTGGCACCGGGTGAAACCTTTGCGAGCCCCGAGATTGTTGCTGCATATAGCGCCGATGGGTTGAGCGCACTGAGCCGCAAATTCCATGAACATGTGCGCACAAAATTGCTGCGGCCAAAGATGCGCGCCAAGCCGCGGCCGGTGCATTATAACACGTGGGAAGCGGTGTATTTCGACCATGATGTCGCAAAGCTGAAAGCGCTGGCAACCCGCGCCGCAGACATTGGCGTCGAACGCTTTGTCCTCGATGATGGATGGTTCGGCAGCAGGCGACATGACCGCGCCGGGCTGGGTGATTGGACTGTTTCCGCCGATGTGTACCCCGACGGCCTAAAGCCATTGGTTGATCATGTGACATCCTTGGGCATGGAATTCGGACTTTGGTTTGAACCCGAAATGGTCAACCCCGACAGCGAACTGTACCGCGCACATCCCGATTGGGTGCTGGGTGTGGAGGGCGTGGATCACGTGCCGTTCCGGTCGCAACTCGCGCTGGACATGAGCCGGACCGAAGTCGCGGATTATATATTCCACGCCATCGATGCGGTGCTGCGCGACCACGATATACGCTACATCAAATGGGATATGAACCGCGACCTAAGTCACCCGGGTGGTGCGTCTGGCACCGCGAAGGCATTCGCACAGGTAACGGCGCTTTACGCGCTGCTGGATCGCGTGCGCGCCGCGCATCCCGATGTCGAAATTGAAAGCTGCTCATCGGGTGGCGCACGTGCCGATATGGGGGTGCTGGCGCATAGTGACCGGGTGTGGACCTCCGACAGCAATGACGCACTGGACCGGCAATATATCCAACGCGGCGCAAGCTTTTTCCTGCCACCCGAAGTGATGGGCTGTCATGTCGGACCAGCGCGATGCCATGTGAGTGGACGCAGGCTTTCGATGGAGATGCGCGCCGCGACTGCGTTCACGGGGCATATGGGGCTTGAACTAAACCTGTTGACCGAACGGCAGGGCGACCTCGACACGCTAAAGTCTGCCATCGCCCTGCATAAGCGCCACCGCGCGTTGCTCCATGATGGCGACTTGGTCAGGCTGGATACGGCACCGCAGATCATCGCAAGCGGCGTGATCGCGCGTGACCGTTCCGAGGCGTTGTATTCCGTCGCTTATGTCTTGAGCGATCCGCAGGTTCTGCCTGAACGCGTGCGGTTTGCTGGTTTGGATCCAGACCGAAATTATCGGGTTAAGCTGATCTGGCCGACAGTCTGGCAAGCCATTAAGGGGCCATCGGCAATCGAGAAAATTGGGCTAAATCAGGACGGCGCGACGTTGAGCGGGGCCGCGCTGACACAAGGCGGTCTGCAACTGCCACACGCGCATCCCGAAACCTGTTTGCTGTTTTACGTCGAGGCTATTTGACAGGCATCGATAGTTTCGCGGGCTTGCGATAGGTCGGCGACGAAGTTGCGGCGTTTGCGTGCCTTGGCCTTGAACTTTCGTTGATACATGCGGTTTACATCGCACCGGCTACTGCCCATATTCTAATCCAGAAAAGGACAGCCAACATCTCCCGAACCGCCGCCCAACATTGGATAGAGCCGCACGCGCATGGCATCTATGTGAAGCCTGCAGATATGTGGATTGATCCGTCGCGTCCTGCCGAACGCGCGCTTGTCACCCATGGCCATGCGGACCACGCACGCAGCGGTCACGGCGCGGTGTGGGCGACACCTGAAACGCTCGCGATTATGGCGCTGCGATATGGCACCGAAATGGGCACGCCAGTGCCTTACGGTGAGGGGTTCGAACATGGCGGCGTGAAAATAAGCTTTCACCCCGCGGGCCATGTGCTTGGGTCAGCGCAGATATTGCTTGAACATGCCGGCGAGCGGGTTGTGGTGACCGGCGATTACAAGCGGCGTTTTGACCCGACATGCACGCCGTTCGAACCCGTTGCCTGCGATGTTTTGATTACCGAAGCCACCTTTGGCCTTCCCGTATTCACGCATCCGCC
>JBEEIJ010000132.1:0-5088 GCA_041169905.1 Pseudomonadota bacterium | reverse complement strand
CATTGGGGCCTTGAGCTTGTGCTGCCCATTGCCGATGCGGAACCGATGACTATCCGCAAGATCGGCCAGCTGAGCATCCGCACGCAGACACCCGGCGAGTGGCTAAAGATCGGTCGCGGCGGTTCTGGGCTATGTGCGTTAGAGCAAGGCGGCCTTTTGGCCGATTGCAAAATTGGCAAAGGACGCGCTTTGCTCGTCGCCGACGCCGATTTGCTTGATACGGCCTATTGGGAAGGACGGGGCATGCGTGTCCTCACCGGCGGCGATGAATTCGGCAATTTGGCGTGGGTGGAATCATTGCTGGCGCGATTGGACGAAAGCGATTCCAAAGCCGGGGATTTTGTGGGACATTCGGGGTAGACATGGGCTTGGCACCGGAAATCTGCAGAAAATCGATGCTTCACACCCATGTCTGCGCAAGGTTTCCTATTCATTTCGCACGTTATTTTTATATGAGGAAAAAAATTATATAATAAATTCAGTATATTAATATTTGTCACCCCAATTTTCCCATAAAATCCCTCTTTTCATCCATGAAATCCCTTGCTATGCAAAGTCATCCAAGGGGTGGATAACTGATAATATCGGTCGTTACGGCGTCCGCATGGCAAAGGGATTTGTCATGATTGTCGCTTTGCACCCTGTTTCATGGGGGTGTTTCGAACGGTGTCAGCGTTGGTGGTCTATGCAGGTTCGGGGGTGTCGGGTGTCGACGCCAAGGGCCGCACGACTATACCCGCCGAAATCCGCGACAGCGTATTGCAATCCAGCGGCAGCAACAGCGTGTGCATTTCGCGCCACAGCAGCCTTCCTTGCCTCATCGGTTTTGGCAGCGCCGAACGCCTCAAGCTGCGCGCAGATATCGAGGCGCAATGGCAAAGCGCTGTTAACCGCGGCACAGACTTTGACCGCGAACTGGCTGGTGTTTCCGCATCTTCCATCTTTGAAACTGCTTTTGAAGCCAGCGGCCGTTTCGTGCTGTCGCCAATGCTCAAGCATTTTGGCCGCATTGACGACCGCGCATTTTTCTTTGGTGCGACCACGCACTTCATGCTTTGGAACCCTGACGTTTTCCTGAAGGAAGCGCCAGCGGCGTTCAACCCGGTCAAGGACGAGCTGAACTATTGGCTGTCCCAAGGCAAGCGCGACAAATGAGCGCGCCGGCCCCCCATATTCCAGTCTTACTGGACGAAGTGATTCATGCTCTTGCCATCACCCCTGGCGATGAGATTGTGGATGGTACCTTTGGTGCAGGCGGATACAGCCAAGCGATACTGGCTGGCGGCGCGCGCGTTTACGCGTTCGACCGCGATCCTGATGCACTATCAGAAGGTGCGGACCTTGCAGGCCGCAGTGAGGGCGCATTGCGTCTTTACCCGGCCTGCTTTTCTATCATGGACGACGTGCTGATGGCGGACGACATAATGTCGGTCGATGGCGTTGTTCTCGACATCGGCGTATCGTCGATGCAGCTCGACCGCGCAGAGCGTGGCTTTTCGTTTCAAAAAGACGGCCCGCTCGATATGCGCATGGCGCAGGACGGCATGTCCGCCGCTGACTTCCTTAATGAAGCCGACGAATCCGATATTGCCGACATCATCTATCGTTATGGCGAAGAGCACCGCTCACGGCGCATCGCCCGTGCCATTGTTGCTGCGCGGCCCATCGAAACCACCGCGCAACTCGCGGCCATCGTCCGTAAAGCCGTCGGTCACAAGCCCGGCGCGCCAAAAGACCCCGCTACCCGGGCTTTTCAGGCGATCCGCATTCATGTGAACCGCGAGCTGGATGAATTGACCGACGGATTGGAAGCTGCCGAGCGCATGCTTAAGCCCGGCGGTCGTCTTGCTGTCGTCACCTTCCACAGCCTTGAAGATCGCATCGTGAAGCAATTCCTGCGTCGCCGCAGCGGCGCGGAAAGCGCTGGCTCACGTCATGTGCCAATGGTCGGCAATGCCGGACCGCAACCCACTTTTGAAAAGGCAGATAAAGCCATTCGCCCTTCAGAAGCCGAACTTACCCGCAATCCAAGGTCGCGTTCCGCCACCTTGCGATCCGCAACCCGTACACACGCACCCGCATGGGCAACAGGAGGATTGGCAGCATGAGTCTCGCCATGCAACGACTTAGAAACCTAGGCTGGCTTGCGCTGGTGTTCATGGTTGCGATCCTGCTCTACCCGCTGTCGCTGAACGTGGCTGCGACGCACAGCGATCTTGTCGCGGTTGACCGTGAAATCATGGACACGAAGCGTGAAATCAGCTTCCTTCAGGCGGAGATCCGTACGCGCGCCAGCCTGCAGCAATTGGAAGAGTGGAACGAACTTCTGTACGGTTACCAGCCCCCTGCGGCTGAACAATTTATCAATGGCGAAGCTGCGCTTGCCAGCCTGACGGGTGATCTTCCTGAGGCCAAGCCAGTCATGATGGCCGCTGCAGATGTCCCTGCGCCCCAAGTTGTTGCCGAGCCTGCGGTAGTGAAGGAAGCTGTTGTCGAAACACCAAAGCCAGCCGCTCCAAAGGCCGCTGCTGTTAAGGTTGCCGTCGCTAAGCCTGCCGTCACTAAGGTTGCGGCCAACGACGTTAAAATCCTCGCCACCCCAGTAAAGCGTGCTGCGGCGAAAGTAGAGGCGCCGAAAGTAGAGCAGAGCCGCACCGAGCGTTTGGCGCGGCTGGATGAAAAGCTTTTGTCGGACGACCTGCTTCGCGATATCTCGGCAAAAGCTGCTAAAGAACGCCGCCGTTAATGACGCCGCAAACGGCCCGCACCACGACCCGGAAAAGCGGCGTCGGCACGCCTCCATTTGCAGCGCACGGTTTTTGGCGGCTGCTGGTTTTACTCGCCGCTTTTGGTATGTTCGTCGTCTTGCTCATCGGGCGCTTGGCGACGCTCGCTTTGTTTGAAAATTCGCGCGCTTATGGCGCAACCAGCACGGAATATGTGCCCGAACGCGGCGATATCGTTGACCGCAACGGCGTTCCATTGGCGCGCAGCATCTATGGCTATGCCATTTGGGTGAAGCCCGCTGACCTATTGGGCGACCGCAAGCAATTGGCCAACCAGCTTGCCGCTATCTTCCCCGATACACCGGCTGCAGAATTTTATGCCAAGTTGACCGCTGACAAGCCCGGCTATTTGCGCAAGCGCGCGCTGCCCGAGCAAGTCAAACAGGTCCACGACCTTGGCGAAATTGCCATTGAATTCCCGCGTGAGGCGACGCGCCTGTACCCGCAGCACGATATGGCGGCACATGTCCTCGGTTTCGTAAACCGCGATGGCCGCGGCGCCATGGGGATGGAGCGGGTCATGAACGATTATCTGCGCGACCCTTCGAAGCGTTCTGCCCCTTTGAAATTGGCTTTGGATGTCCGCGTGCAGGCCGCGCTGGAAAGCGAGCTTGCTTCGGGCATGACGGCAACGAACGCAAAAGGTGGCGCTGGCGTCATATTGGATGTTGCGACCGGTGAGGTCATCGCCATGGCGACATTGCCGTCATTCAATCCCAACCGGCCGTCGTTCGCAAATATTCCCGACCTTGGGCAACCGATTGTCGATGGCCGTTATCCCATTTCGCGGCAAACGAACAATGTCACGAACCGCGTGTATGAACTCGGCTCCACCTTTAAACCGCTGACCGTGGCTGCTGCGTTGGACGCAGGCACCGTGCGCGATTTGTCCGTACGTTATGATGCGACCAAGCCAATTCAATTTGGCAGATCTAAAATCCGGGATTCGCATCCGTCAGAACGCTGGATGAACACCCCCGAAGCGTTGATCCACAGTTCGAATATTGTGACCGCTCAAATTGCCGACAAATTGGGTGCGGCCCGAATGGACGCCATGTTGCGTACGATGCATTTTAACGCGCGCCCCGACATCGAATTGGCAGAAAAGGCCATGCCGCTCTATCCCAAAAGATGGGATCGCCTCACCAATATGACCGTTGGTTTTGGACATGGCATCGCCGTTACCCCCATGCATTTGGCCAGCGCATATGCGGCGATGGTCAATGGCGGCATTTATCGGCCGGCCACGATGTTCAAGACGAAGTCGGATGCCAAAATTCCCGGCAAGCGCGTCTTTACCGCCGCGACCAGTGCACGGATGCGGCAGCTCATGCGCATGATCGTCGTCGACGGCACAGGCAACCGAGCCGACGCCTTGGGCTATCGCGTCGGCGGCAAGACAGGCTCCGCCGAAAAGCCAGGCGTTGGCGGCTATAGCCGCAATCTGGTCGTCTCTACCTTTGCGGCAGCTTTCCCGATGGATAACCCGCGTTATGTTGTGCTTGCTATGCTTGACGAGCCACAAGGTACGGAAGCATCAAGCTTTCAACGGACGGCGGGCTTTACCGCCGCGCCTGTGGTTCGGAAGACAATTACACGCATCGGTCCGTTGATGGGAATTATTCCTGACATGAAACGCGATGTTGATGTATCGGAATTGATGCCTTTAATATGGAAGGCGAAGGGGGAGCAATAGTGAAGCTCGGGCAATTGGTAAGCGATGCCGATCCGGCATTTGCCGACAGAACAGTGACCGGCTTTGCCATCGACCATCGGAAGATTGCGCCCGGAACGGTTTTTGGTGCCTTTGAAGGTGCCAGTTTCAATGGTGAAGATTTCATCGATGCCGCGATTGCCGCCGGTGCGGTGGCTATCGTCGCGCGTCCGGAGGCAAAAGTCACAGGCGCGTTGCATATCGCCGATGCGGAACCACGCCGCGCATTTGCGCAAATGGCCGCCAATTATTTCCGTCCCTTTCCCGGGCAGATTGCCGCCGTCACAGGCACAAATGGCAAGACATCAACCGCTGAACTCACCCGCCAGCTTTGGCGCATGGCGGGGCATAATGCAGCGTCGATCGGCACATTGGGTATCACAACGGCGTCGGACCAAACAACGACGGGACTGACCACGCCCGACATTGTGACCTTTCTTGCGAACATGTCCGGTCTGGCGCGTGAAGGCGTAAGCCACGCGATATTTGAAGCATCCAGCCACGGCCTGTCGCAATATCGCAGCGAAGGGGTGCGGGTTTCGGTGGCCGCATTCACGAATTTGAGCCGCGATCATCTTGATTATCATG
>JBEEIJ010000131.1:0-21640 GCA_041169905.1 Pseudomonadota bacterium | reverse complement strand
CATTGCCTGAACTGAACACAACGAAGTAACGCGTATTGCCCGCCAGGTTGTTCGTGGGATCGATGGTGAGCGTTGAACCGGAAATGGATATCCGGTTCGACGTTGCTGCATCAAAGCTCTCGACGATGGTGCCACTGGCCGATCCTGAGCGTATTGTGATGGTGCCTGTACCGCGCACAATCGCCTCGGAGAAGGTGAGGACGATGTTGTTACCAACAGCAACCCCAGTCGTTGCATCGGCCGGTGAGAACGATCTAACAGTTGGCGCTATAGTATCTGATTGTAGGACGAAGGAGCTAGATGTGACAATAGCATCGGAGAAGGAGAGAAACTCTACTTCCCAAAGTGTAAGTGTGCCCGCCGCAGATTGAACCGCCAGGGATGCGCCGTAAAAACTAATGACATAAAGAGAGCGGTTGCCTGTGAGGAATACAGTATCCGATCCCGATCCACCGTAAACAGTCGCGTCTCCGGCTTCCCAAAATATTCGGTCATTCCCACTATCACCGTAAATAACGTCAGCGCCGCCCAGGCCTCTGATTTCGTCGTCGCCGCCACCGCCCCACAGGATGTTACCGAGAGAATTTCCATAGATCTTGTCCGCACCCGATCCGCCTCGCGCGTTCTCGATATTTGTATTGCGTGCGATGGCAATATTGTTCGTCATGCTGTTGGCCGAAGAGAATGCTCCGGGCCGTATGTCGATGACACTTGGAGTGGACCAACCGCTCAGGTCTAAAGTATCTATGCCTGCACTATCGTAGACTGTGAGTATGGGGTTTAAATTACGTGCGAAATCAAAAATTTGGCCACTCGTACCGGTGATGGTCGAATTGAATCCATAAACAGTGTTATCGGTTCGTGTTGTTGTTGAGGCGCCATAGATCTGCTGGATAACGTAGATGTCGTTAAGCATAGGTGTCTGTGGCGAATAAAGAACGCCGTCGGCACCAATCCAATCCGCCCATGCTACGTCACCTTGTCCGCTTCGCCAGTCTGGGCCAAAATACGACATGATAGTGAACACGGTGCTGTCGTGGAAGTTAGATGGGCTCCAGTTGCCCGTGCCATTGTAATCGCCGGCGTGGGCTAGCCCGAGGGCGTGGCCTATTTCATGCACGTAAGTCGCAAACCCATGCTTTCCCACGACGGGGGATAACAGGTTATTATTCCCTGAGCTTACCCCATACGAACTGTTGAACCAGATACTGCCAAGTGTAGGGTAATATGCATGAGCATAACTGATACCAGTTGTAGTCATGCCGAATTCAAGGTTTGAGGTTACATATGTGCTTGGGGAAACTTCAACGAAGTTCGCAACTACCAAGTCATCCCAAAGAGAGAGTGCCAGCCTAGCCGACTGTTGTGCGGAAAGTATGAGGGAGCTGTAGCCAGGAGCTTCGCCGTTGCCAAAAATTTGGGAAGCGGATGTCGTGAACGCGAAAGTTATGGTTGACGTAGGCCATTTGAAACCAGAATTTAATCTTGCAAAAATCTGATCCAATGATGGGGTAAATAACGACATATTCAGCTATACCTCTGGACACACAACAGTGTGCCGCCCCAGATTCACCGATATATAAATGACTATTTTAATGCAAACCTTTTCAATATTTTGCAATCGTTGGCGGTATTTTATAAAATACAGAAATTTTAGTATTTTTTCGCATTACTGCCCATCCTCGCCGCATTCATAACCGCGATAGCGTTTTTCCAAACATCAACAGCTGCTCCAAAGCCGATTTGCCAAGACTCAAGGAAAATGAGGTCAGCACTATGTCGCTCGATAGCACGAATAAGCCAGCAAGGAGCTATGTAGGCCTTGCTGTTATACTGTCATTGCTACGAGATATATCTTTAATATATTTAAATTATTTTTCCGTCTCCAAATCACCAACTGGAATGCTCTCAAGTTCTGAGAGTATCGATGTAACTATCGGCAAATCACCCCGCCGTTTCTGGATGTCAAAGTTAGCGGTCGGATCGTAGCGTGTGATTTGTGGCAACAAAAACGGTGCCTCGAGGCGACCGATGGCGGCCAATAAAGAGGCCCGCGCAACATATTCTTCGGCTAACGCCTTCACGTAGTTGGTTCGCACGCTTAAAAGGTCACGCGCAAGATCAAGGACATCGAGAGTAGTCCGGTCACCAGCCTTTTCCTGGATCACAACACCATCATACGCTTTCCGGGCTGTTTCGCCTGCAGCGCGATAGTGCTGGAGGGATTGTCCAGCCGCGTACCACGTATTCCATGCCTCGGACACTGCTTGCTGCGTATCACGCAGCGCTGCCTGAATTAACCGCACATCAGCATCATTAGCTTGTTTAGCTGCCTCAATCCTAGCCCGCCGGCCTCCGCTATCTATAATTGGAACCGCAAGGACAACCGCCGAGCGTAATTCGGTTGTGCGACGATCGTTAGAATAGGGCGTCACCGTTCCGTAAACGGCACTGCTTTGTAGCGTTAAGTTGGGATATTGTTCAGCGCGGGCCGCAGCGAGTTCTGCGCGCGATATTTTTTCTCGCGCAATTGCCCCTTGGATAACAGGACTGTCAGCATAGGCCGCGACTAAGGCCTCCTCTAGCGACGTAACACCTATCTCGAGTGGTGGAGGTGGAGCGAGTATTCCTGCAGGCGACCCGACGCTTTGCAAAAACCGCGACTCACTAACCCTGACGCTGCTCTGCGCGTTTAGTAATTGAGCGCGCCCAATGGCCACACGCGTTTCTACCTGCTGAAGATCGGTTACAGTTACTTCGCGCACGCGAAATCTGGCCGAACTTGCCGCCAATTGACGATCAAGCAGATCAAGGTTCTCCGCCGTGATTTCTGCTGCTGCACGGTCCCGCGCAAGGAATAAGAACCCCTCAATCACCGTTAACATCGTTTGCGCCTCAACTAAACGAAGTTGGTTGCGACCGAACTCAATGCGCGCGATTGCTGATTGCTCAGAAGCAAAACGGCGACCGAAACTGAATAACGGCTGTGTAAAAATCAGAGACGCGGTCGAAGAAAATCCCTCAATAGCGGACCAATTCTGATTTAAAAATTGGCTGCGGTCCCTGGCGAAGCGTTGCCGTGCCTCGATGCTTATCTGTGGCCCGTAAGCAGAGCGGGCAGCGGGATATAAGGCATCGGTAGAACGCAATATACCCCTTTGCGCCAGTAGGTTGGGGTTCTCATCATAGGCGCGTGTTAATGCTTCCTCCAGATGCGTTACCTGCTTACCTAAGTTACCATCATGATCAGACGAGGTGTCCTGCGCTTGCGCGACCGAAGCAAAGCTAATGGCTAAGCAGCAGCCGAATGAAATGACCGCTCTACTCATCCCGAAACGCTCGAGAAAATTGGTCGCGCAGTGGTTTAGTGAGATATGAGATCATTGAACGGTAGCCCGTTTCGATGAATACCTCTGCGGGCATTCCCGGCTTCAAAACAAGCAGGGGGTAACGTTTCAGTTCTGCTTGATTGATAGCGATACGCGCAGGGTAATAACTTGTGTTGGATACTGGGTCGAACGTAAGGTCTGCTGCGACAGTAATAACCTTTCCGGATATTTCAGGCGTGGTCGTATTGCTGAACGCGGTAAAGCGGATGCGAGCCGCTTGCCCTTCCCTAACACGATCAATGTCCTGGGATATAATAACGGCTTCAACTATCATGGCGTCGCCATCGGGGACGATTTCCATAAGGGTTTCAGCTGGGCGAACGACGCCGCCGACGTTGCTAAAGGCGAGTTTATCTACCACACCATCATATGGCGCACGAACCAAACTGCGGCTTTGGGCATCGCCTGCCGACACGCTGCGGATTTGCTGTTGGTTTAGTGCAGTATTGAGTTGTGCGAGCTGGGCGCCAGCTTCAGAACGAAAGGTCTCATCGAGTTGAATGATTTGTTGGCGCGCCTCCGTTATGCGTGCCTCTACCTGCGCGATTTCTGCCTGCATGGCGTTGATATTTCCATCGACCTCAGCGGCAGCGCGCTCAAGCTGGTTGAGGCGGCTAATCGTAACCAGATCCTGGTCCCAAAGCTCACGAACGCCTTGACGCTCTGGATCGATCAGTGCGGATTGCTTTTGAAGTGATCGAATTCGTGCGCGTTGCGCAGCAATTTGTTGTTCATATTGAACAATACGGGCACCAATCTGGGCTTTTATACCCGAATGCTCCGATTGGCGAATGCGGAACAATCTTTGCTGGTCTGCCATCGCCTTCGCTGCTTCAGGATTTTTGGTAGACAAGTTTGAGGGAAACACGATGCGGGCCAACCCCAGCCACTCTGCTTGAAGTCGTGCACTCTGCGCCAGCATTTGGTCCACACTGAGGCTTGAAAACGCCGCATCTGCTTCACTTACTTGGTCATCAAAGCGCATCAAGACTTGCCCTCGCCGCACGCGCTGGCCATTACGCACCAGAATTTCAGCGATTACTCCGCCGGTTGGGTGCGCAACGCGCTTTACGCGAGACTCAACGCCGACCTGACCGCCTGCAATAACGGCCCCTCCAATGGGAACCAGCATGCCCCCCACTAAAACCATCGTGAGCAGCAGAATTGCTCCAATTAACAGCGAACGCAGCTTGTGCTTAACGCCGACCTCCGGATCATAAGCGTCGGGGAGTAACATGCTGACATGAGACATGTTAAAGAGTCCTGTTTTCTGGGACGGAAGCCGAGCTTGCTGATACCAGCTTTGCGAGAACTTCCCGCGTTGGACCAAACGCAGCGATTTGTCCCCCGCGCATAATCATAGCGTGACTAGTTTGTTCAATGACACCCGGACGATGGGAGATAATAATCGCAATCCCGCCGCGCGCACGGATCGCGAGAATAGCGCCTTCCAGCGCTTTATCACCCTCCGCATCCAGGTTAGAGTTCGGCTCGTCAAGCACCACCAGAAATGGGTCCCCAAAAAGTGCACGCGCAAGGCCTATGCGCTGGCATTGGCCGCCAGGAAGGGTCTCGCCGCCAGGACCAACAGGAGTATCGTATCCTTGCGGAAGTCCAATTATCAAATCATGGACCCCGGCAGTTCGCGCAGCAGCAATGACCCTTTCGGACATCGCTTCGGGATTGATTTGACCATCTGGATCGAACCGTGAAATATTTTGGGCCACAGTACCCTCTAGGAGTTCAACTGTTTGAGGTAGATACCCAACATACTGCCCCCGTATTGCTTCTGCCCATTGGTCAAGTGCGCTACCGTCAAGCCGGACATGCCCCTGCACAGCTGGCCAGATGCCGATTAGCGCTTTGCCTAAGCTTGATTTCCCGGCACCGCTTGGTCCGATCACTCCACATGCATCACCTGCCTTCAGCGAAAAGCGGGCGTCATTAATGACCATGATTGGCGAACCTGGCGCAGTGACATATAAACCTTCGACATCAAGCCGGTCGACCGGCCGAGGGAGGGACGTTATAACTTCGAACGGCAGTGGTACCTTGTCCAGCAATTCGGTGATGCGATCCCAACCGTTTCGTGCTGCAATCATGTTCTTCCAGTTGCCAATAACCTGATCGACTGGAGCCATTGCTCGACCAGAAAGGATTGCGGCAGCAAAAATAACGCCGCCGCTTGCACGGTCATCTATGACCAGTAGCGCGCCAACTGTGAGAACAAGCGATTGCAACGCTAAACGCAGTATTTTGCTCCAACCAGTAAACACGACTGTACTGTTGTTCAGAGTGTTTTGGATTGCGGTGTAACTCTGGTTTATAACCTCAAAACGCTCCTGCATCCGTTCACGCATGCCAAGCGCCGCAAGAAGTTCCACATGTCGTAGGTTTGTATCTGCTGCTCCATTCCGCTTAGCGGCTATTTGGGCTACGAGAGAAGACGGGCGCCTCATGGCGCGGTCGGCAAATACAGTCAGCGAAAAAATGACAATGGCCCCCGCTAAAGTGGTGAACCCCAGCCACGAATGCAAAGCGAATAGCACCGCGATAAAAATCACCATCCATGGCAAGTCGAACAACGTCGCGACACCTCCCGAAAGGAAGGATCGGATTTGATCCAAATCACGCATAGGGATCAACCCCTCGGCCAAAGAATGTCTGCCACTGAGCCGCATTTGCGATATTGCATCTTGAACACGGCGCGATAGTTGGCGGTCGAGTGCATTAGCAACATCGGCCAAAATGCTGGAGCGCAGTGTATCGAAATAGCCTTGGAAAATGTAAACAACGCCGAGTAGTGCGAGCAGGCTCAATAGAGTAGGAACAGAGCGGCTTGGAAGAACCGAGTCATAGACGAGCATCATATAAAATGCGCCGCCAAGCATCAGAATATTTAGAACTGCGCTTACTGCAAAAGCTGCGATAAAAACACGTCTGTACGAAGCGGTCGCATCCCAAAGTTCACCACGGCGCGTTAACGATCCGAAAAGCACAACCAATGTCTCCCTATCCAGCGCCGGTAAGTGGAAATGGCCTTATTGTCACGCTCAATCTTACAAGCGCTGGCTTAGAGGAAGAGGACTTTGACTCTTGGTTTAGACAAGGTCGGAAATGCGGTGCGGGCTGAATTCAGGCGGTGCGCTGGAAAATATAAAACACCGGGAAAATGGTGCCCGAGGGCGGATTTGAACCACCGACACGCGGATTTTCAATCCGCTGCTCTACCCCTGAGCTACTCGGGCTACACGGCAAAAACCGCGTGGGAGCGCAGCCTATAGAGAGGCGATACGCCCCTTGGCAAGCGCAAAATCAGTCTATGTCGTCTCCACCAAAACTATCTGCATAATCCGCCGGTGGGCCCGGCACGCGATAGCCCTCATCCAGCCATTTGAGCAGATCGCGATCCTTGCATCCCTGACTGCAAAAAGGTTTGGTTCCAGGCTGTTGTGGCTTCCCACATAGCGGGCATTGATTAGCTTTGCGCGACATGCACATGCCCATAGCCTGTGGCATTTTCATCTGCAACAACCGCAACCCCTGCCCCCGCCAAACGCGCACATTCGGCGCGCAGCGACTGCCAGCGTTCGGACAACAGCAGATGCGCCACCGCAGGGCGGGCCGTTATCGTTCTGTCCCCGAAACCGGACGACCGCGCCGCGCCGCGCAACAACCAATAAGCCTGCGTTTCATCGGACAAGGCGGCAATGCGGGTGCCAAACAGATGATCCAGCACAGAAGGCCGCGGACGGGCGCGTACGACCTGCATAAGGCCATAGCCATTGATCGCGGTGCGTTCGAAAGGACGGCTGTCCTGTGCGGACGCGGCGTCAAAGATATTCGCAATTTCCGCGCGCTGGGCTTTGGCCTCCATCGACACAAAATCGATCATGACCATCGCACCGACCTGATACAGGCGGAGCAGCCGCGCGATTTCTGCAGCAGCGATGCGGTTAATCGCAAAGGCATCGCCGATCCCGTCGACATCGAATACAAGTCCGGCCTTCGTGCGTTGAAAGCTGATGATGACATCGCCAATCTGGGAGTAGCCCGCAATGGAGGTGTCAAAGCCCTCATCGATAGCTTGCGTGGCATTAGAGCCGCCAAACGCCGTTAGACGCTGTTCCCACAGACCATCTTTCGACAAAAGGTCGTCAGGCAAGGAATCGCGCAAGGCAACCTCGGGCGGCTTGATCCGGCCAGGCTCGGCGATGGCTTCCCGCGTCACCTCAAACGCCACATGTGTGCCTTCCGCCGCGCCCATCTTACTGCGCAGCAAAACTTCGCTGCCATCTTCGGTAATGATATAGGCGCCAGCTGCTGTGCGCCGGTCGACACGGCCCATGCCGCATTCGCCAAGCACCCAATGTGCATCGCGCTGAATATGGATCTCGACGATTTTGCCGTTTTCAACTAAAGCGGCGCGGCGTTCGCCCGGCGCATCATCGCGCCATAGTTCAGGCAAGCGTATAACCCGATGCGCGCAGCAAGGTGCGCGTTTCATACAGCGGCAAGCCAACAACGCCCGAATGGCTGCCCGCCATCCAGTCAATCAACGCCTCTGCCCGGCCCTGAATGGCGTAGCCACCAGCTTTGCCTAGCCCTTCGCCACAGGCGATGTAGCTCTCGATTTCTTCGGGCGAGAGCCGTTTGAAACGGACGATGCTGTCGCAAAGGCGGCTGCGCATCCGTCCGTCCGCGTCAATCACGGCAACCGCGCTGAAAACATGATGGCGGCGGCCATTGAGCAGTTCCAGAAACCCGCGTTGCATATCGTCATCGGCAGCCTGCGGCAGGATGCGGCGGCCGACCGCAACGGTCGTATCGCCTGCGATGACAATTTCACCGGTTGCGCGCGGAACGGCGACAGCCTTCTCCTCGGCCATGCGCAGCGCGTAGACGCGGGGCACTTCGCCCTTGCGCGGTGTTTCGTCAATGTCGGGCGAAGCTATACGGTCGGGCACAACGCCCAGCCGCGCAAGCAATTCGCGCCGGCGCGGGCTGGATGATGCCAATATGAGTGCAGGGTTCAGACCCAAGGTCTGCCGCCCTTATTTAAAGCGGTACGTGATCCGGCCTTTGGTCAGATCATAAGGGGTCAGTTCGCACAAAACTTCATCACCCACGAGAACGCGGATGCGGTTTTTGCGCATTTTTCCGGCGGTATGGCCCAACACTTCGTGGCCATTTTCCAGCTCGACACGGAACATCGCGTTTGGCAGCAGTTCACGTACTGTCCCGCGCATTTCGAGTAATTCTTCTTTTGCCATTCGGCCCCTTAAATTGTCAAAAATCCAAACTTGCTGCGCCTTTAAACCACATGTTGGAAAAAGGGAAGCGCTACAGTATATTCACGCTATTGCGACAAAATGCTACAAGGTTCATCTGCGCGCAACGTTGTAACGCGTACTGAAACCCGTGCTTTAACACTATAAACTGAGTTTCTCCCCCCGATGAAAATTTTTCCGTTTAGCGTCATCCTGCTTGCCACGACTGCGGTGCCCGCCATGGCAGCCGTTGATGCACAGGCGACCGGCAGCACGGTCGCCATCGCGCAAGATGATGACCAGATAGCTGCTGAAGAAGGCACATCGCGTGAAATCGTCGTGACCGCAGAACGCATTCGCGGGTCGGTCGATACCGACGTTCCACCTGTTGAGCAACTGAACGAAGCCGATATTGCGTCCTTAGGCGCATCATCGCTGACCGATCTGGTCGCGGCGGTTGCACCGCAAGCCAATTCGGGCCGTGGCCGTGGCGGCGGTATGCCGATCATATTGCTAAATGGTCAGCGTGTTTCGGGCTTTCGCGAATTGCGTGATCTGCCGCCCGAAGCCATTCGGCAGGTCCAGATTTTCCCTGAAGAAGTGGCGTTGAAATATGGCTATCGCCCCGATCAACGCGTCATCAATTTCATATTGAAAGATAATTTCGCATCCTTCGCGACCGAATTTGAACATGCGCAGCCCGAAGCTGGCGGTTTTGGTAGCAATGAATTGGAAGCGACGCTGACACGCATTGGTGCCAGCACGCGCTTCAACCTTGATGTAGAACTGGAACGCGCGACCGCGTTGACCGAAAGCGAACGCGACCTGATTGCCTCCAATGGTTCGCTGCTGGCGCGCGGCGGTAATATCAGCGGTCTTGGCCCCAATGGCGTAATATCGCCATCACTCAACGCCGTCGCAGGTTCCACAGTCACGCAGGCTGGCGTTCCGATTGGCATTGCCAACCCAACCTTGGCGCAGTTTGCAGGCACTGCCAACCGGCTGAACGATAGCAACATCGGCGATGTCCGCACGCTGTTGCCGCGCACCGAACGGCTCGAAGTCAATGGCACATGGAGCCGATCGCTTGGTCCACAGACGGGGCTGTCGCTCAACGCCAATTATGCGCTGAATGGCAGCGCATCCTTGCTTGGCTTACCCGGAACCAGCTTCATACTGCCCGGCAGCAGCCCGTTTTCCCCTTTCGGCCAGGACGTGACACTCAGCCGCTATTTCGACACGCCGCGCCCGCTTGAGCGCGAGAGCGAAACGCATGTTTTCCAAACCGGTGGCACGTTCAATCATGTGCTGGGCCGGTGGCGCTGGACGGTGACGGGGAATTACGCACGCACCGACAATGAAACCCGCACCACGCGCAATGCGGACTATACGGCTTTGCGCGCGGGCGTTCTTGCGGGCAGCGTGAACCCGTTTGCCGCTGGCTTTGGGGCAGACCTATTGTTTCTGGCACCCGATCTGGCGAGCAGCCTGAACCAAAATCTGGATGTCCGCAGCACCTTGGCGGGTGCCGTACTCACCCTGCCCGCTGGCGAGGTGCAGACGACATTTGCCTCCGGTTTCACACGCCAGATGCTCGACAGCGAAACATGGCGGTCGGGCGTTACCACCAATGTTGCCCTGCGCCGCAATATCATAAACCAATCGGTCAACGCCGAAGTGCCCATCACAGGCCGCGATTTCGGCATTGGTTCCACCATCGGCGAATGGTCGATCAACGGCAATATCGGGTTCAGCGACCTATCGGACTTTGGCCAGCTTGTTGAATATGGCGCGGGTTTGCGTTGGGCCCCTGCCCGCAACCTGACATTTCAGGCGTCGATTACGGGCGATGAAAATGCGCCCGGCATTGGCCAGTTGGGCAACCCGACGCTCGTGACGCCCAATGTCGCGACCTATGATTTTACCCGCGGTGAAAGCTTGTTCATCAATGTCATAACCGGCGGCAATCCGGCGTTGATTGGTGAAAAGCGCCGCGACCTGATCCTAAACGCCAACTGGACACCGACCTTCATCAAGGATTTCGCGCTTCAGGCGAGCTATTTCAGAAACAACAGCCGCAATACAACCGCATCCTTTCCATTGCTGACCCCGGAAATTGAGGCTGCGTTTGCCAGCCGCGTGGTGCGTGACGTAAATGGTCGTCTGGTCAGCGTGGACCAGCGGCCGGTGAATTATGACCGTGAAACGTCGCAGCGCATCCGTTGGGGCTTCAACGTATCCGGAAATGTCGGTGCAGCAGCGCCAGCACGGGGGCCCTTTGGTGGCCCGCCTAGCGCGGGCAGCCCACGTCGCCCCGCTGGTGCACCCGCCGCAGCTGCACCCGCTGGCGCGCCGCGTGCCGGTGGCGGTGGTGGTCGCGGCTTTGGCGGCGGTGGCGGTTTTGGTGGCGGCGGTCAGCCAAGCCGCTGGAACATCGCTTTGTACCACAGCTACCGTATTCAGGACGAAATCCTGATCCGTCCCGGCGTGCCGGTGCTCGATTTGCTCAACGGTTCAGCCACCAGCAGCAATGGCGGCGCGCCAAGGCATGAGGTCGAGCTTTCGGGCGGCATGTTCCACAAGGGCTTTGGTTTGCGCCTGCAGGGCACGTACAAGAGCGGCACGACCGCCAATGGCACCGGATTGCCCGGCAGCAATGATCTGCGCTTCAGCGACCTTGCAGCGATCAATGCATTCCTGTTCGTCAACCTCGACCAACAGGCGCGCGTTGTGAAGGCGATGCCGTTCCTAAAGGGCAGCCGCGTCGCATTCCGTGTCGAAAACATCCTCAACGATATTGTCGATGTGCGTGACCAAAACGGAAATGTACCGCTTGGCTATCAGCGGGGCTATATCGACCCGCGTGGCCGGGTGTTTGAACTGAGCTTTAGAAAGCGGTTTTAGCAGCACATAAAATGCCAATACCCAACGAAAAAGGCCGCCCCCTTCGGGACGTCCCATTCATTATGGTTTTTTCAGCTTATTTGGCTGCGAGCGTGACCGTTACCGGCGGCGCCTTGTCCGGGTCAGATGCAATATAGGCGGGGTTGAAACGCTCGGCCCAAGCCTCTGCCTCTTTCAACCATTCAATATGCACGTCTTCATATGGCAAATTATGTGTGCCCTTTGGTTGTTCGACATAGCGGAAATCGACGCCCTCTTTCTTGCCCGAACCCTTTAACCGCGACACGAGTGTGCGCGATTGTTCGATGGGGATACGCGCATCGCGCAATCCGGCGACGATCAAGATAGGCGACCATGGTCCGTTGGTGTTGCGTGCCGACGAAATGCCGATGAGGTCATCTGCCGTCGCTTGGAAATTTGCACCGAAATCACCAAATGAACGCGTGTCATAGGCTTTCATCATCGGGAAGTCATACACGCCCGCGCCTGCAATCGCGCATTTCCACTTGTCCGGATCGCGCTGCGCACCACGTGCTGTTGCATATCCGCCGTAGGACCAGCCCATGATGCAGGCACGTTTCGGGTCAATCAGTCCGGATTGGCCAAACCATGTCAACGCGTCGTTCAAGTCATCCTGCATACGCAAACCATAACCATTGGGCTTGCGACCTTCCTTGACAAATTCCTTACCATAGCCACCCGAGCCACGGTAATTTGGCTGAATGACGACATAGCCAAGCTCTGCCATCGCCTGATGCCATGGGAAGAAACCGAACTCCTCTTGATCACGAACACCGAAAGGGCCGCCATGTGGCATGACAATGACCGGCAAATTCTTGCGATGTGGCCGGTGACGTGGAAATGTCACCACTGCCTCAATTTCCATGCCGTCTGATGCCTTATACCGAATAGAATCGGTTGGGTTCATCTGGAAATCCTTAAGCACAGGGTGCGCCCAGCCCAGAAGGTTCAGGTTACCAGTCTCTGTATCAAACAGAAAATAGCCACCCGGCGCATCGACGTCAGCGATCAGCATAAGGATTTTGGTATCGCCGTCATTGCTCGCAATAATTTGCGCATTCCCGCGGCCAAAATCTTCGTCCATCAGCTTTTGGACTTCCGCCAAACGTGGATCAAACCAACGTGTACGATCTCTCGTGCTCGTGTATGATACACCGGCAAGCTGGTTGCGGTCCTTATTGGCAATTGTTCCGCCCACATCATAGCCTTTGACGCCAAATATGGGTTCGCCAACAATCTGCATCGTCTTCAAATTGACTTTGTAGACCTTGCGATAGCCATCCTTGTTGCTCGTCGCGATGGCCATGTCTGGTTCATCCAGGAAGATATCCGGTGTGATCTGCGTGCCTGTGAACGTTGTGTCGGCTTCATTCGAAACGGTCTTCATGGTGCCGCTTGCATCGGAACGATACATCAGGCGCTGCTTACCGCTATCGCCATCGCTGCCGACACCGGCACGGATGACACCCTTGCCGTCAACCAACCAGCTGCCGACCTCAACATTGGGGCGCATGACGGTCTTGAACTTGCCAGAGCGGACATCGACTTCGATAACTTCGGGATTTCCGCTGTAGTTCATGTCTTTCAAGACATCGCGCGAGACCAATAATGTCTCCTTTTCATCGTCGATGAACAGGATATTCGCGCCGCTTGCACCCGCACCGTCCCACGCCAGCGGGCTGATTTTTTTGGTCTCGATGTCATAGGATACTAAGCGCGAAACGTCAGAGCGGCGACCTTGCAGGATTTCACGTGACCCAACGCTGAAAACGATCGTGCGGTTGCCGACAAAGCGCCATGAACCAATGGTGCGATCTCCCGCCTCGCGGAACTCTTCTGCTTGCGCAAAGAATATCGGCGCAGATCCAGGTTTAGTGACATCGATATAACCCAGGCTATCGACGCCATCCTTGGTCATCATCACTGCGATCTTGGTACCGTCCGGAGACAGGCGCGGCGAACGCATGAAAGGCCGCTTCCCAAATACAGCCGTGTCGACCCGGCCACGGGGGGCGTTAACAATGATTGTTCGGGCATCCGTCGCCTGCATTGCAGCGGCAGTGAGGGGCGCAGAGCCATTTCCGGTTTCCGCAGCGGCAACACTAAAAGGAAGGGCGGCACTTAGGAGTAACGTCGTCAAAATCACTTTTTTCATAGTCTCTGCTCCCCAGCACATGTTTTGTAATGCTATGGTTATACGTTTGATGAAAAGAGACGCAAGCAAGACAAAATACTGTGTCGAAGTTTTTCCATCAACCGAACCGACGGCCACGAAAAACCCCGCCGAAATCACTTCCGGCGGGGCTTTTTAAACCGTTAATGCGGTTACGTATTACATGGCACCATGGGCCAATGCCGCCAACAGAAGCAAGGCCACGATGTTCGTGATCTTGATCATTGGGTTTACGGCTGGACCAGCAGTGTCCTTATATGGGTCACCAACGGTGTCGCCGGTAACGGCTGCCTTATGGGCCTCCGAACCTTTGCCGCCATGGTTGCCGTCTTCGATATATTTCTTGGCATTGTCCCATGCGCCGCCGCCCGAGGTCATCGAGATAGCAACGAACAGTCCGCCCACAATCACACCGAGCAGAAGCGCGCCGAGAGCTGCAAAGCCCTCTGCCTGACCTGCAACGGCAGTGATGATGAAATATACCGCAATTGGCGTCAGTACGGGCAGCAACGAAGGAATAATCATTTCCTTGATCGCGGCCTTGGTAACCAGGTCAACGGTACGGGCATAATTTGGCTTGGACTTGAAGGTCATGATGCCGGGGTCGTTCGCAAACTGGTCACGTACGTCCTTTACCACTTCACCCGCCGCACGGCCAACCGCCGTCATGCCCATCGCACCGAACAGGTACGGCAGAAGCGCGCCGAGCAAGAGCCCGACAATGACATAGGGGTTTTCAAGGCTGAAATTCACCTGAAGCTCAGGGAAATATTCCCGAAGGTCGGCGGTGTAGCAAGCGAACAGCACAAGTGCCGCAAGACCAGCCGAACCAATGGCATAGCCCTTGGTCACAGCCTTTGTGGTGTTGCCAACGGCGTCCAAAGCATCGGTCTTTTCACGCACCGATTCATCCAGACCAGCCATTTCGGCAATACCACCGGCATTGTCGGTTACTGGACCATAAGCATCAAGCGCCACAACCATACCGGCCAATGCCAACATCGCCGTTGCGCCAAAGGCAATGCCGATAACGCCAGCAAGCTGATAGGCGATGATGATACCTGCGCAGATCACAATCGTTGGCATCGCGGTGGATTCAAGGCTGATTGCCAGACCTTGAATAACGTTGGTGCCGTGACCCGTTTCGGATGCTTTCGCAATCGAACGGACCGGACGGTAATTGGTGCCGGTATAATATTCGGTGATCCAGATGATCAGGCCAGTGATGACCAGACCCAGCAACGAACAATAGAATAATGTCCGGCCAGTAAACCCGCCAACATCCGTTTCCATGCCGCCAAGGGCGTAGCTAATGGCCCACCAGATCGCAGGAACCGAAAGCACTGCTGTTACAAGGAAGCCCTTGTACATTGCGCCCATGATGTTCGTGCCGCCACCAAGACGGACGAAATAGGTTCCGATGATCGACGTGATAACGCACACGCCGCCAATCAACAGCGGCAAGCTCATGAGGTTCATGAACAATCCAGTGTCGGTTACGCCCTGCACCAGCAGCGCGATCAAAACCATGGTTGCACCAACGGTGACGACATAGGTTTCGAACAAGTCAGCCGCCATACCAGCACAATCGCCGACGTTGTCGCCAACGTTATCGGCGATAACCGCAGGGTTGCGTGGATCGTCTTCGGGGATTCCCGCCTCAACTTTACCAACAAGGTCAGCGCCGACATCAGCGGCCTTGGTAAAGATACCGCCGCCCAAACGTGCGAAGATCGAAATCAGCGACGCGCCGAATGCCAATGCGACCAGCGCATCGATTACGGGGCGGCTGTTCGGTGCCATCATCGCAACATCGGTCAGATACCAAAAGAAGCCAGCAATCGCGAGCAAGGCAAGGCCAGCCACGAGCATACCGGTAATCGCCCCTGCGCGGAATGCCATGGTCAGACCAGCCTGAAGCCCTGTCTGTGCCGCAGCAGCCGTACGGACGTTGGCACGGACCGAGATGTTCATCCCGATATAACCCGCAACGCCCGAAAGCACCGCACCGAGGACGAAGCCAACGGTTGGAATGACGCCAAGGAAAACCGCCACAAGCACCGCAACAGCAACGCCAACAATGGCGATGGTCCGATATTGACGGCCAAGATAGGCTTGTGCGCCTTCCTGAATAGCCGCGGCGATTTCCTGCATTTTTTCATTGCCAGCCGAGGCGCTCAGCACCTGGCGGCTGGTTACAAAACCGTACACGACGGCAAGCAACCCGCATATAATTGCAATAATTGTCAGAGACATGAAATTATCTCTCCCCTCCTGTTTATAAAAACAACTTCTGTTGCCACTTTCCTCCCGAAAAGTGCAAGCGGATGGGGTATAAGGCGGCATCGTCGGACATGGCAACCCTTAAACGCCGCCATTTCCGCCCATTCACTCAATGATGTTGATAACCCAGCGTCGGCGGCAATTTCACCGGCGCATCGCCGTTGCATAATGTGAGACCCCCGCCCGCAATCACGCGCCCAACAGCGGTTGCGTCGACATTTATGGTGGCGTCCGCCGGCGCGCAGAACAAAAGCTCATAATCATCGCCCCAGCTTGCGGCCTGCATCCGGCTTTCCAGGCTGTCTGTGCGATAGCTGATATAAGCAAGCGACAGTGGAATGCACGCGAGGTCGATTTCGATCCCCAGTCTGCTGGCCGTCGCCATGCGCTCTGCATCAATCAAAAGCCCGTCGGATATATCCATCATCGCGTGGACAAATGGCGCGAGCTTCTGCCCTTCGGTCAAGCGCGCTTGTGGCCGGTTGAACGCATCGGCAAGCGCGCCAACCTCGTCAAAGCCCGCATCGATCAGCTCAAACCCGGCAAGCGCATCGCCCAATGTTCCGGTAACGTACACGATATCGCCGACCTGCGCGCCCGCGCGTGAAGGCACCGGGCGATTTGTCGCAATACCAAGCGCGGTTAGCCCAAGCGCACGCTTGTCGCCACGGTTGGAAACGGTATCCCCGCCAAGCAAGGGAACGCCATAATGGCCAAGCACTTTTTCCAGACCGGCGGCAAATGCCCTGTCCCAATCATCATCACCAAGCATGAAGCCAAGCAGCACGCCAATGGGCAAAGCCCCCTTCGCCGCGAGGTCGGAGAGGTTCGAGGCAACGAGTTTCCACGCGACATCGGCGGGATCTGCATTGGATCTGAAATGCACATCTTCGGCCATCATGTCGTGCGTGATGATCAGGCAGCTGTCGCCCAGTTCAACAACCGCCGCGTCATCCAGAAGCCCGCGCGCCGCGGGGTCTTTCGCGAAGCCACGCAATATATTGATGAAGGCGGATTCGGTGGTCATGCATATTCCATTTCGTCATCCCGAACATGTTTCGGGATAACAAGCAACCACAGCATGTGGTCCTGAAACAAGTTCAGGACGACGATACTGAGCCTATGCCCGGACATCTTTCGCCACGGCATCCAGCAAACCATTGACGAACTTCGCATCTTTCTTGTCGAAAAAGGCGTGCGCTACGTCGAGATATTCGTCGATCACTGTCGCGGTGGGAACATCAGGGCGCGCAATCAATTCATAGGTACCGCAGCGCAATAGCTGAAGCATCGTCTTGTCCAGACGGCCCATCTTCCATTGCTCGCCAAGCTTGGCATCAACCAGATGGTCAATTTCTTCGCGGCGGGCGTCTACACCAGATACCACGTCGTCGAAAAAGTCGGCGTCGGCATCCGCATATTGCGCGTCTTCGATTTCCTGTCCCAAACGATGCGCATGGAATTCATTCAAAAGGCGCGCAATGCCGATATTTTCCATGTCCATCTGGTACAGCGCCTGCACCGACGCGAGACGCGCTGCCGAACGGGATTTGGATTTCGCACTTGCGTTATTGGCACTCATAATCTTTTCCTGACACTCGCCGCATGGGCGGGTAAACCTTCGGCATCGGCAAGCGTTGCCGCTGCGGGGCCTATAGCATTGATGGCGGCTTTATCGAGCGCGATAAAACTGGTGCGCTTCATGAAATCGAGAACCGACAAGCCCGATGCAAATCGCGCGCGGCGTCCCGTTGGTAAAACATGGTTTGGCCCCGCAACATAATCGCCAATCGCCTCTGGCGTCATCCGGCCCAAGAAAACCGAGCCTGCGTGCCGCACCAGATCGAAAAGCCGTTCGGCGCGATCATCATCCACCGCAAGCTCCAAATGCTCCCCCGCCAAGCGGTTGACCAGCGGCATCGCGCCTTCCAGATCGTCGACGAGTATTATCGCACCGAAATCATCCCAGCTCTGCCGCGCGACGGCGCCGGTTGCCAGCGTTGCAATCTGCGCATCAACGGCTTTTGCGACTGCGTCGGCAAAACCGGCGTCATCGGTGAACAAAATCGACTGGCTGGTCGGGTCATGCTCGGCCTGGCTCAACAGGTCCGCGGCAATCCATTCAGGGTCGTTCTTCGCATCTGCGACCACCAATATTTCGGAAGGACCGGCAACCATATCAATGCCGACAACACCATAAAGCTGACGCTTGGCTTCGGCGACCCATGCATTTCCGGGGCCGGTGATGACATCAACGGGGCGAATACGCTCCGTGCCATAAGCCAGCGCGGCAATCGCCTGCGCGCCGCCCACGCGCCAGATTTCGTCGACGCCAGCCAGATAGGCCGCCGCCATAACGGTCTCGTTCGTCTCTCCGCCGGGCGTTGGCGTAACCATGACAATACGCTCTACCCCTGCGACCTTCGCTGGAATGGCATTCATCAGCACCGACGATGGATAGGCTGCACGGCCGCCGGGCACATAGACCCCAGCCGCATCAACCGCCGACCAACGCGCGCCCAAACGCACATTATCAGCATCCCGATAGTCCCGGTTTTCGGGCAACTGCGCCTTGTGATAGGCCTCTATCCGCTTGGCCGCGAGCGTCAGCGCATCGCGCAAATCGGGCGCGAGGCCCTCATAGGCCGCCCTGCACTGGGCGGCATCGATTTGCCAACCCGCGGCATTCAGGTCGAAGCCGTCAAAACGCTGGGTCATTTCGGCCAAAGTCACATCGCCGCGCGCGCGGACATCACGGATGGTTTGCGTGACAACGCTGGAGACATCGGCATCCGCCTCACGCCGGCCGTTTACCAGCGCATCAAATGCCTCAGCAAAGCCCGCGTCGGATGCGTTAAGCCGCTGCACGTGCGCCCGACAATTCGCGGAACGTCTGCACCAACGCAGGAATCGTGTCGCTCATCATTTTAAAGGCCGCACGATTGACGATCAGGCGCGCCGAAACGTGCGAGATGATCGCCGTTTCGACCAAACCATTTTCTGCAAGCGTCTTGCCCGACGACACCAGATCAACAATGCGTCCGGAAAGGCCAAGCGACGGCGCCAGCTCCATCGCGCCGTTCAGTTTGACGCATTCGGCCTGAATACCGCGCGCATGATAATAGCGCGCTGTGGTCGCCGGATATTTGGTTGCGACGCGAATATGCCCAGCCTGAACATCGTCAACCGCGCCCTGCGGCATCGCGACCGAAATACGGCAGCGGCCAATGCCAAGGTCAACGGGGGCGTACAGCTCCGAATAATCAAATTCGTCGATCACGTCGGACCCGACAATACCAATATGCGCCGCGCCATGCGCTACAAAGGTCGCGACATCAAAAGCGCGCACACGAATGATGCTGATGGCGGGATTATTGGTCGCAAAAAGCAACGCACGGCTGCTCTCGTCAAAAAACGCAGGCTCAGGCTCGATACCTGCCGCTAGCATAAGCGGCAAAGCCTCGTCGAGAATCCGTCCCTTGGGGATTGCAAAGATGATGCGTTCAGTCACAATGCCCGCGCTTTAGGGGCCGCGCGCAGAAAGGGCAATATGGCAGACACTATGAAGTCGCACGATTTTGGCACGGGCGTTATGGATGACAGCCGCGTTGCCGAAGGCATTAAGGTGCAGGCCGAACATTGTCGGCGCAATGGTGCACCTATCACTGCGGGCATAGTACAAGCGCAATTGGCGCTGATGCATGGCAACACCCAATGCGGCCAGCGCATTGCGCAGTGGCCAGGCCTTCCGCTTGAAGACGCCATGCCCTTGCGGCTCGCTGGCGGGTTTCACCATTTGCATCTGACCGGCGCGGACGACCGCCTAGCACCGATTTATAGAGGCGAAATTAGCGCGCAGTCCGATGTCGACGCCATTTTATCTGCGGTTACGGCAGACCATGATACGCGGTTATTGCCATGGCTTGATGGTCCGCCACAGACCAATGAAGCGGGTCGCTCCGCCAGCTTCATGGCAGCCTTGCTCTGGCTATCACCAAAAATCGGCGGCACATTCGAATTGAACGAAATCGGTGCCAGCGCCGGTATCAATACGATGATGGACCGGTATCATTACGATCTGGGCGGCGTAACCGCGGGGCCAGTCCTCTCGCTTATGCAGATCACGCCGGAGTGGATCGGTTCTACACCACCCGACGCACAAGTCGAAATAGTGCGGATCAGCGGATGTGATCAGGCGCCCGTTGATTTGTCGGACGCTGATGCTGCGCTGCGGGTTAAAAGCTATGTCTGGCCCGAAAATGCCGACCGACTGGAACGGATGGACGCAGCAATCGCGCTTGCCGCGCAATCACCTCCAGATATTGTGCAAGCAGATGCGCTCGACTGGGTTTCGGAACGTCTTTCCACACCGCAAGAACCGCATGTCGTCCGCATCTTCAACCATTCAATCGTCTGGCAATATATCCCCGAAGAAAAACGGCGGAAAATTCGCGCGGCTATTGAAGCGGCGGGACAAGAGGCAACCGCCGAACGTCCGTTGGCGTGGATCATGCTCGAAACGAACCGGGAGACATTCAAGCATGAGCTGTTGGTCAAATATTGGCCCGGGCCCGATACATGGCACCTGCTGGCCGAAGCGCAGGCCCACGGCGCGTGGGTCCACTGGCTGGCCAGTTAACCCAAAAACTGCTCCATGGCCGCGTTGACTGCTTCTGGTTGCTCCCAAATGACAAAATGGCCGCAATCTTCAACAGGTGCAATCGTCACATTGGGCACCAATTCTTCAATGCCCTCGATATTGCTTGCGGGCAGCGCAAGATCATCCATCGCCCAGACAATCAATGTCGGGATCATCAGCTTCGGAAAGTCGCCTGCGGCAAAGGCAGGCATTTCGGCATCTTCATCCATCGCGGGCACATAAAGCGCCGATGCGCGGTACCAGTTGAGCATGCCAAAGCACGCATCGCGGTCTTGCCAATCTTTCAGCAACGCCGCCCGCTCTTCGGGCTCCATGGCGCTTGGTTTATCCCAGCTAATTGTCTTCAACAGCAAACCGGTTAAGCCAGCCTCACGCACCACAGCATCATTTGCGGGGTCACGGAACGCACGGATATATTGGCTGGCTGCCCGCTGCTGCATATCGTTAATCATCAGCCGTTGGAACAGATAGGGATGCGGCGCATTGGCGATAATCGCACACGTCACGCGGCCTGCCCATGCGGGGTTAAGTCCGCCCGGCTGCCCATTTAACGCAACACTCCATGCAATCGCGCCGCCCCAATCATGACCCGCAATGATGAAATTGTGGATGCCAAGCGCGTCGGCCAAGGCAAAGATATCCGCGGTCAACTTGTCGGCGGTATAGGCATCGACATTTTGCGGCTTTGATGAATTGCGATAGCCGCGCTGATCCGGCGCAATGCAGAAAAACCGGTCCGAAAAATGGGCCATCTGGTGCCGCCATGTGCGGTGCGATTCCGGAAATCCGTGCAAGAATATGATCGCAGGATTGGCAGGATCACCTGCCGTAAACGCATCCATTTCAATCCCGGTTGAAAGGGAAAAACGGTGATGGTTTAGTTCGGTCATGATTTTTGCCTTATTGAGTTGCGACAGTTAGCGAACCGCATATTTTTCTA
>JBEEIJ010000130.1:0-8492 GCA_041169905.1 Pseudomonadota bacterium | reverse complement strand
GGAGAGAGCAGAATGTCAGACGCACGCGAGTTCGATATCATTGTCTATGGCGCCACGGGTTATACGGGGCGCTTGGTTGCGGAATATCTGAAATCCAAAACCGGCCTTAAATGGGCAATGGCTGGGCGGAGCGCGGACAAGCTTGCGGAAGTACGCGACCTCATTGGCGCTGCGGCGGACACGCCGTTAATCGTTGCGGACGCGTCAGACCCCGCATCGCTGGATGCTATGGTGAAGCGCACCAAAGTCGTGCTGACCACCGTTGGACCTTATCAGCTCTATGGCAATGAACTGGTCGAAGCCTGCGTTGCCAATGGAACCGACTATACCGATTTGTGCGGCGAGCCCGCATGGATGCGGCAGAAAATCGATCAACACAACGAAGCTGCAAAAGCATCGGGTGCGCGCATTGTCTTTTCCGCAGGGTTCGATTCCATCCCCTTCGATCTTGGCGTGTTGATGCTGCAAAAGCATTGCGTTGAAACCTTTGGCGCGCCTGCGCCACGCGTAAAGGGACGCGTCCGTGCGATGAAGGGCACATTCTCTGGCGGAACAGCGGCCAGCATGAAGGCGACGATGGCTGCGGCTTCAAAAGACCCGGCGGTTATCAAATATCTCACCAACCCGTTCAGCCTTGCGGGCGGATTTGAAGGTCCGGCGCAGCCAGCCGGCAACAAGCCCGAATATGACGAAAGCATCGGTAGCTGGGCCACAAGCTTCGTCATGGCACCGATCAACACCAAAAATGTACACCGCACGAATGCCTTGCTTGCGCAGGCCTTTGGCGCGGATTTTGTCTATGACGAAATGATGCTGACCGGTCCCGGCGAACAGGGCGAGGCGATGGCCAAACACGTCGCGTCGACGCCAATGATGGGTGGCGACAATGACCCCAAGCCCGGCGAAGGCCCCACAAAAGAAGAGCGCGAAACCGGCTTTTATGATGTGCTGTTCATCGCGGAATATCCCGATGGCCGGACCGCGAAGCTGAGCGTGAAGGGCGACCGTGACCCGGGCTATGGTTCAACCAGCAAAATGATCAGCGAAACGGCCATTGCGTTGAGCGAAAATCAGGGTGCGGGCGGTGTCACCACGCCGGGCGCTGCGCTGGGTGAAACGCTGGTTGACCGGTTGCAGAAATATGCCGGATTGATTTTCGCGGTTGAAGGCTAAGCACGCGTATCATGCGCCGGACGGGATAGGACAGGAATGATGATGAAAAAACTACCTTTATTGGCCAGTTTACTTGCGCTGAGCATCGCTGTGCCAGCCGCCGCGCATGATCGTCCAAGCCCGGAACGCCTGAAGGCGGATGTTGAAAAACTGGTGAGCTTCGGCACGCGGCACACATTGTCATCGGCTACCGATCCAAAGCGCGGCATTGGCGCGGCACGGCGCTGGGCACAAAGCGAGTTTGAGAAGATTTCCAAAGCCTGCAAAGGCTGTCTGACGACCGAATTGCTTGAACGGAACATGTCCGGCCCACGCGTTCCCAATGGCGTGAACATCGTTGATGTCCTTGCGATCAAGCCCGGTAAAATGGGCTGGGATCATGTCATCATTATCGCTGGCCATATCGATAGCCGCGTGTCCGATGTAATGGACTTTACCAAAGACGCCCCCGGCGCGAACGACGACGGATCGGGCAGCGCGCTTGTGGTCGAAGCTGCACGATTGATGTCGAAAGAGCCGCAAGGCGACGCCACCATCGTCTTTGCGCTTCTGTCGGGCGAAGAGCAGGGCCTAATGGGTGGGCGCTTGCTTGCGGAAACCGCCAAAGAACGCGGCTGGAAAGTCAGCGCGATGCTCAACAATGACATTGTCGGCGGCACGCTTGGCACCGACGGTCGGATAGTCAAAAATGTCGTGCGGGTTTTCAGCGAAGGCATCCGCGCATCGGAAGATTTGTTGGGCCAAATGGCGCGCCGCAACAGTGGCGGCGAAGATGACGGCCCAAGCCGTTCGTTGATGCGCTATGCCGACAATATTGGAGCGAAGGTATATCCCGATGTGACGCTGGACGTATTCGGCGTCCGCCGCCCCGACCGCTTTGCGCGCGGCGGCGATCACCTGCCCTCGCTGGATCTGGGTTTCCCCGCAATCCGCTTCACCGTTGGGGTCGAAAATTATCACCACCAGCATCAGGATGTGCGCACGGAAAACGGTATCGAATATGGCGACACCGTCGACAAGATGGACTTCGACTATCTGGCCAAGATCACGATGCTGAACATCTTTACCGCAAATGCGCTGTCGGTCGCGCCCCCTGCCCCGGCTTCGGCGACTTTAGGTGGCGCAGTAACCTCTAACACGACGGTCAAATGGGACGCAGCGCCGGGTGCGCAGCGTTATCGCATTTACCAACGCCGCGCAGACGCGCAGGATTGGGTGTTCGTCCGCGACGTACAAGGCACCGAGGCTGTTCTTGAAGGCTTGATTGTGGACGATCATTTCGTCGGCGTCAGTTCGGTCAGCGCGTCCGGCGGCGAAAGCATCATCACCTTTGCCGGTCTGCCACCCCGCCGGTAGGCTCAGGCGACGAGCGGTTCTTCCATTTCGTCGAGATCGCGAAGCACATAGCCACGGCCCCAAACGGTTTCGATATAATTTTCACCACCACATGCGAGCGCGAGTTTCTTGCGCAGCTTGCAGATGAACACGTCGATAATCTTAAGCTCGGGTTCGTCCATGCCGCCATAAAGGTGGTTCAGGAACATTTCCTTGGTCAGCGTTGTGCCCTTGCGCAGCGAAAGCAGCTCAAGCATCGCATATTCTTTGCCGGTCAGGTGCACACGGCTGCCGTCAACTTCAACCGTCTTGGCATCAAGGTTCACCGCAAGCTTGCCCGTGCGGATCACCGACTGCGAATGGCCCTTTGAACGGCGCACAACGGCGTGAATACGCGCGACAAGTTCGTCGCGATGGAATGGCTTGGTCACATAATCATCGGCACCAAAGCCGAACGAGCGCACCTTTGAATCCATTTCGCTGATGCCCGAAAGAATGAGCACAGGTGTCTGCACCTTGGCCACACGCAGCTTTTTCAGAACGTCATAACCGTGCATATCGGGCAGGTTCAGGTCGAGCAAAATGATGTCATAATCATACAGCTTACCCAGATCGAGACCCTCTTCGCCCAAGTCGGTGGTGTAGACATTGAACCCTTCGGTCGCGAGCATCATCTCGATGGCCTTGGCCGTAGTTGGCTCGTCTTCAATCAAAAGCACACGCATTGGGCAAACCCCTCTTTGAAACCCTTGCATCCTCGAAGCAGCACCCGAGAACCGGGTGATGCGACGGACTTTATTAACCATAAGAAAAATGAACTGAAAAGGTTAATTTGGCGTTAATGCTGGGGTTTCGGGTGATCTGTGAAATTTTAGTTTACAAATAATGACGTTTTCTGCGGGTTTGAGAGCCCTGTCACGCAGCAAAAATAATTTGTAAAATTTTGCCCAAACTGCCCTCCGGATGTCCAAATGTGCAAAATCATGGACAACAGGACGTTAATTTTGCGGTGACGTTGTATAATCTTATGCGGATTAAGGGACACTTGAACCCGCCTGTATCGACATTATCTCTGATATATTCCGGCGGTTCATTTCCCCGCCGACGCGGGTATTTTGCATGACGGACACACGCCTATCCAACGGCCTCCATATCGAGGCACGCCCCTTCGCATCGCTGGGCAAGCGCGACCATGGCTGGCTGAAGCCCAATTTCCACTTCAGCTTTTCGGATTATCATGACCCTGCTCGGATGAGCTGGGGTGCCATTCGCGTTTGGAACGATGACGAGATTGCCGCGCAATCCGGCTTTGCCCCGCATGCGCACGACAATATGGAAATCATCACCTACGTCCGCGAAGGCGCGATCACGCATAAGGACAGCATGGGCAATGTTGGCCGGACCGAGGCTGGCGACGTGCAGGTCATGTCCGCGGGAACGGGCGTCACGCACAGCGAATATAATCTGGAGGACGGCATTTGCCGCTTGTTCCAGATTTGGGTCCTGCCCCGCAACCGCAATGTCCAGCCCGCTTGGAACCAACGCCAATTTCCCAAAGGGGATCGTTCGGGCGTATTCAATGTGCTGGCCAGCGGCTATGGCGAAGACGGCGCGCTGGTCATTAACGCCGACGCCCGCGTGCTTGGCGCGACCGTTAGTGCTGGGGCGACGGCGGAATATGCATTGGCCGCTGGCAACCATGCCTATCTCGTTCCGGCAACGGGCCGCATCCGCATTGCCGGCATCGAATATGGTGCACGCGATGGTATTGCGATCAAAGGCGCTGGGGTGCTGCGCATTGAAGCCATCGAAGATGCCGAACTGGTGATGGTCGACAGCGCATAGCCTCACGCGCTATGGGCGGGTTATGGCCTTTGACCTTCCCGAAGACTTGCTTGAAGAAACCTTCTTGGCCTCCACCGGGCCGGGCGGACAGAATGTCAACAAAGTCGCAACCGCGTGCCAGTTGCGGGTCGATGTCTTTGCGCTGGGTTTGCAGCCTTATGCATTCCGGCAGTTGAAGGTTCTTGCGGGTAGCAAGATGACGATGAACGGTGAGTTGATCGTCACCGCCCGCAGCCACCGAACGCGCGAAGCCAACCGTGCAGATGCCCGCGCCCGCGTGATCGAACTCATCGACCGCGCGCACATCCGTCAGGCGCGGCGCGTCGCGACGAAACCCAGCAAGGCCGCCAAGGCACGGCGCGTGGATGCCAAAAAGGGCCGGTCAACGGTTAAGAAAAACCGTGGCAAGGTTAGCTTCGACTGATAGGGTACATGCATGTACGAATTTTCCATTGATACGAACGCCCCGAAATCGGACATGTACCGCGAACTGGTTCAGTCCGCCGATGCCTTGACCCGTGGCGAGACGGACGGCGTTGCCAATATGTCGAATATCGCCGCTCTTTTGTGGGAGTTCCTGCCCGATGTTAACTGGACCGGCTTTTACCGCGTCGTGGACGGAGAGCTCGTTCTTGGACCGTTTCAGGGCAAAGCCGCCTGTATCCGTATTCCCTTTGGCCGCGGCGTATGCGGCGCTGCGGCGCAAACCGGCGAGACGCAATTGGTCGAAGATGTGCACGCCTTTCCCGGGCATATCGCCTGCGACGCCAACAGCGCCTCTGAACTTGTTGTGCCCGTGATGCGCGATGGCCACGTGATCGCCGTGGTTGACCTCGACAGCCCGTCGCGCGGCCGGTTCGACGATGATGACGCGCGGGGGATACAATCGCTCGTCGCTGTTATTGCAGACCGCATTTAAGCGCGTTCCCTCATTAAACGTCTACGATGGGAACGGGGTCGCCAAAATGGTTCGCGCCTCAAACCTTATTGGATAACGACATAGACTCGATCTGAGGGATATTTTACGAAACCGCCATGGACACACTCGACATCGCCTTTGCTGAAGCCCGCCGTTATTTGGCCTCTCTCGATACGCGACCAGTGTCGTCGCGCGGAACGCCCGCTGAGATGCTCTTGCCTCTGCCAGCTCAGTTCCCCACGCGCGGTATTCCAGCGAATGATGTGGTCCGCGCAATTGCCGCCGCTGCGGACCCCGGGTTAACAGGCAATGCCGGGGGACGCTTCTTCGCATGGGTAAAAGGCGGCGCGCTGCCGGCCGCGCTTGCAACGGACATCATGTGTTCTGCATGGGACCAAAATGCGGTGCTTGCATCGACCAGTCCCGCCGGTGCCGTTCTTGAGGAGGTGGCGGGCCGATTTCTGCTCGACGCGCTGCGTCTGCCCGCCGATGCCAGCTACGCCTTTGTTACCGGATGCCAGATGGCGCATACGACGGCGCTGGCTGCGGCGCGTCATGCCGTGCTCGCGCAAAAGGGGTGGGATGTTGAGGCAAAGGGGCTTCAGGGCGCACCTGTTATCCGCGTGCTGGCGAACAGCCATCACCATTCATCGGTTACCCGGGCGTTGCGTCTGCTCGGGCTAGGCAGCGATTGTATCGTGCCCTTGGGCGGAGACAAGCCCGGTCTGGTGTCGCCAGAGATACTGGGCGCAGCACTCGCACAAGCACCGGATGCGCCGACGATCGTGGTTCTCAATGCGGGTGATCTCAACATTGGTGCTTGCGATGATTTCGCAACTTTATGCCCCATCGCGCAAGCCGCAGGGGCCTGGGTTCATGTCGATGGCGCCTTTGGTCTTTGGGCCAATGCCAGCCCGCGTCTGGCTCCGCTCGTTGCCGGGGTGGAGATGGCGGATAGCTGGGCCACCGATGGGCATAAATGGCTGAACACACCCTATGACTGCGGCATGGCAATTACGCGCCATGCAACCGCGCACAGTGCGGCGATGCGTATGACGGCGGCCTATCTTACCAGTGGCGGCGACGTACGCGATCCAATGGACTTCACACCGGAATGGTCGCGTCGCGCCCGGGCTTTGCCAGCGCTGGCCGCTTTGATGGAGCTGGGTCGTAACGGCCTATCGGAGATGATCGAACGATGCTGCGACCATGCAGCCGCCATCTATGACGGGATCGTGGGCTTCGAAGGCGCCACGGGCATCGCGCGTCCGACGATGAATCAGGGCCTGATACGGTTCGACGCAAAAGACGGATCGAACATCAGCGACGCGGTGATCGCCGCGATCAATGCCAGTGGCGAAGCTTTCCTGAGCGGTGGTAGCTGGGATGGCGAACGTGTTATGCGGATCAGCGTCTGTGGCTGGAATACGAACGCCGACGACGTCGCACGGACCGTGGCTGCAGCAAGTGAGGCACTATCCAGCCTTCGGTAACTATTGTCAGCCTTCAACGTCGGGATCAAACAACTCCCAACCATCCGGACCAAGCCGTTCCAATGGCTGGTAGCGTGTTTTATACTGCATACGGGCGGCGCCATTTACCCAATAGCCCAGATACACATAAGGCAAGCCAGCCGCCTTTGCGCGCAATATGTGGTCCATGATGATGAAGTTGCCAAGGCCGCCGCGTTCTTCGATGTCGGGATTGTAAAAGCTGTAGATCATCGACACGCCGTCGCTTTGCTGATCGGTCAGGCACGCACCCACCAATTCGCCGAGCCGACCAAAAGTGGTGGGTGTGCGATATTCCACCACATGGCTTTGAACCGGCGACTGTTCGACCATGTCGGCATAATCCATATCATCCATATTCGCCATGCCGCCGTCGGGATGGCGGCTCGCCAAATAGCGGCGGAGCAGATCATATTGTTCGGATGTCGACCATGGGCGGCACGCGCTGACCACCAGATCGGAATTGCGCCGCAATATTTTGCGCTGCGTGGCGTTGGGCTGGAATTCATCGGTACGGACGCGAACCGACACACAGGCCTTACAATCAAGGCAGCTGGGGCGATATGCCACATTCTGACTGCGGCGAAATCCGATACGGCCAAGTGCTTCGTTCAATTCGTCTGCGTAATTGCCGTTCAGTTCGGTAAAAACTTTGCGCTCGGTCTTGCCGGGCAAATAGGGACAAGGCCCCGGGGTGGTCACAAAAAACCGGGGAAAACGGACCGGTGCGCTCATATTCTCTCCGCTCTTGTGCTGGGACTGTTAAGACGTTCTTTACCTTTTATGCACAGGTCCGCAGTCGCTGAAAAGCGAATTAACCACGATTCGTTCGTTCCGGATTATTTGTTAAGCTCGACCCGCTCAACCTTGTAACCGGCGGCGTCCAGACCATCGACAAGACCCTGCAATTGTTCCGCATCGCGCGCTTCGCATTCGATGTCGGTAATCAAGCCCTTGGCGGGCAGCGTCGTAAAGATACGCTGGTGATAAATTTCGATGATGTTGACGTTATGTTCGTTGAACAAACGCATGACTTTAAACAACGCACCGGGCCGATCCTGAAGCGTCAGGCGGAGGCGCGCAAGGCGTCCGGACCGCGCAAGGTCCCGCAAAAGAACGTTCGCCAGCAGGCGCGTGTCGATATTACCGCCACACAATACGATGCCGACATTCTTGCCCTTGAATATCTCCGGATGGGCCATGACTGCGGCGAGACCCGCCGCGCCAGCACCTTCAACGACGGTTTTTTCAATCTGCAGCAGCAAGCTGACGGCAGTTTCAAGGTGCGCCTCGCTGACCAAGACGATTTCGTCGACCAGACCGCGAATGACTTCGCTGGTGAACGATCCGGGGATTTTCACCGCAATGCCTTCGGCCAGCGTGTCGCCTTCGCATGGCATCTGCAGGTTATTGAGCAGCGCGTACATGGACGGATATAGCTCCGCCTGAACACCGATAAGGCCGATGTCCGGCTTTAGCGCGCGCGCCGCCGTGCCCATGCCCGACAGCAAGCCACCGCCGCCAATGGGCACGACCAGCATATCGAGCGACGGAATGCTTTCGAGCATTTCCAGCGCGACGGTGCCCTGCCCTGCGGCGACATCAGGGTCATCAAACGGATGGACGAATGTCAGGCCCTGTTCCGCCTCCAGCAAGCGGGCATGTTTGTAGGCATCATCAAATGTCTCGCCATACAGCACAACTTTGCC
>JBEEIJ010000129.1:0-10084 GCA_041169905.1 Pseudomonadota bacterium | reverse complement strand
TATTGGGGCTTTGGCAGCTTTTACCGGCCCTATGTCGTGCGCACCCGTCGCGGCGCGCGCTACGTCGTCGGCTATTATGATCCATTCCTGTATAGCGGCTTCAACCGCCTATATGAAATTGACAGCTTCACAGTGTACACGGCCAACCTCGATATGAAGATTGACCGTAATGGCGACGGCAAGCGCTTGTTTGAAGGCAAGGCGGAAGCCAAGTCACGGTCAAACAAGCTGCCTTATCTCGTGCCAAATCTGGTTGAGGCGATGTTTACAGGGTTCCCCGGCAATGGCGGCGAAACTGTCCGTATCTCGGTTGCGCCAGAGGAAAAGCGCTAACCCTCTTCACTAAGCACGCCGCAAACTCAGTGAAGCGTGCGGATCAGACTCCACAGCTAAGCTCGGTTCGGCCATAGGTCGTGCCCTCACCGCGAGTGCCGGATATGCCCGCGTAAAGTTCCGTTGCCCTGAATATACCATCGGGCCCAATGTTGAATCCATTGTCGCGGAAAACGGCGATGACCTTGGCGGGCGGGTCCGCGAAATATAGCGACTGTGATTCATAATGCTGGCCAAGCGCCGTGAGCGATAATCCATCAAATGAACGCCGCAGGCGCACATAGCTGCTTTTGCCTTCGACCTTGGCATAGGCTTTTTCGCGTGCAGCCTCGTTAGCATATTCTTTGGCTTCCAATGCTTGCCATTGCGCCCGAAGCCGCACGCTAATTTTGGTAAATTCGGCGCCGATTTCGCCGCTGAATGCGCATGTTTGCGGATTAAAGCCAATGGCAATCGGCTTACCGCCCAAGCGCGCCAAGATGGATTTTCCGTCGGCCAGATACCCGTAGCGATTATCCGGAAGCTTCACCTCAATGAAATTGTCGGCGGTAAGGCCAACCAGCTTTAGCGTAGTGTCAGCGCGCACACGATCCATCAGCGCGCTGTCCGGCGCCGTCGTCGCCCACACATCAACGGGCATATCAACAATCCATGATTGATCGTTCAGCAAGGTGACAAGCTCGGGTGGTTTCGACGGTGAGAGATTGACCATCGCGACAAAGCCATTGCCGTCGCTCAATGCAATCCAGCCATCGCCTGGCGCTGAACCCAGCTGAACGATGCCCGTCACTTGCGACCCGCGCGGCAATTTGCCCAATATGACGCTGTCAGACGTGCTCGGCTTGTCGCGAATATTCGCTTCGGTCATTGTGAAGAAAATTTCGGCCGCAGCCGCCGCACTTGCGCTCTGCTTAGCCGTTGGCGTTACCGAACCATTCTGCATGTCATCAAGGACGAACAGCCAGAAATATAAACCTGCAAAAACCAGCAAAATAGCAAGGGACTTGCCCGGCATTGCCCATGAACGTTTAGCGGCAGCCCGGGACGTAGGTCGCGCTTTAAGCGAAGCGCCGCACTGGCCACAAAATAGCGCGCGAACGGCATTTGCCGACCCGCATGACGCACAAGATTGTCTCATCACAACCCTTCCGATTCCCTATCAGTGGATAGGCTGTGGAAAGGATGTTGAAAAGGGGTGGATTACGCTTCGAGCTGACGGAGCAGCGCGCGGACATCATTGTCCATGTCGCTGTCCTGCTGACGCAAACCTTCGACCAAGCGCACGGCGTGAATTACCGTCGAATGGTCACGTCCGCCAAATTTGCGTCCGATTTCGGGATAGCTGCGCGGTGTCATGACCTTGGCGAGATACATGGCTACCTGACGCGGGCGGACAACGGCGCGCGCACGGCGCTTCGATGACATTTCGCTCCGGTCGATGCGATAATATTCGCATACGGCGCGCTGGATTTCGTCGATCGTGATACGGCGGCGGCAAGCGCTCAAAATATCTTTCAGCTGCTCTTCAGCCAACGTCCGGGTCACTGGCTTGCCGGTCAACTGGGCATATGCGAGCAGCTTGTTCAGACCACCTTCGAGTTCGCGCACATTGCGGCTGATGGTGCGGGCCAGAAATTCGATCACATCTTCGCCAACTTGCGCTTCAGGCATATTGGCAAGGCGTTGTTCGAGGATCAGGCGGCGCAGTTCAAGGTCCGCTGGTTGAATGTCTGCGACCAGACCCATCGACAGACGCGACAGGATACGCTGATCAACGCCGTCCAGCGCTTGCGGCGCACGGTCGGCAGCAACGACGAGGCGTTTGCCCGCACCGATGATGGCGTCGATGGTGTGGAGGAACTCTTCCTGCGTCGATACTTTGCCGATGATGAACTGGATGTCGTCAATCAACAGGACATCGACGGCCCGCAAGCGCGCCTTGAATTCCATGACTTCCTTGCGCCGCATCGCGGTCACAAATTCCATCATGAACTTTTCCGCAGACATATAGATGATCTGCGCGTCGGGGTTCACTTCGGCATAAGCATGACCGATGGCATGCATCAGGTGGGTTTTGCCCTGACCCGTTGCCGCTTGAAGATATAGTGGATTGAAAAGCGGCTTATCTTTCGACGCGACGCGTTCTGCCGCGCTGAGCGCGAGAACATTGGTTTGGCCTTTGACGAAATTCGCAAATGTCATCCGCGGATCAAGTGCCGAACGTGGCGGCAGAGCGTCACTCGCTTCTTGCGCGACAATGCGTTCGGCATTTGTCGAAGCACGGAGCAATTCGACGCGCGGTGCACCGGGGCGTGTGCGGATTTTCAGCTGCTTCACGCTGTTGTTGGTGCTCGACCACGCCAAACGCAGGCGATCGGCATAATGATCAGACACCCAGCTTGCGGAAAAATCAGAGGGCAAAAGAAGTTCGAGTGTACCCGTCAGGTCACAAAAATCGCCAAGGGTGATTGAGCGAATCCATTGGCCATATATTTGCGCGCCCAAGTCGCGGCGCAAGCCCGATGAGATTGTCTGCCAATCGGCATCAAAACGTGCTTTCAACGAGAGGCCGGCATTTTCACCATGCGGTTGATCTAATGTCATTTGCGATACTGCTTTATGTTCGGCCAACGTGCCTGCCCCCAAATTTCCACCCCTTCCAGGCCAACATAACCGCGTGCTATCTGCCCACATGCAAACCGAACACACGAACCCTGTGCATTTGTTGCCAAATGCAGCGGTCGCCACGTCCAAATCTCCATGTGAGGCACTGCCCGACTGTCGTCATGCGTTGCTGGAAACAGTTTCTTAGACCGCTCGAAACGAGTCGATCAAGTGCAGCGCTGCAAAAAAATTGAAATAAATGGCATTGACTCGGCGACAGCCAAGCAAATGCGTTAATTATTTTGTAAGCATCTAATTTTGCTTACTTTTTTTAAAATCGCCTGTGGATATCTTCCGAATCGCGGGAAATCCGTCGCCTGTGCCTTTGTGACAGTGGGCAATAAAAAACCCGCCAGCATAATGGCGGGTTTAAAATTTTAAGGCTGGACCAGCCAGCCTGTGAAATATGGGTTAGGCGAGACCGCCAACCGCCTTTGTGAGGCGACCAAATTTGCGCGATGCTGTGTTCTTATGCAGAACGCCCTTGGATACGCCACGCGCCAATTCAGGCTGTGCAGCAGCGAGTGCAGCAGCGGCTGCCGCCTTGTCACCGAGTTCAATCGCCGACTCGACCTTTTTGATAAAGGTACGGATGCGGCTGACGCGTGCGCCATTCACTTCGGTGCGACGCGCATTGCGACGGATACGCTTTTTTGCTTGCGGCGTATTGGCCATTTTTATCCTCGAATTTCGATATTTGCGGAGACGTCTTTATGAAACACGTCCGTTGAAGGAGCGGCCCTTAACCCTGCCCAACAGATTCGTCAACCTCGAAATACCGCACTATCGCTGACATTTCGCGCAGTAAAAGGTCGAGCGCCCCGAATCAACGCGCCGTTGAACAGGCGCGCCGCAAACGCAGTCCTGCCCTTCACGGCCATAGACGCGCCAATCCTTGGCAAAGTAGCCAAGCTCCCCATCCGGTGCGGCAAAGTCACGCAAGGTCGATCCGCCAGCCGCGATGGCTGCCGCCAACACGTCTTTGATCGCCGCAACAAGCCGGACAAGCCGGGGCTTGCTAATCGAGCTGGCTGGCGCCCGCGGATCAATGCCCGCCATGTGCAGCGCCTCACACACATAGATATTGCCCAAGCCCGCGACGATATTCTGGTTGAGCAACATCGCCTTAATAGGGGCTTTGCGATCCTGAAGCGCGTCTCGCAGCACATGTGCATCAAATGCCAACGACAAAGGCTCCGGCCCCATTTTTTCAAAAAAGCGATAGCTGTCCAATTGGGACGAATCGATAATATCCAGCGAACCAAAGCGGCGGTGGTCATTCAAAGCCACAACCCGGCCGCTGGCTGTTTCCAAAATGAAGTGATCGTGCTTTTCGATTTCCGCAGGATCAACACGCCACCGTCCGGACATGCCCAAATGGAATATCAACGTATCCTCGCGATCGGTATGGATAAGGCCATATTTGGCGCGCCGCCCAAGCGTATCGATTCGCGCGCCCGTCAGCCGCTGACGCAGATCGACCGGGATGGGCCAACGCAAGTCCGCACGGCGCGGTTCCGCGCGCACGATAATCTCGCCTTCGAGCACCGAACGCAGGCCGGCGACTGTGGTTTCCACTTCAGGTAATTCTGGCATATCGTTTTGCTAGCCTCAGCGGGCAGCATTGGCCAGTTGATATTACTACGGCCGATTTCCAACGATAATTGTTACAAGGCAGGCCAAGGCAAGAGAAGCAGCGGACGACGATTTACCTTGGAACAAAAAAAGAACAAAACACTTTCCTACAGCACCTAAGATAGTGGACTACAGATGAGCCAATTGTGGCCGTAGGAGAATAATTTATGAGTAACTTCCAAGAACCAGATTATGTTTCCGAGTTCGAACCGATCCGGAATGAGTTCGGGCAAGCGATGTTTGGATCGAATTGGCTTGAATTCGCTAACTATCGCGATGGTGATGTCGAACTGCCTCCATACATGCTGGACCGCAACGCAATGACATGTCCCATAGGAAATACGTGCTCGCTGGTGCCAGGGACAAACGGGATGTATGTTCGGAGTGACTCGGACAATAAAATATATTTCTCTATTGAAGGATATAGACGCTTCAAGGAAGGGGCGGATACAGATAAAGCGGCAGTAGTAAAAGACCTTTTGAAAGTAATTGGGGGTTCATTAGGAGGAATGGCACCCGGTGTTGTAGGACTAATTGCTCAAGCTTTAGAAATTGGTTCGTACGCAATTGATTGCTGGCTAAAAGATAACTGTTAAAAATAGCACCGGAGCGGTTTCGACCGCTCCGGTTATTAGATGAGGCTCTTGCATGTCATACAAATTCAGGCTGATTGTTTCACTGATTGGCTTGCTGCTAATCGGTGCAGCGCAATTAATACCAAGCGATGGCGCTATGCGCGATTCGACCGCCGTCATATGGGCTGCCGCCTTGACGATAACGGCGTGCTGGTCCGCATGGAAGTTATTCACGGCCCGTTAGGCGCCTTAGTGAGTCTTACCGTAACGATAAATTCTGCGATCAGTTTTGAATAACGGAATAGCTGCAGCATTTAGGTGCGAATCCGCTAGCGACCCTCTCCGTAGTTAGCTACAGGATCGACGATGAATGATACGGTATCCTTTGGCTATGAACAGGTTAGCCCTGAAGAAAAGACAAAACGCGTAGGCGGCGTCTTTTCCAATGTCGCGCGCAAATATGACATCATGAATGATGCGATGTCCGGCGGCATGCACCGCCTTTGGAAAGACACTTTTGTGCGCCGGGTAAAGCCGCGCGAAGGCGAAGATATCCTCGATATGGCAGGCGGAACGGGCGACATCGCGTTCCGTATGGAAAAATCAGGCGCGCAGGTCACCGTATCCGACATTAATGAAGACATGTTGGACGTCGGTATGGAGCGCGCGATGAAGCGCGGGATCGACAGCCTGATCTGGTCCCCGCAAAATGCCGAAACGCTTAGCTTTCCCGATGCGCATTTTGATGCCTACACAATTGCCTTTGGCATCCGCAACGTCACCGACATTCCCAAGGCACTGCGCGAGGCACATCGTGTGCTGCGTTATGGTGGCCGTTTCTTCTGCCTTGAATTTTCGACTGTTGAATGGCCTGGCCTTGCACAAATTTACGACGTCTATTCGGATAAGCTTGTCCCTAAGCTCGGCAAAGCCATTGCGGGTGATGAGGACAGCTATCGATACCTCGTCGAATCGATCCGCCGCTTCCCCGACATGCAAAACTTTAAACGCATGATTGGCGAAGCAGGCTTTGTGCAAACGAAGGTGGAACCCATTTTGGGCGGACTTGTCGCCATTCATAGCGGCTGGAAGGTTTAACTTCCGCGCTGATGACACGTCCCGCAACCCATATTTTCCGTTTGCTCAAATGGGGCCGCATTCTTGCGCGCCACGGCGCGCTACGCGCGATCGAAGCGGACCGGAACACGCCGCCGCAAGTTAAACGCCTTTGCCGCATCGCGCGCATCGGGACGCGTCAGCCCAAGGTGCCCGATTATGCGGGCGCGTTTCGCGCCATTGGCCCTGCGGCCATCAAGCTTGGGCAAACGCTGGCGACCCGTCCTGATATCATCGGTGAAGAAGCGGCCCGCAATCTGCTGTCGCTTCAGGATCAGCTACCGCCAGCACCGTTCGATCTTGTGCACGCACAGATCGACAGCAGCTTAAATAAACCCGCTGCAGAGCTGTTTGAATATATCGATCCCGTGCCCGTAGGCGCAGCCTCCATCGCGCAGGTCCACCGTGCACGCACAACCGACGGCACGGACGTCGCTGTCAAAGTCCTTCGGCCAGGCATTCGCGAACAATTTGCCCGCGACATCGAAACCTATGAATGGGCGGCAGCACATTTGGAAGCATTGGGCGGCGAAGCTGCGCGCTTGCGGCCACAGTTGGTCATCGCCAATCTGAAACGCTGGACGCTGCGCGAACTCGATTTACGCCGCGAAGCCGCGAGCGCGTCCGAACTGAAAGATGCCATGGTCGCCGTGGAAGGCTATACAATCCCCGCCATTGATTGGGACCGGACATCTGGCCGCGTGCTTACGCTGGAATGGGTCGACGGCGTCAAGATCGCTGATATCGATGCGTTAAAAGCCGCTGGCCACGATCTGAACAAAATGGCGGAAAAGCTCGTGCTGACATTTTTACGCCAGGCGATTTCGGAAGGCTTTTTCCACGCCGACATGCATCAGGGCAATTTGTTCGTTCGCGCAGACGGTACGATTGTCGCCATCGATTTCGGCATCATGGGCCGCATCAACCGGCAAGCGCGTTTTTGGCTTGCGGAAATTCTCTACGGATTGACCACCGGCAATTACAAGCGCGTCGCCGAAATTCATTTCGAAGCGCAATATGTGCCGAGCTATCATAATGTCGATGAATTCGCGACCGCCCTGCGCGCCGTTGGCGAACCGACACGCGGCAAGCCGGTGAGCGAATTGTCAGTAGGGCAAATGCTCGACAGCCTGTTCGCCATCACCCGCGACTTTGACATGCAGACGCAGCCGCATTTGCTGCTGCTCCAAAAGACGATGGTCATGGTCGAAGGCATTGCGACCTCGCTGAACCCAAGTATCAACATGTGGGATGTTGCCGCACCCTATGTGCGCGAATGGATTCGTGGAGAGCTTGGCCCCGAAGCCATGCTCGCCGACGGTATTCGTAAGCAAGCCGAGACCTTGCAGATGATACCCGACATCATTCGCCGCTTGGACGAACAACTTCCCCGCAAGGGCGGCGCGCCGGAACCACCCCCGCTTCCACCCGTACAGCTGATTTGGGAACGTAGTAGCAAAAGCAACGGCTGGCGCTACCTGATGGTGGCCATACTGGCCGGCGCACTTGGGGTCGCGGGCGCTATCGCGTTCACTTGACCAACATTTTGATTGCGCATATGCCATGCACATGAATAAACCGTCACGCTTTAACGCCCCAAAGCGCGCCACAAATGTGAGCTTGCCCGGTGATATGGTAGACGAAGCCAAGCGACTTGGCATCAACGTGTCGCAAGCCTGCGAAACCGGGCTGCAGGAACAGGTGCGTAAAGCATTGGGCGAAGAGTGGAAGCGCGAAAATCGGCAGGCAATTGAAGGCTGGAACAAATGGGTTGCCGAAAACGGCATGCCATATGATGAATTTCGCCAATTTTAATGGCACGCTTTGACATTTATAAAGGTTCGCATGCAGGCAGTCTTTTGCTGGATATCCAGTCAGATTTGCTGGATGAATTTGGCAGTCGGGTTGTTGTGCCACTCATACCAGCGGAAGGCGTGCAGTCCGTATCGCGCCTGCATCCCGAATTTGTGATTAATGATGAAACATATATTATGTCGACGCATCTCATCTTCGCCATTCCTGTTGATAGACTTGGTGCAAAAATCGGCTCTTTGGCACAGGACGATTTAGTTATCACGTCGGCCGTCGATAAACTATTCAGCGGATATTGAAGCCCATGACCCAACCCCGCGTCCTCCTGATCGTCAGTGGTGGCATCGCCGCTTACAAAGCGCTTGAGCTTGTGCGCTTGCTAAAGCGTCAGGGTGTTTCCGTACGCGCGGTGATGACGAAAAGCGCGGCCGAATTTGTCACACCGCTTTCGATGGGCGTCATGACCGAAGACCAAGTATATGGCGACATGTTCGACCTGAAGGAAGAACGTGAAATCGGGCATATTCAGCTCAGCCGTCAGGCCGACCTTGTGGTGATTTGTCCTGCCACTGCCAATATCCTTGCCAAGATGGCCGCGGGCATTGCTGATGATTTGGCGACCACCATTTTGCTCGCGACGGACAAACCCGTTCTGGCGGTTCCGGCGATGAATGTCCGCATGTGGAACCACCCCGCGACGCAGCGCAACTTGGCGCAGCTGCGCGCTGATGGCGTGCACATCATGAACCCCGATGAAGGCGCAATGGCATGTGGCGAATTCGGCCCGGGCCGCCTGCCCGAACCGCCGGCTGTTGCCGAACAGATTTGCAGCATGCTGGGTGTGCCCTTCAATACGCAGCTGGCGTCAGGCCGTTCACCGACCACGATGCCAAGCGCGACGCCGCTTACCCCGCAACCCGATTTTGCGGATGTCGAACACCGTCCGTTGTTTGGCAAACGCGTTCTTGTGACCGCGGGACCAACGCATGAGGCGATCGATCCCGTGCGCTACATCGCTAACCGCTCGTCGGGGCGTCAGGGCTTTGCCATTGCGGCGGCAGCGGCTGATCTGGGGGCTGAGGTCACCCTGATAGCGGGCCCCGTGCATCTGCCGACACCGCCCGGTGTATTGCGCATTGATGTCGAAACCGCGTTGGAGATGCAGGCCGAGGTCGAGAACGCCCTGCCCGTCGATGCCGCAATCATGGTTGCCGCTGTCGCCGACTGGCGCGCCGCGCAAGCGCCGGACCAGAAAATCAAGAAGGATGGCCATGCCATTCCGCCACTCGCATTGACCGAAAACCCTGACATCCTTGCAAGCCTAGCCATGCACAAACAACGTCCAAAGCTTGTGATCGGCTTTGCCGCAGAGACCGAAAATATCATTGCCCATGCGCAGGCCAAGCTTGCAAAGAAAGGCTGCGACTGGATTGTCGCCAACGATGTGTCAGGCGATGTCATGGGCGGTGAGAACAACGCCTTTCATATCGTAACCAAGGCAGGCGTTGATAGCTGGCTGGAAGGCCCCAAGGACGTTATCGCACGAAAATTGATGGAGAAGATCGCCGATGAGCTCGCAAAAAGTTGAAGTGCGCGTCAAGCGCCTGAACCATGGCGCGGGCTTGGCTTTGCCTGCATATGCGACATCGGGCGCGGCCGGCATGGACATTTGCGCCGCCGAAAGCCTGAACCTGCGCGCGGGCAAGCGCCATGCCGTCGCAACCGGATTCGCCTTTGCCATCCCCGACGGATATGAAGTGCAGGTGCGCCCGCGTTCGGGCCTTGCGCTGAAGCATGGGATAACCTGCCTCAACACACCCGGAACCATCGACAGCGATTATCGCGGCGAAGTGAAGGTCATTCTGGCCAATCTGGGTGAAGATGATTTCATGATCAACAAAGGCGACCGGATTGCGCAGATTGTGGTGGCGCCTGTCACCCAGGGCCAC
>JBEEIJ010000128.1:0-4978 GCA_041169905.1 Pseudomonadota bacterium | reverse complement strand
ATCTCGATTAACTTGGGGTTCATCAATCTGCTGCCAATCCCGATGCTCGATGGAGGTCATCTTTTGCTCTACGGAATTGAGGCGATACGCAGACGCCCCGCAACACCGCAGGTGCAGGAGTGGGCTTTTCGTGCAGGTTTTGCGATGCTAGCGGCGTTCATGCTTATGGTGACATTTAATGACCTTGCGTCTTTCGGGCTTTTTGAGAGCGGCTGAAGGCATTGCAGACTTGATTGCGGGCGCTGCATGGGGCAGGGACGCAAAACCGTTTTAGCGGCAATAAGCCAACTCCCGGTGGGGCCCGGACATCAGATCGGATGACAATGAAAAGTAGACCTTTCGGCAACCTCAAAAGCGTTGGCATTTTTTTGATGGGTTCAACCGCCCTTGCGGCGTCAGGCACGATGACGCCCGCGTTTGCGCAATCAACGCCGCCTGCACCCGCCGCCGCGCCATCCGCGCCAGCTGTGGTTGATCAAATCAATTCCATCACCGTCGTTGGCACCCAGCGACTCGAGGCCGAAACGGTCCGGTCCTACATCCGCTTGCGCACGGGGCAGCTTTGGACGCAGGTTTCTGCCGACCAAGCGTTGAAAGATTTATACGCGACTGAATTATTTGCGGACGTCGCCGTGCGCAACAATTCGGGCGCGGTTGTCATTGAAGTACGCGAAAACCCGGTGGTTAACCGCATCATCCTTGAAGGCAACAAGCGCATCAAGAACGACAAGATCGAACCTGAAATTAAGCTGGCGCCACGCCAGATTTACTCGCGTTCGAAAGTCCGCGCGGATGTTGCCCGCATCGTTGAACTCTACAAGCGTCAGGGACGCTTTGCTGCGGTGGTCGAACCTAAGCTGGTCCAGTTGGATCAGAACCGGGTCGATATCGTCTTCGAAATTACTGAAGGCCCGAAATCAAAGGTCCAGCAGATCAACATCATCGGTAACGAAAAGTTTTCCGATGGCGACCTGCGTGGCGAAATGGTGACGAAGCAGGCTCGGTTTTACCGCTTCTTCAGCTCGGGCACCAGCTATGACCCTGACCGTTTGGCATTCGACCAACAAAAATTGCGCCAATTTTATCTGACGCAAGGTTATGCCGATTTCCGCGTGGTATCCGCTATTGCGGAATTGACGCCCGATAAGCAGGATTTCATCATCACTTATGTGGTGGAAGAAGGCGATCGCTACAAATTCGGCGATGTGAAGGTTGAAAGCCAAATCCGCGATTTCGATTCCGAACGTCTTACGGCGACATTGCGCATGAAAAAGGGCGATTGGTACAACGCCAAGATGGTCGAAGATACCGTCGAAAGCCTTTCGGAAACTGCGGGTCTATTTGGTTATGCTTTTGCCGATGTGAACCCCGATTTCCAGCGCGACAAAGAAACGCTGACGATGGGTATCACTTTCAACGTGGCGGAATCGCCGCGGGTGTTCGTTGAGCGTATCGACATTAACGGCAATACGCTGACCCAAGACAAGGTGGTTCGCCGTGAGTTCCGTTTGAACGAAGGCGACGCATTTAACAGCATTCAGGTGAAACGAACCGCAGAACGCATCAAGTCGCTTGGCTATTTTCAGGAAGAGCTTGAAGTCGAGCAAACACAGGGCACTGCGCCCGACCGCATCGTGCTGACATCAAATGTCGAGGAAAAGGCAACGGGCGAATTGTCGCTTTCGGCTGGTTTTTCGTCCATCGAAAACTTCATTTTCCAAGGTTCCGTAAGGCAGCGAAACTTCCGCGGTGTTGGCCAGGAATTGCGGACGAATATCTCTTATTCATCCTATTCAAAGTCCGCAGAAATCGGGTTTACGGAACCCTATCTGTTTGACCGTTCGATCGCGGTATCAGGCGATATTTTTCGTCGCGATTTGAACAGCTTCAACTTCTTCAATAATCAACGCAACACAACCTATGAGCAGGCAACCACCGGGTTCCAACTGCGCGTTGGTGTGCCGGTGAACGAATATATCTATTTCCAAGCACGCTATGGCCTTAGCCAGGACAACATCTCGTTGGATGAAAACACGTTTTTCACTGACCCAGATGGTACAGGGCCGTTACCTGCATCTTGCGACCCAATCGTGGCCGGCCGGTTCCTGTGTGATGCCACGGGCAAACGCCTGACGTCATCGCTGGGTTATACCTTGTTATATGATGATCGCGATAACCGGATCCGTCCAACGCGTGGCCAGAGTATTGGTATTAGCCAAGATTTCGCAGGACTTGGCGGCAGCGTTAAATATGTCAAGACACGCATTAACGCAGACAAATTCTGGAAGCCATTTGGGAACTTTGTGTTCGGCCTGTCACTTGAGAGCGGATATATTCACCCGCTCGAAAGCCGCGGCCTTGAGTCAGCGGGCGTTGATGACGTCCGTTTGACCGACCGTTTCTACCTCGGTGAACCGCAGATGCGCGGCTTTGATATTCGCGGCGTTGGTCCACGGGTACAGCGTGTGTTCTTTCAAGGCGAAGTCGTCAACGGGGTAGCCGTGAACACGGCATTGACGGACCGGAACCAGATTCAAGACGATGCCATTGGCGGTCGGGCCTATTATATGGGCCGTGCGGAGCTTCAGATACCGTTGGGCAGCGGCGCCAAAGAACTGGGTCTGCGTCCATCCTTGTTCCTTGATGTTGGTTCGGTTTTTGACGTGACACGTCCTATATTACAGACGGTTCAGCAACGCGAGATATTGTCTGATGGCACGCAGGGGGCACCGCTTTATTACTTTGTGGACACCACAGGAACGCTTCAGACGTCAACCACCGCAACCAATGCCGATGGATCGGCGCGTATATCTGCGCTGCGTTTCGAAGAGCGGTTCTTTGGTGACACATGGAAGCCGCGTATGTCGGTTGGTTTTGGAGTAAACTGGAACTCGCCTTTCGGTCCGTTCCGGCTTGATATTGCCCGTGCGCTGCTAAAACAGCCCGGCGACGACACCAAATTATTTACATTCAACGTAGGAACTCAATTCTAATGAAAATTCGTAACACCGCCATCGTGGCAGCTCTTTTGTCCGCAACAGCCATCGCTGTTCCTGCAACGGCTCAGGTAGCCGGCATCGCAACCGCCGAAACATCGGTCGCTATTGCTCGTACAAAGGCACTCGGTTCGGCCTATCAGCAGATCGGCACGCAATATGCAGCTGTCGTTCAGCAGATGCAGACCAAGCGTCAGGAAATCAACAACATCAATGTGCAGCTTGATACCAATAAGGATAAAGAGCTGACGCAGGCGGAACTTGACGCTGCAGTTAAGGCGAAAAACCCTTTGCTGACGCAGATTGATGAAAAGCAAAAGGAAATCAATACGCTTCAAGAACCGATTATCTTGGCGCAATTATATGCCGTCGAACAGATCGCTGTGAAGTATGAAGCGGCGCAGCAGGCGGTTGTTGCCGCAAAGAAAATCAGCGTCATTTTGGCACCGGATGCATTTGTGTGGGCACCTGAAGCCGTTGACGTAACGTCTGCGATTACCGCTGAACTGGATAAAGCTATTCCAGCAGCATCAATCACACCCCCTGCGGGCTATCGTCCGTCGCGTCAGATTGGCGCTTTGTATCAGCAAATTCAGCAGCTGTTTAACAACGCTGCGCAGATGCAAGCCGCTCAGGCCGCTGCGGCTCAGCCACGTGCGGCTGCACCAGCAAACCCTGCAGCACAGCCTGAAAGCCGCTAAGCCGAATGAGCGAGGCTGATTTTAGCAACTATGACGTCCGCCGGGTTATGTCGGTGCTGCCGCATCGGTACCCGATGTTGCTGGTTGACCGCGTTGAACAGCTTGTGCCTGATGAGCGCATCAGCGCGATTAAAGCCGTAACGATCAATGAAGGGTTCTTTCAGGGACATTTCCCCGGACGGCCCATCATGCCCGGCGTTCTGATTGTCGAAGCGTTGGCCCAAGCGGCTGGCGTTTTGGCAATGGAGAGCCTTGGGTTGATTGGTTCGGGCAAGCTCGTATATTTCATGTCGATAGACAATGCGAAGTTCCGTGCGCCTGTCGAGCCCGGCTGCTTGCTGCATCTGAATGTCGAATTTGTGCAAAAGCGTCCGCGGGTTTGCAAATTTGCGGGGCGTGCGATGATGGGTGATCAGGTGGCGGCAGAAGCCGAATTCATGGCCATGATCGCGGATCCTCCGGCTTGACGATGTTCGCGTATAATTGAATCTTGCTATAACTGGCGTCCACCGCTATGCGCGGCGCTTCCGAATTTAGGGCTTCCGGTCGGAAACCGGTCGCTGAACAAAGGAATTATATATGAAAGCCGACATTCACCCCGATTATCACATGATCAAGGTGCAGATGACCGATGGCACCGTCTTCGAAACACGCTCCACTTGGGGCAAGGAAGGCGACACATTGGCTCTGGATATTGACCCGACTTCGCACCCTGCATGGACCGGTGGTTCGGGCCGTATGCTCGACACAGGTGGCCGCGTTGCGCAGTTCAACAAGCGCTTTGGTGGCCTTAGCCTCAAAAAGTAAGATAATCAGCGTGCCGGGTTGACGCCCGGCATGTGATAATCTTAAGGCCAAATCATAGGAACGCGCCTGCCTTAGTGGCGCTATGGCGACCGTAGCTCAGTTGGTTAGAGCGCTGGTTTGTGGTACCAGAGGTCGGGGGTTCGAGACCCCTCGGTCGCCCCATTTATTCCCCACCCGCATAATCCGAGTGACATGCGCATTGCGTAATATTATTACGTCGATGTGTAATTTGATTCCGACCTTCATTGGATAAAATTCGTCCGTATTTGGGAGTGACGAGATGCCCGCTATTTGGGATTTGCCAGATTTTGACTCGCATGAGGCGGTTCATGTGTTTGATGACCGTGCCACTGGGCTAAAGGCCGTCATTGCGGTGCACTCGACCCATTTGGGGCCAGCAGCGGGCGGAACGCGTTTCTGGCATTATGCCGACTCACAAGCGGCGATCACCGACGCACTCCGTTTATCGCGCGG
>JBEEIJ010000127.1:0-3848 GCA_041169905.1 Pseudomonadota bacterium | reverse complement strand
AAGCGCGCAAGGCCATAGGTTTTCGCAAATTCCGACAAGGTCTCATGCGTATCCAGATCATTGGCGATCCAATTTTCAATCAACACGTCAACGCCTTGATCGACCATCGCCAGCTTGATCTGAACCTGACGCGCGCGGTTCAGCCTTGGTTCCAGCAGGCTGCGCAGCGGCTTAAGCAGTGCGAACAGTTCTGGCGTCACGACGTCACATTGCCTTAAGTCGATGATACGGTGACTTTTTTCGGTGCTGAAACCCAGTTGAAATTGCTTTCCGGCCCATGCCGAACGCACCGCAATGCGTCGGCGTGTGGCGGGGGGAGACAGATGGACGGGCATCACTTCGCCGATGTCCACCTGCTGCGTCGCCAGCGCATGCGTGACGCGCTCTGCAACAAACAGGCGCAGGCTGTCTTCGTCGAGATGCTGCAATTGGCATCCGCCGCATAATGGGAAGTGATGGCATGGAGGGGTTGCGTGATGCGGTCCGTGGATCAAGCCGCCTGCGGGATCAACCATGTCGCCGGGCGCTGCATGCGCGACATAGCGTCCATTTGCGGTTACGCCGTCGCCGCGCGCGGCGACCCTGATAATCTCTTCTGTGATGCTCATAGCGCCCCATGCCCGTGAAGGCGCGCGCAATCAACTGGCGTCTTTGCTTGCGCCTTTTTCTGCAGCAATTTGCTGGGTCTGGACCGCGCCATCTCCGCTGCAGCCAGATAGGCTGGCGAGCAGCAAAGTTGCCGCCGCATATTTAGATATCGGCAAAGACATGCGTTTCGGCGCTGCCGCCGGGATGCGTGACTGCGCCTTTATACGCAGGGCCGACATTTTGAGCATAGCGCCATATTGCGCCTGACCCATAATCGGTGGCGCGTGGCGTCCAATGTTTCCGCCGTTCTTCAAGGACTTCGGCGGGCACATTGAGGTCGATTACACCGGTTTCGGCATCGATCATGATCTCGTCGCCATCCTCAACCAAAGCGATTGGTCCGCATTCAGCCGCTTCGGGGCCAACATGGCCAATGCAGAAGCCGCGTGTAGCGCCAGAGAAGCGTCCGTCGGTGATGAGCGCAACCTTCTCGCCCATGCCCTGCCCGTATAGAGCCGCCGTGGTCGAAAGCATTTCGCGCATGCCGGGGCCGCCCTTTGGCCCTTCATAACGGATGACAATGACCGAACCTTCGCGGATTTCCCGTGCTTCAACGGCGGCAAAGCAATCTTCTTCGCAATCAAAAACTTGGGCCGGCCCTGTAAACTTCAAGCGGTCCATCCCGGCGACTTTCACGATTGCGCCATCGGGTGCCAATGTCCCGCGAAGGCCCACGACGCCACCCGTTGGCGTTATTGGCGCCGTTGCTGGATAAATCACCTTTTGGTTCGGGTTCCACGTGATTTCATCGATATTTTCGCCAAGCGTCTTGCCGGTGACGGTCATGCAGTCGCCGTACAGAAGCCCTTCGGCCAGCAACGACTTCATGAGCATATACACACCGCCTGCATCGTACATGTCGCGCGCCACAAATTGTCCGCCGGGCTGCAAATCGGCCATATAGGGTGTTGTTTTGAACGCCTCGGCAACGTCGAACAGGTCAAATGAGATACCCGCCTCATGCGCCATTGCGGGCAAATGCAGCGCACCATTGGTTGATCCGCCGGTGGCAGCAACGATTCTTGCAGCATTTACAAAGGCTTCACGGGTGCAGATGTCACGTGGTCTAATGTTTTTCGCGAGCAACTCCATCACCTGAACCCCTGCGGCATGCGCAATTTGCTCTCGGGTGGAATAAGGCGCTGGCGCCATGTTGCTGTTTGGAAGCGAAAGGCCAATCGCCTCGCCCACGCACGCCATGGTGTTCGCGGTATATTGGCCGCCACAAGCGCCGTGCCCCGGGCAGGCAACGCGCTCAAGCTCTTCAAGCTCGGACAACGGGCACGCGCCCGCCGCATATTTGCCAACGACTTCAAAGACGTCCTTAACGGTCACGTCCTTTTCATGATAGCGACCGGGGAGAATGGAGCCGCCATAGACAAAGATGGATGGCACGTTCAGCCGCAGCATCGCCATCATGATCCCCGGCAGCGACTTGTCGCAACCCGCAAAGCCAACCAGCGCGTCATAGCAGTGTCCACGCACCGATAACTCGACCGAATCCGCGATGACTTCACGGCTCACCAGCGAGGCCTTCATGCCCTGATGGCCCATGGCGATGCCGTCGGTCACTGTGATGGTGTTGAACCGGCGCGGCATACCGCCGCCCTGCTCCACGCCCTTACGCGCGATATCCGCTTGCGCATCCAATGTGGTATTGCATGGCGCACTGTCATTGCCTGCCGACACGACGCCGACAAATGGGCGCGCAATTTCCTCAGCGGTCAAACCCATCGCATAATAATAACTGCGGTGCGGGGCACGTTCCGGGCCAACAGAAACGTGACGGCTGGGCAATTTGGATTTGTCGAATTGGTTTGGCATGATGGTCTCCATTATCGCCGCGGCCTTTACGCGTTTTTATGTGGTTAAGCCAAGCTGTTCCGAAACAAAATGGCACATTCCCGACAAAATATGTGCAAATCTTGCTTGGCCTGCAGCGTCGCCGACCAAATCCTGTCGCATTTCAATCCCGACATAAGGAATGTCATTGGCCTCTGCATGCCGGTTCATCGTCGCGTTCAGTAATTTGCCGGAATAAGGAAGCTGGTCACCGACGTTGAGCCCGGCATTCTGTAAGAACGGGATCGCGGTTTTCGATGCCGCTTCGTGGGCATTATACAGCACGCCAACCTCCCATGGACGCGCCTCGTCTGGCCGTGTTTTCAATGCGGGTGTGAAACTATGCAGCGACAATATGAGTGCTGGTCGGCACTCCCGCAAAAGCGTTTCCAGCCTGTCATGATAGGGCCGGTGATATCGCGCGATGCGATCCGCACGCTGCGCTTGGTCCAAATCATTTCCCGGAATTCGACGTCCATCGCTTTCGCTTGGGATGGCGCCTGCTTCGCCCTCTTCGCGGTTTAGGTCGACGACCAGACGTGAATAACGTCCGAGGAACGCGGCAAAACGCGGATCTTGCGTCAATATATGTGCAACCGGATCAACGCCAATGTCCCACGCAATATGTGCATTGAGGTTATCCGCTCCCAATCCCAACGCGACGTCGTCGGGAACCGCATTTGATGCATGGTCGCCAATGATTAGGAAACCACCGCTTTTGGGTTCGCCCAATATCCGGAAAGGATCCACCATCATCGCAACTCGGTTCCCATCGACCACCACAGGGGATCCAGATGCGCTTTGGCTGCTTCCAAATCATCGGCGTCCGCAAAAAGCGCGAAACAGGTCGCGCCTGATCCCGACATGCGAGCCATGGCCGGGTTGGCGCGTTCCAGCACGTCCAAAATGTCTGTAATGGCGGGACAAATGGCCGCCGCGATGGGTTCAAGGTCGTTTCGCCCTGATAAGGCAGCTTGCCAAATGTCGCGCCGCGCAACTGGTCCTTTGTCCTGACCGTCCCATGCTTTGAAAATGGACGCTGTTGATACCGACTGCAGCGGGTTAACCAGCAACAGATGCCGCGCCGGAACCATGCTGTCATCGCGCAATTCAAGCGCAGTTCCGGTTCCGCTGCCAAAGCTCGTGCGGCTAAAAATGCAGGCGGGAATGTCGGCACCCAGCGGTGCCAGCGTGTCAGCAAGTTCCTGCTCGCTGGCCTGAATATCCCACAGCCGGTTCAACAACCGTGCCGCTGCCGCAGCGTCGGCCGAACCGCCGCCGATTCCCGATGCTATCGGCAGGTTTTTCGTCAGACGGATGGATGCGCCGTCGGTGATGGAAAAATGCGCGCGAAGCCG
>JBEEIJ010000126.1:0-9340 GCA_041169905.1 Pseudomonadota bacterium | reverse complement strand
GCCGACTTGCTCTACGCATTGGATGCCGAGGACTTGGCCGCTTGAACGAGCACACACTCAAACGCATTGCTGAGGCGCTGGAGCGGCTATCACCGCCGCCTGCGCCACCGACGGACCTATCGTCCCATCCGGCCTATCATTGGAACGGCACGGCATTGGCCCCGGTGCATGATTTCAAGCCGCTGCCACTTGACCTTATCGTTGGTATCGACCGCCAAAAAGCCGATTTGATCGAAAACAGCCGGCGGCATGCTTCAGGCGCGGCAGCGCACGACGTCCTGCTGTGGGGGGCACGCGGCATGGGGAAATCCGCGCTGGTCAAATCGGTCGTCGCGGCGTTGCAAGAAGAAGGCTTTTTCATTGCCCTTGTCGAGGCGGCGGCGAACCAAATCACCAGCATGCCTGCATTATTCGACGAGCTTGCCGCATCAGGCCGCCGATATCTGTTGTTCGTGGACGACATCTCTTTCGAGCCCAATGACCAAAGCGCCCGCCTGTTGCGGTCGCTGCTTGAAGGCGGCGTTGAAGCCCGCCCGAACAATGTCCGCTTGTGCGTGACATCGAACCGTCGGAACATCGTTGAAAGAGAAAATGGCGCGGATCCAGATACTGGCGGACGTGATGCGGTGGATGATAGCTTAGCGCTGGCTGACCGGTTTGGCGTTAAGCTCGGTTTTCAATATCCCGATCAGGATGCCTATCTAAAAATGGTGGGCAGCTACGCGGCGCACTTCGACCTCGATTGGGACGAGGCCGATGCCTTAAGTTTTGCGCAAAGCCGTGGCGGCCGGTCGGGCCGCATAGCATGGCATTACACAGTGGAACTTGCCGGCCGCGCGGGCCGACGGATTTAGGTCCTGACCCTAACCTTTCGTCCGAACCCGCCAAACAATATTGCCCACATCGTCGCTGACCAAAAGCGAACCGTCCTTTGCGATGACGAGCATCGTCGGCCGTCCCTGCGCTTTGCCATCTTTGTCCAGGAACCCGGTCAAAATGTTGACCGGCTTTCCTACAGGCTCGCCCTTTGGAAAGGGCACGAAGATCACATCATAACCAGACACGGGCTTGCGGTTCCAAGAGCCATGGCGCGCAACAAAAGCACCATCGGTCAGCCCGGTACCCAATTTGCCCTTATAGCCAAAGGCAAGGCCCAAGGGGGCGGTATGCGCACCCAAGGCGTAATCAGGGCGACGTTCATATTCCCGCTTTTCTGGTTTCGGTGGTGAAACGCGATGATCGGTATAGCCACCCCAATAATGCTGCGGCCAACCATAATCGGCACCAAATTCCACAAGGGCCAGATAATCGGGAACCAGGTCTGAACCAAGCATGTCGCGTTCGTTGACCACCGTCCATAGGCGTCCGCGGCTATCCCAATCGAGGCCAACGGGGTTGCGCAAACCGATGGCGTATGGAATTTTCTTATCCTTGGCGATGTCATATTCGAACACCATCGCGCGGCCATTTTCGGATTCTATCCCATGTTCAGCAATGTTGCTGTTTGACCCGACCGATATATAAATCTTCTTACCATCGGGCGATGCAGCCAAGTTGCGCGTCCAATGGTTGTTTGGCGCTTGTGCATTAAACTTTGTAAGCTCCTTGCCCTTCGCGGTAATCTTGGTGTCGCCTGTCTTGTAAGGAAAGGCCATCAATCCATCGGTGTTCGCGACGTACAAAGTATCGCGGATCAGCACCATGCCAAATGGCGAGTTCAACCCCGTCAGGAACGGTATTTTCAACTCCGCTTTGCCATCTCCATCGGCGTCACGCAGCAATGTGATGCGGTTGGCAGACGGCACGCCCGCGCCAGCCTTGCCCATCAGCCATTTCATGACGAAGCCTTCAATACCGCCAACGTCGCGCGGCGGGGAATTTGTTTCAGCGACGAGAACATCACCATTGGGCAAGACATACATGTTGCGGGGATGGTCGAGACTTTCTGCAAAGCGCTCGACAACCAGACCCGGTGCAGCAATTGGCGCTTCGCCGGCTTTCCAGCGGTCAACCTCGGCAACCTTAATGGTCGGGAAAATCTGTTCGCGGCCCTCGGTGATGTTGGGCTTAGGCCCGGTCACTGCATCCAACGGCAATTGCGCAACATCAGGACGCGTAATGTACCAGACGCCAGCAAGCGCCAACGCGATGAATATCAACGTAATGTTGCGAACGTGCTTCCACATTATTCTGACCCTTATGTGCTTCGTTTACGATCAAACAACCATATCGCCACCGCGATCACGCTGCCGATCGCCATACCGATAACCAATCCGGCGGAGGGTTGATCCAATGCCACCCCCAAAATAGCGCCGATTAATAAACCGAGAGCGACGAAAATGCCGCCGGCAAGGCGGGGCTGATTGTTTTGTGTTCCAGACATATTCGCTCTTTGCCACCAAGTGCCGCAGCCTAGCAAGCCCGATGTTCATGCTTAATTTGCGCTAACCAATTGCTTTGACGGAAACGCGACACGTAATTTGTAATAAGGCGTTGCAGTTGGGCCAATCCCCCCGGGCCTCTCTGCGAACCAAAACAACAATCGAAAGCCGCTGTCTGTATGTATCTGCCGCTATACGTCGAACCGCGGGATGTTGTGGAAGCCACGACGTTAATGGACACATTCGGCCCCAAAGCCGGTATAGAAGCGGCGGAACGCGCAATAAAAAGCCGTAATGTTGGCAATCACCTGCATTATTGCCGCTGGCGTCAGATCGAACGCCTCATCATCATGCTGAGCACGCATACGACTTTGGGAACCATTCACTGACGCTGAAAGTCAGCTATCGTCCTCAAGCGACAGCAACGATGCGTTGCCGCCCGCGCTGGTTGTATCTACAGATGTCGTCCGTTCGGCGCAGAAGCGGTACAAATAATGCGGTCCGCCTGCTTTGGGACCAGTGCCGGATAAGCCTTCACCGCCAAATGGCTGGCTGCCCACCACCGCGCCAATCATCGACCGGTTAATGTACAGATTGCCGACGCGGGCAAGGTTTTCGACCAACGCACTGCTACCCGCAATCCGGCTGTGAAGCCCCATTGTGAGACCAAATCCCTTGGCATTCACCCGTGCGATTGTATCCTCAAGTTCGCCAGCCTTCCATGTTGCAACATGCACCAATGGGCCAAACCATTCACGGTTCAGGTCGTCGAGATTGTCCAGGCGGATAACCGTCGGGGGTACAAACAGGCCGTGCGCTGGAACGTCTATCTCATGAACTATTCTGTCCTTCACCTCGGCACGATAGGCCATCAGCTTGTCATAAGAATCCTGATCAATGACAGGGCCGATGTCGGTAGAAGGATCAGCAGGATCGCCCACGTTCAACGTGTCCATCGCGCCGCGCAGCATCTCAAGCGTATGTTCGGCGATATCCTCCTGCAGAAGCAACAGCCGCAACGCCGAACAACGCTGGCCCGCCGATTGAAAGCCAGAAATGATGATATCGCGAACGACTTGTTCGGACAAAGCCGTGGAATCGACAATCATGGCGTTTAAGCCACCCGTTTCGGCGATCAGCGGCACCAATGGCCGCGCGTCGTCAGCGAGCAAATTGCGCGCGATGGCCTTTGCGGTGGGAACGGACCCGGTAAACACCACGCCAGAAATGCGGACATCGGCGGTCAGAGCAGCGCCAACGTCGCCACCGCCGGTAACAATCTGGAGCACATCTTCGGGAACGCCGGCTTCATGTGCCAGCGCCACTGCCAGTTGCCCAATGGCCGGTGTTTGCGGAGCAGGCTTCGCGACCACGGTGTTGCCCGTGACCAATGCAGCCGCCACTTGTCCCAAAAATATGGCCAGCGGGAAATTCCACGGCGCAATGGCGACCCACACACCCCTGCCTTCATGCCGCAAAACATTTCGTTCGCCCGTCGGGCCGGGCAATTCATCAGGCATTAAATCGGTACGGGCGCGCGCAGCATAATAACGGCAAAAATCAATCGCCTCGCGTACTTCGGAGAGTGCGTCGGGGATCGTTTTGCGCGCCTCTTGCACCAAAACAGCCATTAAACGGCTGCGGTTTGTCTCAAGCAGGTCGGCCAGTCGTTCCAGACAGTCCGCGCGTTCGTCCAATGGGGTATTTGACCATGCCGGATAGGCGGCAAGTGCCTTGGTCACCGCACTTTCGGGCGCAACTGTTGTCTGGATGCCCAATTGAACCGGGAGCGCGATCTCGGTTGCCGTTTCTTTCAGTATCAGCGCATCATCAAGGTCAACACCAAGGCTATTCGTTCGTTCTGGCTGGAACAGATCCGCAGGCGCTGCAATCGCCGGATGCCGCGTGCCACCAACGGCCATTATTTTCTCTACCGGATCGGCGAGCAGTTCGTCCTCACTGATGGATTGGTCCGCCAGTTGGTGCACGAAACTGCTGTTGGCGCCATTTTCCAGCAGGCGGCGGACCAGATAGGCGAGCAAGTCGCGATGTCCGCCCACCGGAGCGTAGGTGCGGCACTGGTAACCCTCTTCGCGCACAAGGCGCTCAAACAGCCCTTCGCCCATGCCATGCAGGCGTTGAAATTCGAAATCGCGATTGTCCCCCGCCCACTGCAAAATCGTCGCGACGGTAAGCGCGTTATGCGTTGCAAATGCAGGGCGAATTTTGGCGGCGTCAAACATATCTTTGGCGCACGCAAGGTAGGATACATCGGTTGCCGGCTTGCGTGTAAACAATGGGAAGTCGGTCAGTCCGCGTTCCTGCGCATGTTTGATTTCGCTGTCCCAATAGGCACCTTTGACGAGGCGCACTTGCATGATGCGGGACGTGTCATGGCCCAATGCATTGGCCCATGCGATGACGGGACGGGCGCGTTTGGAATAGGCTTGCACCGCCATGCCCAAGCCATCCCATCCGCGCAGGTCACGGTCACGCGCGACGCGTTCAATGATGTCGACGCTCATTTCCAGTCGCGCGGCTTCTTCGGCATCAATGGTGAGTTGCACGCCAAGCGCGGCGGCAGACCGGGCCAATTGCGTGATCATATCGGCCAATTCTGGAACGCATGTTGCACTCTGCGCGGTTTCATATCGCGGGTGCAGCGCCGACAATTTTACAGAAATGCTATGCCCGCGCGCCGCATTGCGGCCGACGGCTGCGATGGCCGCGGCGTAGGATTCAAAATATCGCTCTGCATCATTTTTGGTTCGCGCGGCCTCGCCAAGCATATCGAAACTCGCGGTGAAGCCACGGTTGTCTTTTGATTCCATCCGCTTGATGGCTTCGTCAATATCGCGGCCCATCACGAAAACTTGGCCCATCAGCCGCATCGCCGCGCCAACGGCCTGACGCACAAATGGCTCGCCTGCCTTTGCAATCAGGCGTTTCAACGTGCTTGTGCTGTCACCCAGAACCGCTTTACCAAGCACAAGTCCCCACGTCGCGCTGTTCACCAGCAAGCTCGATGACTGCCCCTTATGGTTGCTCCATTCCGCTTCCGTCAGCTTGTCGGCAATCAGCAAATCGGCCGTCTGGGGGTCCGGTACGCGCAAAAATGCCTCGGCAAGCGAAAGGAGCGCCGTGCCCTCCTCCGTTCCGAGACGATATTCCTGCAAAAACTGGTTCACCCACCCATCGGCTTGCACCTGACGCAAATCGGCCAGCAGGGTCCGCGCGGTGCGCACAACTTCGGCGCGCGCGGTGCCATTGAGAGTGGCAGCGACCACCAATGGGGCAAGCACTTCTGGTTCAGACTTGCGATGGAAGGGCCGGATGGCAGTTCGTGCGGATTCGAGTGATGAAGTCATTGCGGCGCTTTGCCGGATAAAGCGCAGGCAGACAAGTTTCAGTTGAAACGAAAAGCCAGCCCTCGGTCGAAGGCTGGCTCATGATCGTCAGGCAATCGCCTGATCGACCATTCCGTCCGGATGTGAATGAGGTTCAGGGATCACATCCGGACGAAATGCTGATATTCTATCGATTGCGGAGGCAATTGCTGTCCGATTTGTCAATGACGTTCGATACTCCGTTGTTTTCACGTTCGGCGCACATTGGGCAATGCGGCGTTTTTCTGTGCCGATAATTGCCTTATTAAGATGCTTCATTGTCCGAATGCTGAACGTGTCTGTTATAGATCATTCATATTCGGCCCGTAATTGATGAAGTTCCGGCGGAACCTCTGCGCCGGACAAGAAAAAACCGGAGGCAGTGGCTGCCCCCGGCTTCGATTCGTTTTAGCTAAAGGCTGCAAAAGCAGCCGTTGGGCTTACGCCGCAGCTTTTTGCTTCTTGGCGATTTCTTTTTTCACCTTGCGCGCGTTTGTCGAGAGCTTCTCGTCCGAAGTCTTCAACAACCAGTTGTCGAGACCGCCAACATGCTCAACCGAACGCAAACCGTGGGTCGAAACGCGGAACTTGTAGCCCTGCTCAAGAGCATCCGACAACAAAGTGACATTCTGCAGGTTAGGCAGGAATGTACGCTTGGTTTTGTTGTTGGCGTGGCTCACATTGTTGCCGACCAGACGGCCTTTACCGGTGAGTTCGCAGATGCGCGCCATGATGTATGTCCTGTATAAAAAAGTGTATGCGGAATCACTGTCCCGCGAAAGTCGCTGCCCCTAACGCTCCACACCGAAAAGGTCAAGCCGATGTGTGGTCAAAAGCAGTAATCTACGCTAGCAAAATAACATGCCGTTGTCCAAAGCCCGCGAAATGATGAACGAAGCGCTCAACTTGGCGCGGGCAGCCGCCGCGCAAGGCGAAGTGCCCGTTGGCGCGATTGTCGTCAAGGATGGGGTCATTATTGGCCGCGGCGCCAACCGTCCGCTTGAGCATCATGACCCCACTGCCCACGCCGAAATCCTCGCCATCCGTGCCGCTGCGGCGTATCTTGGCAATGACCGGCTCACGGGATGCGACCTGTGGGTCACGCTAGAGCCCTGTGCGATGTGTGCGGGCGCAATCGCCCATTCGCGCATAGCCCGCCTCTATTATGGCGCTGAGGATCCCAAGGGCGGCGCTGTGGCGCATGGTCCGCGCTTATTTGAACAGCCTACGGTGCATCATCGCCCCGAAATATATTCTGGCATATCCGCAGACGAATCGGCGGAACTGCTTCAGGTGTTTTTCAAAGATCGGCGCTAACGCAGATTTTTCTCGAAAAACGCGAGCGTGCGGGCCCATGACAAGTCCGCCGCTGCTTTGTCAAAGCGGGGTGTGCTGTCATTGTGGAAGCCATGCTGTGTACCCGGATAGAAATGCACCTGAAATGACTTCTGGTTCGAAATGAGCGCTGCCTGATAGGGGAGCCAGCCTGCATTGATACGCTCGTCAGCTTCGGCATAATGGATCAGCAAGGGTGCTTTGATGGCAGGAACTTCAGCCGCAGTTGGCTGGCGACCATAATATGGCACGGACGCCGCCATTTCCGGATAAGCAACGGCCAACGCATTGCAGACGCCGCCGCCGTAGCAGAAACCCACCGCGCCAACCTTGCTTGTGCTGTCGGCATGATCGCGCAGGAATTCAAAGCTGGCAAAAAAGTCTTCCAATAATTTGCCCGGGTTCAGCTTTGCCTGCATCTCACGGCCTTTTTCGTCATTGCCGGGATAACCGCCAAGCGACGACAGGCCATCAGGGCCAAACGCCATATAGCCAGCCTTTGCCAGACGACGCACGACATCCTCAATATAGGGGTTCAACCCGCGATTTTCGTGAACCACCAAAACCGCCGGCAGCTTGCCGCTTGCCTTGGCTGGTCGCGCCAGCAACCCGCTGATGCTGCCATGCCCATTGGGGCTTTGTACCGTCACCCGTGATGTGACAATTGCCGGATCGTCGGCCTTAACTTGCTGCGCCAAAGCATAATCCGGCTGCAACTGGTTGAGTATCATAAGGCCGGTTACGCCCGCTGCCGCAAATTTAGCGGCTTCGCGAATGAATTCACGTTTGGTCAGCTTGCCGTGGACATAGCCATCAAAGATTTCGAGAATATAGGGATGGAAGTCGCTGGCCTTCATGCGTGTTGAAGTATCGGCTTGTGCCATCCTTATTCTCCTTAATGGACAAACCTGGCTACAACGTCACGATAGGAACGGCTGACTTTTACCTGCGCCCCCGATTCTAGCACAAGGAAGCATTCGCCGTTCGTATGCGGCTTCACCTGCCGCACCTGATCCAAATTGACGATTGTCGAACGATGGACGCGCTGGAACGTCCTTGGGTCAAGGCGTTTTTCCAGATCCTTCATGGTCTCGCGCAGGATGAGCGAGTTGTCGGCGGTGTATATGCACATATAATCGCCAGCCGCATCAATACGCTCGATGCTCTCCACATCGACCCGGAAAATCTGGCCGCGATCTTTGATATTGATAAGCTTCTCAAACCGGGTCGACGCCACGTCGTCGTCCATCGAACTCAGATTGTCAGCAGCATCCGGCGCAACTTCATTGATGACATTGCGAAGCCTGTCCAGCTCATCCGACGTGCGCTTGTCGGCAAGCCTGCTGCGCACACGGTCCATGGTGTCGGCAAGACGTTCTGGCTCGACCGGCTTCATAAGATAATCGATCGCCTGCGCTTCGAACGCCCTAATTGCATGCTCCGAATAGGCCGTCACAAAGACGAACAACGGCGGATCAATATCCATCACGCCTTGAACCACCGAAAAGCCGTCAAATCCGGGCATCTGAATATCGAGAAACACCAAATCGGGTTTCAGCGTTTTAATTTTGCGGATGGCTTCGCGGCCATTGTGGCAGGTCGCGACGATTTCGATGTCGTCGAACGGCTGAAGCCTTAATTCAAGGCCTTGGATCGCCAGCTTTTCATCGTCGACCAATATTGTACGAATGCTCATGCGGATATTTGTCCTTGCTGCTTAGCCCCCGTTTGAATGTCTTCCCCTGCTATAATCCGGCTTTGATAGGGTAGTTCCAACAAAACCTCAAATCCTCCGCCCACTTTTACATAATGTTCAAAGCGTTGATCGTCGCCATAAGCTTGTGAAAGTCGCTCGCGGGTGTTCGCCATGCCAACACCAGTAGAGAGGCTGTGATCTTGCTGCCCCGGCTGCAAGCCCGGTCCCGTATCCGATACGGTAATTCGCACTCTTTGACCGACAAGTTGAGCGGTGACGGAAATGTCGGCGCCCTCTTCTTTCGGGGTCACCGCATATTTAATGGCATTTTCCACCAATGGCTGCAGCAGAAGTGACGGCACCAGCGCATTTTCGACAGCGGGTTCAATCGTGAAATATGGCCGCAGCCGTTCTTCAAAACGCATCTTTTCGATATCGAGATACAGCTTCAACGTCTCGATCTCTTGCGTCAGAGGAACCTTGGCCGCCGCTTCGTTGATAAGGGTGAAGCGCAAAAATGACGATAGCCGCGACAACATGGC
>JBEEIJ010000125.1:0-5142 GCA_041169905.1 Pseudomonadota bacterium | reverse complement strand
ACTTGATCCCCGCCGCGCCGCCGCCTGAGGCGATCTCGGATGCCTTGCCCCAAGCGGGACCAAATGCCCCTGCGTTCGGCCCTGCGCCGCCGACCCCGCCCGAAGCGCCAAAGGCAAGCCGCGAGGAAATGCGTTTCAACCGTTATGATCGCAACCGGGATGAGCTTATTTCCCGCGTCGAAATGATGGGCAGCCGAACGAAGGCGTTCAAGGCATTGGACCGCGATGGCAACAATTTGCTCACTTTTGAAGAATGGGCGGCGGCCACCGGAGAACGATTTGCGGGCGCGGACAGGAACAAGGACCAGCTGCTCACCCGCAAGGAATTTGCGCAGACGCGGCCGAAACAGACCGCAAAGCCGGGATGCCGCTGTTAAGCCGCAACCTTTTGCGCGTTCATCCAACTGTTTAAGTCCGTCCGCGCACGGCCAGTCATCGCGGCCTTGCGCGATTTTTTGTGCACTTTTTCTTCCAATGGCGCAAAGAGCCCGAAATTGATGTTCATCGGTTGATAGTCATCGGCCAGCGCATCCCCCGTGATGTGCCCCAAAAGTGCACCAAGCGCGGTGGTGGGCGGCGGCGGCGCGACGGTGCGCCCTGAAATCTCCGCTGCGGTCATAATCCCGGCCATCAGCCCAACCGCGCTGCTTTCAACATAGCCTTCGCAGCCCGTGATCTGTCCGGCAAAGCGGATATGCGGCGATGATTTTAGGCGCAGCTGACGGTCCAATAGGATAGGCGATCGAATGAATGTATTGCGGTGCAGGCCGCCAAGCCGCGCGAATTCCGCCTTTTCCAGTCCGGGGATGGTGCGCAGCAGTTCAACTTGCGCGCCATGTTTCATCTTGGTTTGAAACCCGACCATGTTCCACAATGTGCCCTGCTTATTGTCCTGACGCAGCTGCACCACGGCATGGGCCCAACGCCCCGTGCGCGGATTATCCAAGCCGACCGGCTTCATCGGGCCAAAGCGCAGCGTATCCAATCCGCGCGACGCCATGACCTCAATCGGCATGCACCCTTCAAAATAGGGGGTGTTGGTTTCCCATTCCTTGAACTCCGATTTTTCGGAATCAAGCAATCCCTGATGAAAGGCGCGATATTGCGCTTCATCCATGGGGCAATTGATATAATCCTTACCTTCGCCCTTGTCCCAGCGTGAGGCGTACCATGCGATGTCCATGTCTATGCTGTCATGGTACACAATCGGCGCAATTGCGTCGAAAAAGGCAAGGCGATCCTCACCGGTTTTCGCCATGATGCTTTCGGCAAGGTTGGTCGCGGTCAATGGACCCGTGGCGATGATGACAGGGCGGTCCGCCGGAATGGAATCCACACGTTCACGCACGATGTCGATATTTGGATGACTTTCCAGATGCTTGGTAACGGTTTCTGAGAAAACATCGCGATCAACCGCCAGCGCGGATCCGGCGGGAACCTTCGCCACCTCAGCCGCCTGCATGATGAGCGACCCCAGATCGCGCATTTCCTGATGCAAAAGGCCAACGGCGTTGTTTTCCGCATCATCCGAACGAAAGCTGTTTGAGCATACCAATTCGGCAAGCCCATCGGTCTGGTGCGCAGGCGTCATGTCGCCTGAACCGCGCATTTCCGAAAGCTTCACCCGCATGCCGCGCTGCGCCAATTGCCAAGCCGCCTCGCACCCTGCCAAGCCGCCACCGATAATTTGAACGTCATATGATTTGGTCATGTGCGGCGGCTATCAAAAATCTTTGACGCTGCACAGGTAAAAGCGGCAAGATGGACTATGGGATTTACGCTTAACCGTAATGAAGGCCGCATGATCAATTACATTCCGCTTGTGCTGACTGGGTCTCTTGCTTAGCCAAGCATTTGAAAGTTGAATTATCGTCACCCTGAACTTGTTTCAGGGTCCATTTATCCTCTCTGCCCTTCGGTTTGTGTGGCACGATGGATGCTGGAACGTCAGTCACCGAAGGTGAAACAAGTTCAGCATGACGATGCACATAAGTTGGGGAAACAATTTGACACAGGACCTTGCACATAAACGACCGTGGCTGCTTGCCAGCCTTGTTGCAGGCATCAGCTTTCCTGCGACTTGGCTCTTCCTTCCCCTCGACGGCGGACTGATTGCCCTCGTCTGGAAAATGGCGGGCGTTGGCTTGCTTGTGCCCTTTGCGCTGCACCGCCATCATGTGGGGGAATTTGTGCCCTTGGCCATCATTTTGGCCTTTTATGCGCTGGGTGACGGTTTGATTGAGTTCAGCATGGTTGCGGGTGCACTGGCCTTTGCCGCCGGTCATTTGGTCGCCATCTGGCTGTATTTCCGGCACCGGCGCGTGTCGCCGACGTTCAGCCAGAAACTGCTCGCAATCGCGATTTTCCTGCTGACGCCGGTGATTGTTTATGGCCTTCCGACGACCACCGACGAAGCTGTTCAGGTTGCGGCCTATAGCGTCATTCTGGCCGCTATGGCTGCCATGGCGTGGAGCAGCAATTTCCCGCGCTATCGTGTTGGCATCGGCGCGGTTTTGTTCGTCATTTCGGACTTGCTGATATTCGCGGAGCTTGGGCCGCTCGCAAATTCCAAGGTATCGGGTTTCGCGATTTGGTATCTTTATTATTTCGGCGTGTTGATGATTGCCGTCGGCGTGGCGCAAACCTCGGTCAAACGCGGGCATTATCCGGCGGGAGAGGAATGAAACGGCGGTCTGCCGCGGCGGGCCGTCGATTGATTTATATTCCACCGGCGCATCTTCTTCGGCATTGGCATCTTGTTCGCCATCGCCAAAACCCGCGGATTCTTCAGTAAGTAGAAGCGCAGCCCGTACCCTTTCCCGCGCGCCAATGTCGCTGTGTGGCAAGGCATCATCGAAAAGATAATCCCACATTTCCTCCGCGCTGACCCCATCGTCGATCAGCTGTAAAAACAGGTCAAAACGGGATGCAACCGCCATGACCTCTTCCAACGTCCGTGCCGGATTGACGCGGTCAAGCAGTGTCAGGGACAGTTTCGTATTTTGCCGTGTATATGTGGTGATGCCTTCTTCGCGCACCCATCGGGCCTCCTCACCCTTGATCGCGGCGGTCATCAGCCGGTCGGCAACGATGCGCCGCGCGATGATTAACGCCGCTTCCCATCCCAGATTGAACGCATAACCGGCTGTGGTGCGGCGCAGCGCGTAACCGCCGCTCACGCCCATCCCCACCGCGCGCGCGGCATCGGCAACCACGCCATTATCGGCCAGATGCGCCAAAAAAGCCGCCTGCCGCCCCGCGCTCCAGCCATCGGCACGCGATTGGTAGCGCAGATACGCAGCAGCAGGCAGCCGCGCGTCGGCGTCATGTTGGAGCGAGGATGGGGGAGGGTCGTCGTCGGGCCTGTGGTCCATGTCTCTTTCCTTTAAAAGACATGATATAACCTATTTGGTTATTTGTAGGAAAGGGGATGTTGTGGCAGTTCGTTATGCGGTGGAGAGGGTTGATATTGCGCGCTGCTTTATGGTACTCCGTCGGCATGAAAATCGTCCAAATATCCTTGCCCGACGATCTGGCGCGCGATGCTGCGGAGGCGGGATTGCTCGATCCTGCGCAGATGGCGGCGTTACTGCGCGCATCGCTCAAGCAATTGGACAATGAACCGTCATCCGCCAGAGCGATGACGCGCGCGGCGACTTTAACCAGCGCGCCCGCCTTTGCCGCAATTTGGAACAATCCCGAAGATGCAGTCTACGATGCCATTTGATCCCGTCGGGCTGGGCTTTGGCGACATCATATTGGTACCGTTTCCGTTTACCGACCAAAGCAACAGCAAGAAGCGCCCGGCGGTTATTCTCAGCACGGCGCGCTATAATGCGGAACGGCCAGACTTCATCATCATGGCGATCACAAGCCAAGTCAGGGAACAAAGCAGCTTTGGTGATTCAGTGGTTGTCGAATGGGAAGCGGCGGGCCTGCTGAAGCCTTCGGCAATAAAGCCAGTCATTGCCACGATTGAGCAAAGTTTGACGATTAAACATTTGGGCAGACTTGAAGACGACGACATTGCTTCATTGAAGCAAGTTTTAGACGATATTATTGACCGGCGAGCACTTGGAGAGGGCCGTATTTAAGGGTTTTTGCGCCGGCCATCGTAAATCAGACTTCATGATGGTAGTGCGCGTCGAAGGGTTGCGATAAGTCGTTCACAAAAATCTTCCGGGTCGTCAGCCTTCCACATCACCGTGGTACAATGATTGGTATCAAAATGCGTTCCATGCGCATCAAATTTGTCTTTGTCGCAAATATATAGAACCGGCTTTCCTAAACCTTCCGCATAACCTGCTTCCCAATATGCGCCGGGATTGTCGTGCGTAAGATCAACGATTACGAAATTTGCGTCCCGAATACGCATACGCATAATGTTGTCGACAATACCGGGTAGGGCAACATCCCGCATGTCCACTAATTCGTATCCTAAGTCTTTTATGGCAGGTTTGAGGTGGTTTTGCGTGATATTTTCAAGGGGCTCTTCACCGAATTTCATAGCGAGAAAACCGAAGCCTGCTGTCTGTCCTCCCGTTCGTTCAGATTGATAAATTTCCCATCCGTCGAGTGTTAAGCCGATATCAGACGCGTCGTACCAACCATGGATGGAGTCATCACTAAAATTGAGTTGTCCGCGCGCCTCTAACTCACGCAAAAGGTCGAAAGCGTCTTTGCGCGAATTCGCTCCAATTTCCGCAGAAAATGATGGTGGCAAAGAATTGAGCTTTTCGCCCGTTCCTTGTGTGTAATCGCCTACATATCTGAGAATTGATAAGGCTATTTGAGCGGGTGTGGGCAAGCTGATCTTGCCATCGATCACGTCTTTATAAACGTCTGCATTAAGAGAGGGATTAGACGATTTTCCCTGATTTAACCTAATCCAATGGCTTAACGTTGCACGTACACGTCGTGTGGCTTGATTATTACCGTTGGAAAGAAAATCTTCAATCAGGTCGCGACTGATGACAAAACAGCCGCATACAGAGCAGTCAAAACGAAGACGGTCTAACTGATCAACAGGATCGCTATTCAAAGAACCATCGGCAGAGAGACAAACTGTGCAATTCGTCAAAGTTCGGCGTTTCCTTCTACGGCGGCGGGCGAAGTTGCATCGCCATCCTCGCCATCATCACT
>JBEEIJ010000124.1:0-9505 GCA_041169905.1 Pseudomonadota bacterium | reverse complement strand
TGGGGCTTTGTATTGGCCACGCAGGCCAATGGCATCAGCTAATTGCCGCGACAATCGGCAAGGCATGATAGACACAAAAAAGGCGGGCGAAGCGTTGTGCCTCACCCGCCTTTTTGAAATTCTAACGCGCGCTTATTCGGAAAGCGGGCCCAAGTTTGTGGCGGAATATTTGCCGCGACGATCGATTTCGATGTCAAAGGTCAAACGGTCGCCCTGAGTCACTTGACCCATGCCCGAACGTTCAAGCGCAGAAATGTGCACAAACACATCTTCGCCGCCATCATCACGCTGCACAAAACCAAAACCCTTCATGTCGTTGAAGAATTTGACGGTTCCATTGGCACGTTCGCCAGTCGATTCGCGCTGCGGACCACGTGGTGCCGAATCACGGTCACCACCGCGGAAGCCACCACGGTCATCGCCGCGCGAACCGCGGTCAAATGCTGGACGGTCCGGACGCGGTGCGCGCTCGGTCACTTCCATTGGCTCACCATCGATGACGAGGTCCGTTGCCGAAACCTTGCCGCCACGCTCGACGAGCGAGAATTCGAGCGGCTGGCCTTCAGCAAGACCCGTCAGGCCGGCTTGCTCAACCGCGCTGATGTGCACAAACACATCATCGGGGCGACCATCGACCTGAATGAAGCCAAAGCCCTTTTGGCTATTGAAAAACTTAACAATTCCTTTGCCGGAACCGATGACTTGCGCGGGCATTGGTGGGCCGCCTGGGCCACGCCGGGGTGCACCGAAGCCACCGCCGCCGCTATTGCCGCCGCCATAACCGCCACCCGAGCGGCCGCCGCCAAAATCACTTTGATAGGGGGACGGTGCGCGATAACCGTCATAGCTTTCATCACCGAAACCATCTCTTTTGTCCCGGCCTTTGCCAGCACGCTTGCGATCAAAACCCATAACTTCTTACTTGCCTTCTCATCGCCCTGAACCACTATGTTATGCAGTCGAGGGCGACTGTACTGCACGTCACAAGCGCAGCCGTCGGTGATTGCGCAAGCATTTTGTATATCGTATTAAAAGGTTGCGCGATAGCTAATATTGCGGCCGAAAATCGCAGGGTGCCAACTGTAGTTTCATTTGCCTTGCACGGTCCGGTGGGGCAAGGGGCTAGCATGAGCGTTTATTTACACGAAGAAGACCTTCCCGCAGGCGTGCTGGCCGATGGCCCTGTCGCCGTAGACACCGAAACCATGGGGCTCATCACCCCGCGTGACAGGCTGTGCTTGCTGCAGATTTCAGACGGACGCGGCGATGAACATCTTGTGCGTTTTGGCCGCAACAGTGACTTTTCTGCACCAAATTTGCGTGCCGTTCTCGCCGATCCCGCCCGTTTGAAGCTGTTCCATTATGCCCGATTCGATTTGGCGGCTATTTCGCATTATTTGAACGTCGTCGCGACGCCATTATTCTGCACCAAAATCGCCTCGCGCCTCGTTCGGACCTACACGGACCGCCATGGGCTGAAGGAACTGGTGAAGGAAATGCTGTCGACAGACATTTCCAAGCAGCAGCAGTCCAGCGACTGGGGCGGCCCCATATTATCCGAAGCACAAAAAGATTATGCCGCAAGCGATGTGCGCTATTTGCACCGCCTGCATGCCGAATTTGTCGTGCGCTTGGAACGCGAAGGCCGCACCGACTTGGCGCAGGCGTGCTTTGACTTTCTGCCACACCGTGCGAACCTTGATCTGTCTGGCTGGCCAGAGACCGATATATTCGGGCACAGTTAAGGTTTAATCGGGTTAGAGACATAACATGTCCGCACAGGCCGATCTTGAACGCAATTATCGTCAACGCTGGGCATTGCCCGGTGGACGGCATGACCGCATTATCCGCGCGATGCGGGTTGTCCTGCCGAGCATCATCGGGTTGCTTGTCGCCATATTGGCGTTCAGCCCATTTACCGGGCAGCAGGAGCTCAGCTTTGTCCTGAACAAAGACGAAGTGAATCTGTCGCGGGAGCGGTTGCGCGTTGTTGAGGCCCTCTATCGCGGCGAAGACAGCAAGGGCCGGCCCTTTTCGCTGCGCGCGGGTAGCGCGGTTCAGAAGACATCGGCGCAACCTGTTCTCGACATGACATCATTGTCGGGCCGGATATCGTTGCAGGACGGCCCAGCCTCGATCATCGCGCAGCGCGGCAGCTATGACCTTGGCAAGGAAACCATGCGCGTCACGGGCCCATTGGCCGTTGAATCGCCCGGCTATGATATGGTCGCCAGCAATGTGGAGCTGTCGTTGAAAGACCGGACGATGCAAAGCTTTGGTCCCGTGAGTGGCCGCACAAAGGTCGGGACCTTCCGTGCCGGACGCTTGCGCGCTGACCTCGATACGCGCATCATCCGGCTAGATGGCGGCGTTCGTTTGCGTATCGAGCAGAATGCGATTAAGTGAGGCCAACATGAGCAAAGCTTCTATCTCCTTTGGACTGGCCGCCGCATTTGCGGGCATGATGATGCTGTCTTCAGCGTCGGCGCAAAGCATTCGCAACCATGATAGCAACGCACCTGTAGATTTCGCTGCCGGTTCGATGGAGTTGCAGGATCGCGCAGACCGCGTCGTTCTTGCGGGCGGTGTAACTGCGACGCAGGCGGGGCTTACGCTCAAAGCAAATCGCGTGACAGCTGCCTATTCCGACAATGGCGGCGTGGACGTAAATCGTCTGGACGCCACGGGAGGCGTGACCGTCACCAAAGATGATCTGCGCGCAACCAGCAGCTCGGCCATATATGATCTCGACTCCAGCCTGATCACGCTGATTGGCAATGTGGATCTGGTGCAAGGCAGCAACCGGCTAAACGGCGGCAGGCTTGTCATCGATCTCAATTCAGGCCGCTCAACCCTCAATGGCGGTGGCCCTGCCGGTACAACCAACTCGGGGGGCCGCGTTAAGGGTAGCTTTAGCGTTCCACAGCGCAAAAATTAGGGGGCAATCCCGAACAGGCTCCAAAACGGGGCAGCATAAATCATGCCAATTGCAAAATGGGTCGGCATTCATTAGCTGTCTGTTGGATATCAACGGCAAAATCGCGGGCGAAATTTGGATATGGATAGCATGACTGCAACTTCTCCCGCTGCGGATGCGACGACGGACGACGGCGTGCAATCCGGACTGGGTGTCGTTTCCATCGCCAAAAGCTATGACAAGCGCGCGGTATTGACCGATGTGTCGCTTTCGGTTGCGAAGGGCGAAGTGGTGGGTCTGCTTGGCCCCAATGGCGCGGGTAAGACCACCTGCTTTTATTCCATCATGGGGCTGGTAAAGCCCGACAGCGGACGCATCACGTTGGATGGCGCGGACATCACCAACCTGCCCATGTACCGCCGCGCGATTTTGGGCTTGGGCTATTTGCCGCAAGAAACATCGATTTTCCGCGGCATGACCGTTGAACAAAATATCAGCGCCGTTCTGGAAATGGCAGAACCCGATGCAGACGCGCGCCACGAGCGGTTAGAAAAATTACTCGGCGAATTTGGCCTCACCCGGTTGCGCAGTGCGCCCGCCATGGCGCTGTCCGGTGGCGAGCGGCGGCGCTGTGAAATTGCCCGCGCGCTGGCGGCCAATCCGTCGATCATGTTGCTCGATGAACCTTTCGCCGGCATCGATCCGATATCCATTTCCGATATTCGCGACCTGGTGAAAGAACTCAAAACCCGCGGTATCGGCGTGCTGATTACCGATCATAATGTGCGCGAAACGCTTGATATCGTTGACCGCGCCTGCATCATTTATGGTGGACAGGTTCTGTTCGCAGGGTCGCCAGAGGCGTTGGTCGCGGATCCCAATGTGCGCCGCCTGTATCTCGGCGAGAGTTTTGCAATGTGATTTGCGGCGATGACGGAACCATAACGTCATGGCATTAGCACCCCGTCTCGATCTTCGCCAAAGCCAGTCGCTGGTGATGACACCGCAACTGCAGCAGGCGATTAAACTGCTGGCATTGTCGTCGCTCGAAATTGAAGCGTTCATCGCGCAAGAGGTCGAACGTAATCCCGTTTTGGAAACAGGCAGCAGCGACGCTGCCCCTGATGTGCCGACCGAGGATTTCGCGCCCGCTTTGAACGACAGTGGCGAGCGCGCCAGTGACGACCTGCTCAGCGGCGATGGCCAAGGGACATCGGACGCGCTGGATGTCGATTTCAGCGCGGAGACGTTCCACCATGACACGCCATCGGACAGTGTCGGCGGCGGCGATGGCATGCTTGGGCTTTCGGGCAGCGCGGCGCCCAGCGGCTTTGACGCCGAAGGACCTGATTTCGATAATTTTGCCGCGCGCGACATCAGCCTGCGTGAACATTTGATGGCGCAGGCAGGGTCAAGCCTGTCCGGGCGGCAGCTATTTCTGGTCCAACAGATTATCGAACATATCGAACCCACGGGCTATGTTGGTGAAGACCTGATGGCGGCGGCCCACCGACTTGGCGTTTCCGTGGCCGACATGGAGGCCGCGCTCACCGAGCTACAGCGGTTCGACCCAACCGGTGTTGGCGCGCGAAACCTATCCGAATGCCTTGCCATTCAGGCGCGCGAGGCGGATCGCTATGACCCTTGCATGGCCAAGCTTATCGACAATCTCGACTTGGTGGCAAAGGGCGCGTTTGACCAGCTCAAACGGATGTGCCGCGTCGATGACGAAGACTTGCGCGATATGTTGGTCGAACTGCGCGGCTATGATCCAAAACCCGGCTGCCGGTTCGAAAGCGAAGATATGCTTGCCGTCACGCCCGACATATTTGTGACGCCGCGCGGCGCAGGCTGGGCCATCGAACTGAACAGTGCCAACCTGCCCCATATCCTCATCAACCGCAGCTATGTTGCCGAGCTGGGGCAAGACAAGGCCACAAAGGCCTGGCTCAGCGACTGCATAGCGGATGCAAATTGGCTCATCAAAGCTATGGACCAAAGACAGCGCACCATCGTCAAGGTCGCCACCGAGATTGTGAAGCAGCAGGACGGCTTTTTTCGCAACGGCGTCGCCCATTTGCGACCCCTCACGCTGCGGCAAGTGGCCGATGCCATCGACATGCATGAATCCACCGTCAGCCGGGTCACGAGCAACAAATATCTGCATTGTGGACGCGGTCTGTTTGACCTCAAATATTTCTTCTCATCGGGCGTTCAATCGGCCGACGGTGAGGGCGCGTCGGCTGAGGCCGTCAAAAGCCACATCAAATCCCTGATTGATGCCGAAGGCGAAAAGATTTTGTCCGATGACACGCTGGTCGATTTATTGACGGCAAAAGGCTTCGACATTGCCCGCCGCACTGTTGCGAAATATCGCGAAGCTATGGGTATCGGCTCGTCCGTGCAACGACGGCGGCAAAAGAAAATGGGCCGCTAATCAAGCCGCCAGATGTGATCGCGCCACTGTTTCGCGGTCGATAAGAATGTTCTCCGCCAATATATGGTCGGCAACCTTATCCACGTCGATTGCAGCGACAGGGTCAGACATCGGCACCAGCGTAGCCACAAGGCCAAGGCGTTTGCCCGCAATCATCAACGCCTGCCGCAATCCAATCGTGCGGGTCAGCGCGCGCAAAGCCAGCCGCACCCCGAAGTGCATGAACAGGCGCCATGCTTTCTTGCGATCCTGTTCGGCCTCTGCCCATATATCGAGTGCGAATGCGGACTTGGGGCTCATCAATGCGAAGAGATTTGCGCCGGACCATGCCCCGTCCGAAAAACGCAGCCATGTCCGCTTGGCGTCCGGAAACTGCGCCAACATTGTCTTTCGTTCCACCATCGCAATGGCAACATCGCCATCGGCTTTGCCCAAAAATTCGGCGATCATATCAACGGTTAACAAGGGGTGGTCCGCAGTGGTCACCAATATCGGCGACGAAAATCCTAACGCATCGACCTGCCGCTTGATGCTCAGCGATATACTGCTTTGGCTTTCGACCAGCGTCGTGCCGCCCGCTGCATCCACCGCGGAACGCAGCGCGTCGGGTTCCTGACATAGGACAATGATTTCACCGATAAGCGGCGACGCACGCAGCGTGCGCACGACGTGGCTAATCATCGGTTCGCCGCGCACGGGCACCAAAGCTTTCAGCTCAAGCCCAAAATGCTGTGCAAACATATCCGGTCCGGGCCTTTGCCCGGCAAGGACGATGCAGGTCCATTGCGCTTGCAAACAGCTTCTCCTAAACGCGTCCAAATCGGGGGTACGCCAACGCATTTGGCATACCTTGGGGTGGGGCTTGGCGACCAAATATGAATATTGCAATATATGATCTCGACAAGACGATAACCCGTCGTCCGACCTTTACCCATTTTCTGCTATTTTATGCCCGGCGGACCGCGCCCATTCGGCTGGCGTTACTGCCGGTCTGGATCGCGGCGATGCTGGGATATAAGCTTCGCCTATATGGGCGCAAACCGCTGAAACAATTTGGGATCGCGATGTTTATCGGGCGCAAAATTTGTCCGGAAACTTTGTCGAACATCGTCGCCGATTTTACCGAGCAGCTTGTGCGCGAGGGCCTTCAGCCGGGTGCCGTTGCCCGCATAGACGCAGATCGGGAGCGTGGGGCGTTGCTGGTGATGGCCACCGCTGCACCCCATTTTTATGCCGGCAACATTGGCGCCAAAATTGGTTTTGATGCTGTCATTGCGACGCGCCATATCAGCCACGAAGACGGCCAACTGATGCACCGCATCGACGGCGAGAATTGCTATGCCGAGGAAAAATTGCGCCGTGTGCAGGAATGGCTGTCGCAACAGGGCATTGACCGCCAAGACGCGCATATCCGTTTTTACTCGGACGATCTGAGCGACCGGTTCACTTTAAACTTCGCGGACGAAGGCTATGCCGTGAACCCCTCCAAACACTTTATGAAGGCTGCTGCCGAAGCCAATTGGGGCGTGCTCGATTTCCGCAGCGCACAGGCGACCGCTTCAGCTCGCTAAGCTTTCAATATATTGGCGCAACGCCTCCGCGCCACGTTCCGACGCGGGGCGCGGATCGCTTTGGTCGGCGGTGTAGGCCATGCGCTGCTCTTGGGCTTTGCGATATTGGGCGGCAATCTGCGCATGATCGGGCAGCAATGCTGTCAACTGCTTCGCCGTGCGGACAACCGGACCGTTGTTCCAGAAATCATATTCTGGCGCGCTACCTGGCACCGCCGCACTGTGCGTATCGATGAAAAAGCATGCGCGCGGGCGATGCAGAAATTCATACACCTGGCTTGAAACATCGCCAATATAGACGTCGGCGGACAAGGTGTAGCTCATGTCAAACAGGCGCGCGCTATCCACATCGATCCGGATATTCGGGGCATCATAATATTTGGGATCAATGTCTGGCCGCGTGCGGGTCACACGATATTCGGGCGAAATATGCACCTTTTTATAAAATAGCATCACATGCGGCGCAAAGATCAGATTGTAACGGTCCGCATTCTGGTAAAAAAATTCCAATATGTCCGCCCCGTGATCGAACCAGCTGGACATATGGGGATCGAAATGCGGGTTGTATAAAAATGTCGGCTTTTTGTTGTCGAAAAATGTTTCGGGGGTGCGCCCCCGCAAAATGTCGAACTTTGGGTAACCGATGATCCGGCAGCGTTCGGGCGTCGAAACGCCAGCATCCACCATCTGGTCCACAACCTTTTGTCCGCTGACCATCAACAGGTCAAAGTCCCGGAATGCAGGGTGAAAAGATACATTCCGGTCCCCCGCCCCATGCGGCACACAAACAAAGTCAGGGCGATGTGTGCGACGGCGAAATTTGGTCCAATGGCGCTTCAGGGTAAGGCATGTGCGCTCCGTCGACACGATGGCGACGGATTTCCGCAAGAACGCATTATGCCAATATAAACGCAATATCCGGTGAACGGGCGCGATTCTGTTCAGGCCGCTTGTAAGCGTCCTGAGCATTTCGGGGAGCGCCAGTGACCGCCAATGCACGGCCGCAATCTGTTCAGGCGTCAGCAGTTTCTCCACCTCTTTGCGCGTCACGTCACTGCCAAAGGCGACGATTGCCCGGAAGCCTTTTTCACGCAACGCGAATGCGCCGGCTATCCCCGCCAAATGCGCGACTTGGTGGCCGGCATCATGGTTGAACAGGAAAATGACGTCCGATTTGACGGCCGCCGCAGCCTTCTTGGGTCGTGGATTATTCATACAATGGGGCATCTATCGCCATTGATAAATTTTTGCGACCTGTTTGCGGTGCGTTCAATTTTTTACCTGCACATCATGACATGGCTTTGATTAACAGCGGAAGTGCACTAGTCCCGCAGACTGATTGGGGGTCTGGCGTAATGGCTGAACAAAAACAGGGGAGTGGGCGCCGCATTTTGCAGTCGGGCGCTTGGCTGTTCTTGCCAAAGACCACCTCTGCGGTGCTCAGCCTTATTTACCTTGCCGTTTCTACCCAAAGCTTGGGTGCGGCAGAATTTGGCAAATTCATGCTGATCTTCAGCTTTGCCCAAACGATAGCCAGCTTCACATCATTCCAGACATGGCAAATTCTGATCCGCTATGGCACGACGTTGGTGCACACAAAGTCCGATCAAAAGCTGGCCGAACTCACATGGTTTTGTCTGATCTTGGATATCATCGGTGCATTGCTGGCGTTCCTGGTCGCGATGGTCGGCGCATGGGCGCTTGCCAGCAACCAAGGCTGGAGTGATTCAGAGGCAATCGCCGTGGTCGGTTTCACGGTGCTTTTGGTACTGTCCGCACGTTCGACACCGACTGGACTGCTGCGCATCAACGACCGCTTTGGCGACGCCGCCATTCCCGACATGCTGGTCCCTATCATCCGCCTTATCGGCACTGGCATATTGGTGCTGACCCAGCCGACCGCTTGGGGGTTCCTCGCGGTGTGGCTATTGTCCGAAATGGTGCCAACGTTATGGGTTTGGGGGAATGTTTTGCGCCGGCTCAAATTGCCGCTGCGGCTCAGCGCTATGCCAAGCCTGCGCGGCTTTCAGGAAAGCTTCCCCGGCATTACCAAATTCGCTTTATGGTCCAATGTGGGTTCCAGCTTTAAGCTGACCAGCCAGCAAATGGTCGCGGTCGTGGTCGGCTTTTCCGTTGGTGCCGCAGCTGCTGGATTTTTCCGGCTTGGCTATCAATTGGGTCAGGTTTTTGCGCGGGTCGGCGATGCCATATCGATGGCGCTATTCACCGAATATGCCCGCGTTGCGCACACCGTCGACGCCAAAGATGCCAGCAATTTGCTCAGCCGCATGATTAAAGTGTCCGGCGTTGCGGCTTTACTCGTTTTGGCCATTGTTGGCTTCGCCGGAAAACCCGCTTTGATATGGATATTTGGCGCAGAGTTTGTCGCCGCCTATCCTTTGGTCATGATCTTGGGCACAGCGACCGCCGTCCAATTTGCCACATTGGGACTGGAGCCTGCGCTGCTCACCGCGGGCAAGGCTGGGCGGGTGATGTTGTGCAGCCTTGCCGGCGCGATTGTCGTGGTGGTGATGATGATCTGGCTTATGCCCACTTATGGCGAGGTTGGTGCAGCGTTTG
>JBEEIJ010000123.1:0-10712 GCA_041169905.1 Pseudomonadota bacterium | reverse complement strand
ACTTTAGCTGTCAAAGATCATGAGAGTTTCATAAAGTTCGCAAATAGCTTGGACCTCGTAAACCAAGGAATTGCAACCTTTGAAGGCAGATTGCCGATCCACATGATTTTAGGACCACTTGTTGACGCCGTCATCTCGCATCAATGGCTAAATGATGAGAACCATTTATATTATGAGGCGTTATACGGTGGCTTTCCGCTCATCCACAATTCAGATTTTTTAGGCGATTGTGGCTATCGCTATAATACCTTCGATTGCGTTGATGGCGGATTGTCATTTCTTCAAGCCTTTAGAGAGCATGATAAAAACTTGGCTGAATATAGAAAACAAGCAGATATGTTTTTGGCCAATATGAAACCGGATGCACCTCAAATTATTGATGCATATACCAAGAATATTTCTGATCTATATCAGGAATAGATATATTATTTGTCATGCTATCTAAATTATGAAAATTTAGCTGAGATGCAAAAATTATGTCAGAAATGCGCTTAACAACAACTGGAAAATACAAGTTTTTAACTAATCCATGCGATGTTTATGTTGGCAAATCTTTGGAAATTTATGGTGAATGGTCTCATGGAGAGCTAAGCATCATATCATCTCTCGTTCCAAAAAACGCAAATATTCTTGAAGTTGGCTCAAATATTGGTGCCCATACTGTTTTCATTGCAAAAGAAATTTGCCCGGAAGGGAATGTTTACGCATTTGAACCCCGGCGCATAATCTTTCAAAATTTATGCGCTAATTTATGTATAAATGAGATAAGCAATGTTTATGCATTCCAAAAAGCACTCGGATTAGATTTTGACATAATATTCGAAGGCCCAATCCCACAAGATGGACTGGTAAACCACGGCGCGTTTGATTTGGGCAGCATAGATGGGGTCGGCGAACACATTAATGTGGAACCGCTTGACGCTTATTTAGAACATTTTCAAAAAATTGCATTGATCAAAGCTGACGTAGAGGGCTTTGAAGAAGATGTTTTGCGTGGTGGATCACAAATTATTTCTAGAGATAATCCGATTTTATATTTAGAAAATGATAGAGTTGATAAATCTCAATCTTTAATCGAATATGCCTGGTCATTAGGCTATGATTTATACTGGCACATTGTTCCACTTTTTCGAAATGATAATAATGCAAAAACGCCCTATAATATTTTTGGCAATACGCACTCATTCAACATGCTAGGCATACCTAAAAGCGCGGGAATTGCGCTTGATGAAGCGAGTAAAATTACAGATTCAAGTAAACATCCTTTGAAACCGTAATTTGATTTCAACTCCATATAAAACACCAGCATTTACAAGGCGCTACAAAATAGACTTACGGCAAAAGCCAATGGAATGATTGGCTTTGGATTTTTATCCCACGCCTTGCGGCGGCAAATTTCTCTCGCTAAGTCAATGCTATGAACCTTGCATCACTTCTCGCCCAGTTCGAGCCGGGCGCCGCGTCGCACAAGATATCCATCCCCGCCACCTGGCATCAGGGACGCACCTCTTATGGCGGTTTAAGCTCGGCACTGGCCTATCAAGCGGCGAAGATGGCTGCGGAGGATTTGCCGCCGCTCCAGTCCGCGCAAATCGCATTTGTGGGCCCCTTGGCGGGCGATGTCGAGGTGCAGGCCAAAATCCTGCGCCGCGGTAAAAACACGGCATTCATCAAGGCGGACATCATGGGCGCAGATGGCATTGGCCTGACCTGCACGTTCATTTTCATGAACCGGCGGCAAAGCCATTTGGACTATATCAACATCGCCCGGCCAGAATTTCCGCCACTTCCGAACCCGGACAATATACGCAGCGGCCCGCCTGAATTTTTCACGGGCCATATGCAATATCCGGACAAGCGGCTCGAACTGGGGTTGGCTACCAATCGGCTCGCCAGCTGGCACCGCTTCACTGAACATGACGGGCTTGACCATATTGCCGAACTTATCTGCATTGGCGATGCATTGCCGCCATCTGCGATGGGCTTGATGACCGAAAAGGGCATGGTGAGCTCGATGAACTGGCAGATCAACATGCTAACGGATACGCCAACGACCGAAGATGGCTGGTGGTATCTCTCCAGCGAAACACATCACGCCGCCAACGGCGCGAGCAGCCAATATATGACCGCATGGAACAGCCGCGGTGAAGCGGTGCTTACCGGCATGCAGTCAGTGGCAATTTTCGCTTAAACAGTCGGCTTTGCGCGGACAAAGCGCATGGCAAAGATCACCAGCCCGAAGACAATGAAATTGTCGACGAATGTTTTATAAAACAACCAATTGTCGGTCGACAGAAGCTTTGCCGCGCCATAATTCAACGCCGCCATGATCAGGCCGATAACCCCCATGACGATAGCAAAGCGGCCGGCATGGATATCCGAATAAGGCATATACCGCGCCAAACCTTTGCCGATATATGGCCCGCCCCGCACGCCATCTATAATGAAGAAACTGGCGGCGATTAATCCAGTGATTGTGCCGCGCAATTTGATCCATTCATCATCATTCAGCCAGACTGCGAGGCCTGCCGAAATGCAGAGCATCATGATACCGAAGAGCGCAAGCCCGCCGGTGACATCAATTTTCGTTATGCGCTGGAACAGGACCAGCGCGAACCCGACGACCACGCCTACAATCGCCGCAGTCTGCAAATCGGTGAACTTTGCAACAAAGTAGAAAAGCAGGCCCGTGATGATATCAATGGCAAATGGCAAGCGGTTGTGGCGCGCAAATACGCCGCCATTCACGTCTGCTTCTTGCGCGGCCATGCCTTACCCTAACGCCGCCTGTTTTTCCTCAGCGAGGCGGTCGAGTTCGGCGCGGCTTTTCTTTTCGCTGGAGGATTTCAGCTGGCCGCACGCCGCCATGATATCGCGGCCGCGCGGTGTGCGCACGGGCGCGCTGATGCCGGCTTCAAAAATGATGCTGGAAAAACGCTTGATGCGTTCTGGATCCGAACATTCATAAATCGCGCCGGGCCATGGGTTGAATGGTATCAGATTGACCTTTGCCGGCAATTTATACTGGCGGATGAGGCTCACGAGCTCGCGGGCGTCTTCGTCGCTGTCGTTCTTGTCCTTCAGCATCACATATTCAAATGTAATGCGCCGTGCGTTGCTGACGCCGGGATATTCGGCGCAGGCGCGCAAAAGTTCATCAATGCCATATTTGCGGTTGATGGGGACGATCTCGTCACGGATTTCCTTGGTCACGGCGTGCAGCGATACCGCAAGGTTCACGTTAATCTCTTCGCCCGCACGTGCCATCATCGGCACGACACCCGACGTCGACAGCGTAATGCGGCGGCGCGACAGACCAAGGCCATCGCCATGCATGACGATCTTCATCGCATCACGGACATTGTCGAAATTATACAAAGGCTCGCCCATGCCCATCAACACGATGTTCGTGAGCATGCGGCCATCGGCGGTGTAATGGCCAACATCGTCATCTTCATCATCGTCCGCAACCGACGCCATATTGCCCTTTGGCCATTCGCCAAGCGCATCGCGCGCCAGCATCACCTGCCCGACAATTTCGCCCGGTGTCAGATTGCGCACCAGCCGCATCGTGCCGGTGTGGCAAAAACGGCAGTTGAGCGTGCAACCCACCTGCGATGAGATGCACAAGGTGCCGCGATCCGCATCGGGAATGAACACCATTTCATAATCTTGCGCATCATCGGTGCGCAAAAGCCATTTGCGTGTGCCATCGGTCGAAACCTGCGCCTCGACAACTTCTGGCCGGCCAATGACAAAGCGGTCGGCAAGCCATGGGCGCATGGTTTTGGCGATGTCGGTCATCGCTTCAAAATCGGTCACGCCGCGATGGTATATCCAGTGAAACACCTGCTTTGAGCGCAGCTTTGCCGCTTTTTCATCGAGTTGCGATTCTTCAAACAGCTGACGGATTTGGAGATGGCTGAGACCCATGAGGTCAATTCGGCCATCCGCACGCTGCGTAATTGCGCGTGGGGTGACGACGGGGTCTATATGGCCGGGAATCTGCATGATGGCCGCGCCTATACGCAATGAATCGCCGAAATGCCAGCTATGCTATCGCACAGCGCATCCCAACGCCGCCGCATCGATTGCACTGGGCGCACCGCGCAATGCGTAGGCATCGACAATCGACCGGCCATCGCGCCCGATCGTTTCGATGCTGAGCGACGTTGCCGAGCGGATGGCCGCGATAATCGCCAAGTCCATCCGCCGGTCCGCCGCCCATGCCGCGTTGCTATTGGCCATTAAACGAAAGCGCCTGCCGCCCGCGGTCAATGTCACGCCGCTGTTTGGCGACCGATCGCGCGACAGCCGCACGTAAAGCTGATGCGTAACGCTGCGCTTTGGCCAAAAACCGATAGAGACATACGCCGACCGCGTTCGTGGTCCTATCGTCTCGTCGGGCTCCGATATCGCATAGCAACGGTGGGTTTCAGGGTCACGAAACGCCGCCCACCCCTGATATACGCCAAGCCGGTCTTTGGCAGACAGCGGCGCGGCAGCCGCAAGCGTCAACGCAATCATAATAAGCATGCGTTTTCCGGCGAAGGCTGGAACCCAGCGCGGTGCTGCGCCGGGCTGCTCTGGGCTCCTGCCTTCGCAGGAGAACACATGATATCGCAAGCGAACCTTCAAGCACGCTCCCCTGCGCCGTCGCCGTCAATCACCAGCGTTTCGACGCCATCGCGGATCATCACCATGCTACCCTGCGCAAGGCTGGGCGCGATGGGCGCGCCGAAGCGTTCCATGGGCTCCAGCCCCAGCAGTACCCCGCGCAGCACGCGTGCGGTCATCCCGTGGCAAATGATCAGCATGTCCTGTTCAAAGCTTTGCTCCGCTATCCAGTGACGCAGTCGCTGCGCGACATCATCGTAAAATTCGCCGCCGTCGGGACGCACGGAAAACAGCTTGTGCTCCATATCGACGATTGGCCCGATTTCTGCGGATATGTCGGCATAGGTCCGGCTCGACCAAAGGCCAACGTCAATTTCCAACAGCCGGTCGTCGCGCATCGTTTGGTGCCAGTCGGCGTCGATTTCCTCTGCGACCAACGCAAGTGTCTGCAACGCGCGCCCTGCGGTGGACGACCAAAGCTGCGGCGCGGGGTCATCACCCAGATAGTTTGCCAATGCACGTCCCATCGCGCGCGCCTGCACACAGCCCTCCCACGTCAGCGGCGTATGCAGCTCCGCCTGCCCCTGCATCCGCGCAATTTTGTTAAACACCGTCTCCCCATGCCGTGCGATGAAAAGCCGTCTACCGTTTGTTGAAATACCCATAATCGCCTTATTCCACAGGATATTCTTCGACGCAAAACCTATCGGCTTGCCCTGCTGGCCAAAGCGGTTATGGAAGAGTCGCCATAGAAATAGGGATTTTTGGCTGCTTTATGCTCGCCATGCCCGATAAGGGGAATTTGAATGAGAGCCACGATCGAACGCGCGACCCTGCTGAAAAGCCTGAGCCACGTCCAATCCGTTGTGGAACGGCGCAACACTATCCCCATTTTGTCGAACGTCCTGATCGAAGCCAGCGAAGGCGGCAAGATCAAGCTGACTGCGACAGACCTTGATTTACAGGTCGTTGAAACCTTTGCGGCTGATGTCGAAACCCCCGGTGCAACCACCGTTTCGGCGCACACCTTGTTCGAAATCGCGCGCAAATTGCCCGAAGGATCGCAAGTCCAATTACATGCCGCAGACGGCCGCATGGCGGTGAACGCTGGCCGCGCGCGCTTCTCGCTCGCAACGCTGCCGCGCGAAGATTTCCCAACGATCGCAGAGGGCGAATTGCCCACCTCGTTCGAAATTCCGGCAAGCTCGTTGATTCAGATTATCGACAAGACGCGCTTTGCGATTTCGACCGAAGAAACGCGTTATTATCTCAACGGTATTTTCCTGCACGTCACCGACGATGCCGATCCTGTGTTGAAAGCAGCGGCCACCGATGGCCACCGCCTCGCCCGCGTCACGCTGCCGCGTCCAGCGGGTGCAGAAAACATGCCCGACATCATCGTGCCACGCAAATGCGTCGCTGAAATCCGCAAGCTGCTGGACGAAAGCGGCGGCAATGTCATCCAAATCGATCTGTCGGCGAGCAAAATCCGCTTCACCTTTGACAGCGTCATCCTGACATCAAAGCTGATTGACGGCACATTCCCCGATTACAGCCGCGTCATTCCAACCGCGAATGACAAGCTGCTGCGCATCGACCCCAAGGCATTCAGCCAAGGCGTTGACCGCGTGGCGACCATCGCCACCGAAAAAACCCGCGCCGTCAAAATGGCGCTCGATAAAGACAAGATCACTTTGTCGGTCACCAGCCCTGAAAATGGCACGGCGGCAGAAGAAGTGTCGGGCCAATATAGCAGCGACGGCTTCGAAATCGGCTTTAACGCGCGTTATTTGATGGACATCTTGGGCGAAATCGAAGGCGACATCGTCGAGCTTCACTTGGCCGACGCAAGCGCCCCAACGCTCATTCGCGAGAATGACAAGTCAGCGGCGCTGTACGTTTTGATGCCAATGCGCGTGTAATTGGACTGACCGTTAAAAATTAAGATGCTGGAGCCGATGGCGTGCATCGCACAAACAAGTTCAGCATGACGGAGTGGCGAACAACTGCTTCCTTTCACCGTCACCCTGAACTTGTTTCAGGGTCTTAATATTTGCAGCGTCACGATCCTCTCAGGGGTTCACTCCGCAGCTTCCGCCATTTCGATGCTCTGCGGACCCCGCACCACGATACCGGGCAATGCACCCGTCATTGCGCCATTACGGAACGTGACCACGCCCGATTTAATCGTCGCGGCATAGCCTTCAGCCTTTTGCAGTAAGCGCTTGCCACCGGCGGGCAGGTCGAACGCCAGCCAAGGCTTCAACAATTTCAGCGCTTCAAAATCGATGACGTTGATATCGGCGAGATAGCCGGGTTTCAGCACACCGCGATCATTCAACCCATAAAGCCGCGCCGTGTCGTGGCATTGCCGTTTGACGGCCAGTTCGAGCGGTATTGTCCCGGCCTTACGATCGCGCGCCCAGTAACTGAGCAGGAATGTCGGTGACGCCGCGTCGCAAATGGTTCCGCAATGGGCGCCGCCGTCGGAGAGCGATGCGACGATATCGTCACGTTGGAGCAGCTCTTTGGTGAAGTCCAAATTGCCATCCATATAATTCAATATCGGCAGGTAAATCATGCCGTTGCCATCGTCGGCCATCAACTGGTCATAAGCATATTCGGCCGCGTCTTTGCCTGCAGCTTGCGCAAAGCCGAAGACGCTTTCTTCGCGTGTCGGTTCATAGCTAAAGCCATCGCCCAGCGGGAATTGCATGGCCCATGCGGCGGTGACCAGCATGAAGAATGGGGCCATATCAACCGACGGCGGCGGCAAATTGTCTTCTGCCAACATCGCTGCCTTAAACGCGGGATCGGACAGCTTTGCCTTTTGTTCGTCCCACGACAGTCCGGCGATTTTCTGCCAGCTTGGCTTGCGCATGAATGGGTGCACCGTGCCGCGCCAGTTCATGATGACGCCGATACCGCGCAGGCCAATCGCCGCCACTAGGTTCGCACCATTGTCATTGGCGTGGCACATCCCCGCCATTTGTTCGGTCCACGGCATTTGCTTGATCGGCGATTGCAACATGGTGAAGGCGATGGGCAGCCCCGTTTCGCGGCTTAACCGGCCCATCCAGCCGAACTCGTCCCATTCTTCCAAGAAATCGGTGGTCAACTCAAACACCCCATGCCCGACTTTGCCCATGGCGCGGCCGATGCCAACCAGTTCGGGTTCGGTCGCCGTGGTCCCGGGGACAAGCTCGCCATCAATCGATTTATGCAACACCGTGCGGGAGGTGGAAAAACCCAAAGCCCCTGCGCGCAAGCCTTCCTCCACCAGCCGCGCCATTTCGGCGATGTCGGCTTCGGTTGGCTCCTCATTATCCGCGCCGCGCTGTCCCATGACAAAGGCGCGCAATGCGCCGTGCGGAACTTGCGTGCCAATATCGATGGTGCGCGGCAGGCGTTCGAGCGCATCGAGATAATCGGGAAAGCTTTCCCAATCCCATTTCATCCCCTCGGCGAGCGCAGTGCCGGGAATATCCTCGACACCCTCCATCAGGCCGATCAGCCAATCATGCTTGTCCTTTTTCGCGGGCGCAAAGCCAACGCCGCAATTGCCCATGACGACCGTGGTGACACCATGCCAGCTCGACGGGCCCATCTCGCTGTCCCACGTTGCTTGGCCGTCATAATGGGTATGGATGTCGACAAAACCTGGCGCGACGATTTTGCCCGAAGCATCAATCTCTTCGCGACCCGAAGCGCTGATTTGGCCCATAGCGGTAATGATGCCGCCATCCACCGCAACGTCGGCGACAAAGCGCGGTGCGCCCGTGCCATCAACCACGGTTCCACCACGAATGACCAAATCATGCATATCGACTCTCCTCTTCCTAAAGGCGAGCCTATCAGACTTAATCGGGCGGTTAAAGTGGGGTCGCGTTGACGGCGAAATAACCAATAATCGTCATCCTGAACTTGTTTCAGGATGACGCGTCATCGTTGCATGTTATCCGGAAACAAGTTCAGGATGACGTTTTCTCTATGATATTACGCTTTACGCTGCCCCAGCAAGCGCAGGCGAAGTGCGTTCAGTTTGATGAAGCCCGCCGCGTCCTTTTGGTCATAAGCGCCAGCGTCGTCTTCAAACGTCACAACCTTTTCGCTGTACAGGCTGTTCGGCGATTTGCGGCCAACGACACTCGCCAGACCCTTATACAGCTTCAGCCGCACGGTGCCAGACACCAACGTCTGTGAATGGTCAATCGCGGCTTGCAGCATCTCGCGCTCGGGCGAGAACCAGAAGCCATTATAGATAAGCTCCGCATATTTCGGCATCAGCTCATCTTTCAGATGCGCTGCGCCGCGATCGAGCGTGATGCTTTCAATACCGCGATGGGCTCGGGCATAAATCTCGCCACCGGGTGTTTCATACATGCCGCGCGATTTCATGCCGACAAAGCGGTTCTCGACCAGATCAAGGCGGCCAATGCCATGCTTGCGACCAAGATCATTCAGCGCAGCAAGCAAGGTCGCGGGCGACATCGCTTCGCCGTTCAGCGCGACGCCGTCGCCCTTTTCAAAATCGATGGTGATATATTCAGGTGTGTCGGGCGCATCCTCTGGATTGACGGTACGCGAATAGACATAATCGGGTGTCTCATCCCACGGGTCCTCAAGCACTTTGCCTTCGGACGAGGTGTGCAACAGATTGGCGTCGGTCGAAAACGGGCTTTCGCCGCGCTTATCCTTGGGCACTGGGATCTGGTGTTGCTCCGCCCATTCGATCAACCGTGTCCGGCTCGTCAGGTCCCACTCACGCCATGGCGCAATCACCTTGATGTCGGGGTTCAGCGCATAAGCCGAAAGTTCGAACCGCACCTGATCATTGCCCTTGCCCGTTGCGCCATGCGCAATCGCGTCCGCGCCGGTTTCGGCGGCAATCTCGATCAACCGCTTGGAAATGAGCGGACGGGCAATCGATGTGCCCAACAAATAGTCGCCTTCATAACGCGCATTGGCGCGCATCATCGGGAAAACGAAATCGCGCACAAATTCTTCGCGCAGATCATCGATGTAGATATGGTGATCCGGCACGCCCATCAGCACAGCCTTGTCACGTGCTGGCCCAAGCTCTTCGCCCTGCCCCAAATCGGCGGTGAAGGTGACGACTTCGCAGCCATATTCCACCTGTAGCCATTTCAGGATGACGCTGGTGTCGAGCCCGCCCGAATATGCGAGGACGACTTTTTTAACGCTGTCTTTGGTCATATCATTTTCCGAAGCTGAATATCCGCCGCGCGCCTAACAGCTTAGGCGGGGTTCGACAACTCCCACAACTGCCAAAGCCCCAGAAAGAGGAACATCGACGATCATCACAGCACGTCTCGCCAACGTGACGGTCGCCCATATCGCAAACGGCCCCATGGCTTTTCAACAAGATGCTTGGTCCGTTTCAGGAGCCATCCGCTACCCACAATTAAACACTTTTGCACCGTCCAAACTATCGCTAGGGAGACGGCAACACCAAAAATTTCTCCCCAGGCACCATGTCCCACTGGAGCCAAAGTCATGACTGAATATGTAACCCGCGCAAACCTGCAGGTCGCCGATGAACTCGCGCTTTTCGTTGAAAGCCGCGCGCTGTCGGGCACGGGCATAGCTGCCGACGCTTTATGGTCGGGGCTTTCCGATATTCTGGCGCGGTTTGTGCCGGTGAACCGCGCACTGCTCGCCAAGCGCGACGCGCTGCAAACCCAAATCGATGCTTGGCACAAGGCCAATCCCGGACCAATCAGCGATATGCCGGCCTATCAGGCATTTTTGCGCGACATTGGTTATCTTGTTGCCGAACCAGCTCCATTCGCCATTGGCACGCAAAATGTCGACGCGGAAATCGCGACGATAGCGGGGCCGCAGCTTGTTGTGCCGAGCCTGAACGACCGCTTCGTTTTGAACGCCGCCAATGCCCGTTGGGGCAGCCTGTATGATGCCTTATATGGTACCGATGCGCTCGATGCCCCGCCTGCCCGCGCAGGTGGCTATGACGCGACACGCGGCGCGGCCGTCATCGCTTATGCACGCAATTTCCTGAACCACAGCATCCCCGGTTGGGAAGCCGTCTTGTCGGGCGGGACATCCGATTTCTT